>JBKJSM010000018.1:0-84010 GCA_046594445.1 Gaiellaceae bacterium | reverse complement strand
GATCGATCGCGTACGCATACCTGCCCGCAGCGAGCGTCGCGCCAGGGACGCCCGTCGAGGTCGAGATCTTCGGCGACTGGGTGCGGGGCGAGATCGCGGCGGAGCCGCTCTACGATCCGCAGGGCGAGAAGCTTCGGTCCTAGGAGAGCACGAGCCGTCCGCCGCCGGTCGCGGTGACGAGACCGGCGGCGACGACGAGCTCGACGGACGACCCGCGCTCGGGCCGCGCCAGCGCTTCGACGAGCAGCTCGACGAGCGCACGCCGGATCTCGCCCGGGCGGGCCACGACTGTCGCATCGCCGCTGGAGCGGAGCTCGACGTCGTGCGTCGGCAGCACCGTCGTGACGAGCGTCACTGCATCGGCGGCAGCGGCGCCGACGGAGAGCTCTGCGGGCGGTTCCCCCTGAAGCCGGATGAACGCCTGGAGCGCCTTCACGATCCCGGCGATCTCGAGGCCGGTGCGCTGCGTCAGCGCGACGCGGTCGTGAAGCTTCGTCCCGGGCGTGGTCTCCGTGAGAGCCAGCTCGGCCGACCCGATCAGTCCGACGAGCGGGTTCGAGAGCTCGTGCAGCGCACCGCGCAGGAGCAGGCCGAGCGTGCGGAGAAGCAGCGCCTCGTCGGCGACGTGGGCCGCTGGATTTATGATCGACTCCGGCCAGTGCGGCAGTTTGAAAGCGGCAGCGACGTCATCGACCCGGGCGCGATCCTATCCCGGCGCACCATCCACGCGTTCCAGACAGAATTGACAAATGGCTGATCGGAAGACCTTGACCTGCCTCGTCGCCGACGACCACCCGGCCGTTGTCGAAGCAGTGGCGGACGTGCTGGCCGAGCACGGGATCGAGATCTCCGACCGGGCGCGCGACGGCAGCGACGCCGTGGAGAAGATCGAGAAGCATCAGCCGAACGTCGCGATCCTCGATCTGCGCATGCCAGGCATGTCGGGGATCGAGGTCGCGCGGCACGTCACCAGGACCGCGCCCGGCACGGCAGTCATCCTCTACACCGCGTTCGGCGACCGGGCGCTCCTCACCGAGGCGCTCGACGCGGGCGCCCGGGGCTTCGTCCTGAAGGAGGCGCCGCTGGCGGAGGTCGTACGCGCCGTGGAGCTCGTCGCGGCCGGCCGGACGTACGTCGATCCGGTGCTCGCGGGAGTGATCTCAAGCTCGGCGGCGACGGGGAAGATGCTGAACCTGACCCAGCGGGAGCGCGACGTGCTGAGGCTGCTCGCCGACGGGATGACGAACGAGGAGATCGGCAAGGTGCTGTTCATCTCGCCTGAGACGGTCCGGACGCATCTGCGCAAGGCGATGACGAAGCTCGACTCCGACACGCGCACGCAGGCCGTAGCCACTGCGCTTCGCCAGTCTCTGATCGCCTAGGGAAGAGCCAGGGCGAAACGCGGCGGGCCGACCATGGTCGAGACGAGCGACCGGAACTCGGCCGCCGGCATCGCAGCGGACTCGTCCGAACGCGACTCGGGCCGGTAGGAGTTGTCCTTCGAGGGCCAGTACGCCCACGCGACCATCGAAGCGAACCGCTCGCAGCCGTGAGCGCCATGGGCGAGCCCGGAAACCTCGTAGCACCAGGAGCGGCTCCCCAGGCGTTGCTGTAGGACGGAGCGCTGCAGGGGGTCGAGCAAGAGGAAGTCGACCTGATGTGCGTACTCGTCCATCACCGTCGCCCAGGCGAACCGGCCCGCGCGAAGGAGGTCGCGGTCGAGCCAGACGTGGCGCGGCGTCGAGCGCGAGACGCCGTAGCGGCCGACGTGGATCGTCACCTGCTGCGGGACGACGCCCCAGTCGAATGCGCTCGCGTCGAGCGCGGCGCGAACGGTCGCCCGCTCGGCCGGCGTCGCACCGGCGAAGACGTAGTTGCCACCCCCCGCCAGAGCCGACGCGGGGAAGAGGAGTGCAGCGAGGATTACGAGGAGACGGCCGCAGAGCATCTGCACTCGTCATCGCGGACGGCGGCTTACGGCGCCATTCACGCTCCCGCGCGGGAGTCGTCACCCGATTCGGGGAATCGTCTACCCCGGCGGGCGGAGAGTCGCGAAAGGATCGGTGATCTCGAGCCGGCGGACTCCGAAGCGATACAGCTCCGCCGGCCTGCCGCCCGCACGGCCCGGCTCGCGCCTCGCTCCAACCGCCGCGAGCACGTTGCGGCGCAGCAGCACGCGCTTCAGGTTCGTCGCCGACAGGTCATGCCCCAGGGCGGCCGCGTACAGATCGCGCAGCTCGGACAGGGTGAACGTGGGTGGGGCGAGCGCGAAGCCGACGTTGGTGTACGAGAGCTTGCCGCGGAGCCGCTCGCGGCCCGCGAGGACGATCTCGCCGTGGTCGGACGCGAGCAACGGCAAGTCGTCGACGCGATGCCACGCTGTGTCGGCGGGCAGCCGGGGGTCGACGCCGGCCGGCGCGAGGCCGAGAAACGCCGTCGCGAGCTCTCTGTGCGCGGGATTTCGGCCCGGCTCGCTCCATGAGCCGAGCTGCTCGAGGTGGGCGACCTCCCGCACGTCGACTTTCGCCGCGAGATGCCGCAAGATCGAGCTCTCGAGCGTCTCCTCTCCTCGTAGAGTTCCGCCCGGAAGCGACCAGGCGCCGGCGAACGGCTCGCGGGCGCGTTGCCACAGCAGCGTCTGGAGCCGGCCATCCCGCACCTGCAGCACGACGGCGAGCACGACCTGCTCCGGCGGTGTGGTACGATCGTCCCGTAGTTTTCGACTCACAGTCTAAAACCATACCGAAAGGCCCGGCAATGCTGCGTCGACTCACACTTCTGGCTCTACTCGTGCTCCCGCTCGCCGCGTGCGGCGGTTCCGACAACGACGCGGCTTCGACGACCGCTGCGACCGAACCGGCAGGGGCGGCGCTGAAGGTCGGCCTGATCACCGATCTCGGCCAGCTCGACGACGACGGGTTCAACGAGCTGGCCTTCAAGGGCGTCAAGCGCGCCGAGCAGGAACTCGGGGTCGAGGCGCGCGTGATCGAGTCGGCCTCCGCGGCCGCGTACATCCCGAATATGACCGGGCTCGCGCGTCAGGGGTACGACCTCGTGATCGGAGTCGGTTTCGCGCAGGGCGACGCGATCGGGAAGGTCGCGCAGAAATACCCTGACGTGCGGTTCGCGATCATCGACGTCGACCAGGCCTTCGTGCCCGGTAAGCCCGCGAACGTCCAGGGGCTGCTCTTCCGCGAGGAGGAGGCCGGCTACCTCGTCGGCTATCTCGCGGGGCTCGAAGAGAAGCGCGCTGCGGGTGCGGACGTGATCAGCGCCGTCGGCGGGATGAAGGAGCCCCCCGTCGACCGCTTCATCGCCGGGTACTTCGCCGGCGCCGAGAAGGCCGCGCCCGGGATCAAGCACCTGCTCGACTACTCGCAGGACTGGGACGACCAGGCGAAGTGCAAGGAGCTGGCCCTGAACCAGATTGCGCGCGGCTCGCGCGTCGTCTTCCAGGTGGCCGGCGGCTGCGGCCTCGGCGCGCTGAACGCAGCGGGTGAGCGGTCCGCCTGGGGGATCGGCGTCGACGCCGACCAGTCGTTCCTCGGCGCGCACATCCTGACGAGCGCGCTGAAGGGCGTCGACTCGGCGGTCTTCCTGACCGTCAAGTCCGTCCAGGACGGGACGTGGCAGGGCGGCGGCAACGCGACTTTCGGTCTCAAGGAGGACGGCGTCGGGATCGGCAAGGTCAGTCCGAAGGTGCCGAAGGCCGACATCGCGGCGGTGGAGCAGATCAAGCAGCAGATCGCCGCCGGCAAGATCACGGGCATACCGACTGAGGTCGGCAAGGGCAGCTGACCCCGCCCTTTCTGGACATGGCTGGGGTCAGACCCCAGCCATGTCCTCTTCGTCCGGCCCCCCCCGCAGGAAGGCGGCCGGCGAGCGACCTTCGGCGCGAAGCGCATCCGCCCTTCCGGACACGTCCGGGGTCAGACCCCCGGCATGTCCGTTTTAGCCGCCGGCGATGGCGGCGACGATGCGGATCTGAGCCTTCGGGCCGACGGCCGCGTCGAGGTCGTGCGCCCGCTCGCCGTCGACGTAGATGTGCACGAGCGCGCGGACATCGCCGCTTTCGTCGAGCACGAGATCCGCCACCGGAAGCGCGCGCAGCGCGTCGCCGACCGTCCTCGCCTCGAGCTCGAACTGCTTCTGGCCGCCCGCCTGGGCTGCGAGCAAGCCTGGAAGGAAGACGATCGCCACCGGCTACCGCAGCTCGGCGGCCTCGACCGAGAGGATCGGCGGCAGGCGCCGCGCGGCCTCGACCACCTCGTCGTGCCGGAGCGCGTACAGGTCGCCGCTCTGTGCGCCCACGTACACCGCCTCGTCGTCGTAGCTCATCGCCTCGCGCAGCACGGCCGCCCACGCCGGCTCCGCGGCGACGATCAGCTTCCAGCTCGCCCCCGCATCGGTCGTCCGATAGATGCCGAGCTTGCCGCCGCAGGTGACGCGGTTCTCTGCGCCCTCCTCCGGGACTACGAACGCCGTGTCGGGGTCGGACGGGTCGAGGGCGAGCCCGAAGCCGAACTCGGAGGGGAGACCATTCGCGTGCAGCGCCTCCCAGCTCTCGCCGCCGTCGTCGGAACGGTAGACGCCGCAATGGTTCTGCTGCCAGAGCCGGCCCGGGCGCGCAGGGTGCGCAAGCACCTTGTGGACGCACTGGCCGACCTCCGGGAAGCGGTTCTCCGGGAAGAAGCACGCCTCGGTGCCCTGGTTCGCGGGCTGCCACGTCGCGCCTGCGTCGTCCGTGCGGAAGACGCCCGCCGCCGAGATCCCGATCCAGAGCCGCCTAGGATCCCCTTTGTCGAGCGTGATCGAGTGCGTGATTAGCCCGCCGGCGCCGGGGTTCCACTGCTCGCGGGTCTCGTGGCCGAGCACGGCGTCGTTCACGTCCCACGTGACCCCATGGTCGTCCGAGCGGAAGAGGACGGCCGGCTCGCCGCCGAGCCACAGCGTCCCGGGCTGGGAGGCATGTCCGGGCTCGAGATGCCAGGTGGACGAGAGCTTGAGGCCGCTCTCTTCGGGCAGCCCGAGACCCTCGGAGCGCTCCCAGGTCTTGCCGAGGTCGGTCGAGCGCTGCACGGTGCCGCCGTAGACCCAGCTGTTGGCGCAGGCGTAGAGGCTGCCGTCGCGAGGGTCGGCGATCGCATGGTTGATCGACCAGCCGGGCAGGAGCGGTCCCTCGACCTCGAAGGAGCGGCGCTCGTCGTCTCCGCGCACGAGGAACAGGCCCTTGCGCGTTCCCACGAGTAACAGCACCCCCACGGACCGACCCTAACGGAAGCGGCGTGGCCGCCGAAACGTGGCGGAGCGAGCAGCCTGGACACGACGGCCAAAGGGCTCGATCCACTTGTGCCCGCGCGGCGCTTGTCTTTGCGCTGTCGATCTGCTGACAATCACCACTTGTCGGACATCGTGTCGAAAGGTTCGAAAGGGGAGAGGTATGCGTCGTAGCTCCGTGGTTCTCAGCGTGTTTCTCATAGGCGCGCTGACGATCGTCGCGGCGGCACTGGCCGGCCGGTACGGCGGCACCACAGACAGCTCCGCGCTGTATCCGGACATGCGCACGGTCGTGCCGAAGCATCTGAATCTCGTCAACGAGCACCAGCGCGAGTACCTGCGCTTCTCGAACGGGATCGCGAACACCGGCCCCGGGCCCTGGGCGATGCGCCCCGATCCGCCGCTCGACCAGGCCACGAGCGTCACGACCGCGATCCAGGAGATCCGTTCCAACGGCTCCTACTACAAGTGCGGCGAGCAGCCGAAGCAGGTGACGGCTTGTTACAACGTCGTGCAGGAGTTCCCGACGAGCCAGTTCGAGTACCACCCGGCGCATAACCACTGGCACATGGGCGACGTGGCGCTGTTCGAAGTGCGCCAGGGCAGCCCGACCGGCCCCGTCGTGGGGGGCAACTCGATCAAGACGACCTTCTGCCTGATCGATTGGTACAAGCTCGACGACAACGCGCCGGCATCGGAGCGGGTGTTCTTCGACTGCTACACGAGCTACCAGGGCATCTCGTCGGGCTGGGTCGACCAGTACCACCAGGCGACGACGGGCCAGCAGGTCGACCTGACGGGCGTTCCGAACGGAAACGACTACTACCTCGTCTCGACCGCGAACGCGGCCCGGGTCTTCCTCGAGCAGGACTACACGAACAACACGGCCTGGGTGAAGTTCACCCTGTCCCAGGAATCGAACGGGAACCGCAAGGTGACCGTGACCGGGAACTCGCCCTGCGAGAGCCCGGGGATGTGCGGAGAGAACACGACGAACCGGTAGGGCCCGCACGCGTACGATTGTCGGAGGCCCGGTATTCGCCGGGCCTCCGACGCGGAAAGGAGCAACTTCATGAGCGTTGCGATCACCCAGCACAAGAACTTCGTCGGCGGCGAATGGGTCGACGCCGCCTCGGGCGAGACGATGGAGGTGGTCAACCCCTCCACGGGCGAGGTGATCGCCGAGGTGCCGCGCTCGAGCGCCGAGGACGTGGACCGCGCCGTCGAGGCCGCGCGGAAGGCGTACGTCGAGTGGGGCGGCAAGACGCCGAAGGATCGGATGGAGCTGCTGTTGAAGCTCGCCGACGTGATCGACGAGAACGCGGACGAGCTGACGCAGCTCGAGTCGCAGAACGTCGGCAAGCCGATGTCGATCGCCGGCGACGAGATGCCGTTCTCCGCCGACAACCTGCGCTTCTTCGCGGGCGCCGCCCGCACGCTCGAAGGGAAGGCCGCCGGCGAGTACGTCGAGGGCTACACCTCGATTATCCGGCGCGAGCCGCTCGGGATCGTCGCCGGGATCACGCCCTGGAACTACCCGCTGATGATGGCGATCTGGAAGATCGGCCCGGCGCTCGCTGCCGGCAACGTCCAGATCATCAAGCCGGCCGAGCAGACGCCGTTGACGACGCTCCGCTTCGTCGAACTGGCGCAGGAGTTCCTCCCCCCCGGCGTGCTCCAGGTGATCACGGGCGACGGCGTCCCGGCCGGCGAAGCACTGGTGCGACACCCGGAGATCCGGCTCATCTCGCTGACCGGTTCCGTCGAGACGGGCAGGCTGATCGCGACCGGCGCCGCGCAGAGCAACTTGAAGCGCGTGCATCTCGAGCTCGGCGGTAAGGCGCCGATGGTCGTGCTCGACGACGCCGATCCCGCCGTTGTCGCCGAGGCGATCAAGATAGGCGGCTACTGGAACTCCGGTCAGGACTGCACCGCATCGTCGCGCATCCTCGTCCACTCGAAGATCTACGACGACGTGCTCTCGGAGACCGTCAAGGCGCTGGAGGCAATGAAGGTCGCTGACCCGGCCGAGGGCGACGACGTCGACATGGGGCCTGTGATCTCGCGTGAGCAGCAGGAGCGGGTGCTCGGCTTCCTCGATCGCGCGCTGGAGGCGAAGGCCACTGTCGTCACGGGCGGAGCCGCAGTGGGTGAGCGCGGCTTCTTCGTCAAGCCGACGGTCGTCACGGACGTCGAGCAGGACTCGGAGATCGTTCAGAACGAGGTCTTCGGGCCGGTCGTCACCGTGCAGCGCTTCGCCTCCGATGACGAGGCGATCGCGATGGCAAACGGCGTCCGCTACGGGCTCGCAGCCTCGGTCTTCTCGCAGGACGTGGGCCGCGCCATGTCCGCCGCGCGCCGACTCGAGTTCGGCACCGTCTGGGTGAACGAGCACCTCTTCCCGCTCTCCTCCGAGATGCCGCACGGCGGCTTCAAGGAGTCGGGGTACGGCAAGGACATGTCGCTCTACTCGATGGAGGAGTACACCCGCATCAAGCACGTCGCCGTGAAGCTCGCCTGATGCCCGCGGACGTCAGGCTGGACGCAGTCGTCAAGCGGTTCGACAACGTCGTCGCGGTCGACGGCGTCTCGCTGGAGATCCCGGCCGGCTCCTTCTTCGCCCTCCTCGGCCCTTCGGGCTGCGGGAAGACGACCACGCTGCGGATGATCGGCGGTTTCGAGGAGCCCGACGAGGGCGCGATCGAGCTCGGCGGCCACAACGTGGTCGGCCTGCCGCCGCACAAGCGCGATGTGAACACCGTCTTCCAGAGCTACGCGCTGTTTCCGCACCTCTCCGTCTTCGAAAACATCGCTTTCGGCCTCCGGCGAAAAGGGGTGGACAAGCGGCAGGTGCGCGGCCGCGTCGAGGAGATGCTGAGGCTCGTCGGACTCGAGGGTCTCGGCCCGCGCCGGCCCCGCCAGCTGTCGGGCGGGCAGCAGCAGCGCGTCGCGCTCGCCCGCGCCCTGGTCAACAGCCCGCAGGTGCTCCTCCTCGACGAGCCGCTGGGGGCGCTCGATCTGAAGCTGCGCAAGCAAATGCAGCTCGAGCTGAAGTCGATCCAGCACGACCTCGGCCTGACGTTCATCCACGTCACGCACGACCAGGAGGAGGCGATGACGATGGCGGACGCGATCGCAGTGATGAACCGAGGGCGAATCGAGCAGCTGGGCCCGCCCACGGAGCTCTACGAGCGGCCAGCCACCGCGTTCGTCGCGAGCTTCCTCGGCGTCTCCAACCTCCTGCTCGGCCACGTCGCCGGACCCGGCCGCGTACGGCTCGACACGGGCGACCAGGTGGGGGCCGAGCTCGACGGCCGCACCGGCCGCGTCGCCGTCGGGATTCGGCCCGAGAAGCTCCGCCTCGGCGAGCCGGCCGAGGGCGAGAACAGCCTCGCCGGCACCGTCCGCGAGACCGCGTACGTCGGCGTCGCGACCCAGTACCTCGTCGAGACCGCCGCCCGAGTCCTGATCGTCTACGTCCAGAACGACGGCGTCGCGCCCGTGCTTCAGCCCGGCGCCGAAACGACCCTGAGCTGGAGCCCCCGAGTTACCTTCGTCGTCGACCCGCCAGAGGAGGAAGCATGAACCGCCCGCTGACCAGACGTGAGCTTCTCGAACGCGCTGCGCTCGGAGGCGCGGCCCTGACCCTGCCCGGATTCCTCGCCGCCTGCGGCGGCGACGGGATCGAGGGCGCCGCGACCACCACCGGGGCGAGCACGACGGCCGCCTCCAAGGAGCTCGCCGACAAGCTGACGATCTCTAACTGGACGCTCTACATCGACATCGACGAGGAGACGAAGAAGCGGCCCACGCTCGAGCAGTTCACGAAGGAGACCGGCGTCGCCGTCGACTACATCGAGGACGTCAACGACAACGACGAGTGGTTCGGCAAGAACCAGGCGGCGCTCAAGGCGGGGAACGCGATCGGCCGCGACATCACCGTCCTCACCGACTGGATGGCCGCCCGCATGGTCCGGCTCGGCTACGTCGAGAAGCTCGACAGGGACACGATCCCAAACGCCGCGAACCTCGTCTCCGCGCTCCAGAGCCCGGGTTGGGACCCGAACCGCGAGTACTCGCTGCCCTGGCAGTCGGGCCTGACCGGGATCGGCTACGACCCTGACCGCTTCGGCGGGGAGATCACCTCCGTGTCGCAGCTGCTGGAAGACCCGAAGCTAAAGGGCAAGGTCTCGTTCCTGACCGAGATGCCCGACACGATGGGACTGTTGCTGCGGCTCGACGGGGCCGACCCGACGAAGGTCGACAAGGCTGCGTTCGACAAGTCGATCGGCCGGTTGCAGACCGCGGTCGACAACGGCCAGATCCGCCAGTTCACCGGCAACGACTACGCGCCGCTGCTTGCGAAGGGCGACGTCTGGGCGTGCACGGCCTGGTCGGGCGACATGGTCCAGCTCCAGCTCGAGAACCCGAAGCTGCGGTTCGTGATCCCGGATGAGGGCGGGATGATCTGGACGGACAACATGCTGATCCCGAAGGGCGGCGACGTGTTCACGGCCTCGACGTTCATGAACTTCGTCTACGAACCGAAGGTCGCCGCGCAGATCGAGGCATACGTCAACTACATCTGCCCGGTCGAGGGCGCGCAGGAGGAGATCCGCGCGATCGACGCGTCGCTTGCCGACAACCAGCTGATCTTCCCCGATGACGCAACGCTCGCGAAGGTGAAGATCTTCGACGCCGAGGCGGCCGACAACCAGGAGTACAAGGCGGCCTTCCAGAAGGTGATCGGCGCCTGAGCTTCCTTCACCGTCATAAGGGGCTCATCCCCTATCTGCTGCTGGCACCCGGGCTTGCGTTCCTGGCGCTCTTCTTCGTCGTGCCGACCTACTACCTGGCGAACACGTCGCTGCAGGAGGGGTCGGTCGACGTCGGCTACACGTTCACCTGGGCGTGGTCGAACTACAGCGACGCGATCTCGGCCTACCACGAGCAGTTCACCCGCTCGCTCGTCTACGCCGGGATCGCGACGGTGCTCGCTTTCTTGATCAGCTACCCGCTCGCGTACTGGATCGCCTTCCGAGGCGGCCGCTGGAAGAGTTTGCTGCTCCTGCTGGTGATCGCTCCGTTCTTCGTCACCTACCTGATCCGGACGCTCGCCTGGCAGACGATTCTCTCGGACGACGGCCTGGTGCTGGACGTGCTGACGGGAATCGGGATCGTCGAGGACGGCGGCCGGCTGCTCGCGACCTCGACCGCGGTGGTCGCGGGCATCACCTACAACTTTCTGCCCTTCATGGCGCTGCCGCTCTACGCGAGCCTGGAGCAGATCGACGGCAGGCTGATCGAAGCCGCGGAGGACCTGTACGCGTCGCAGACGAAGGCGTTCCTGCGCGTGACGCTGCCGCTCTCGCTGCCAGGCGTGTTCGCGGGCACCCTGCTCACGTTCATCCCCGCGGCCGGGGACTTCATCAACGCGGAGCTGCTCGGGACACCGCGCCAGTCGATGATCGGCAACGTGATCCAGTCGAAGTTCCTCGTGATCACGGACTACGGCCAGGCGGCGGCGCTGTCGTTCATCCTGATGGCCGCGATCCTGGTGGCGGTGCTCGCCTACAGCCGCGTGCTCGGAACGGAGCGGCTGACCCGATGAGCTTGGTGCGCCGTCACGCCCTGACCGGCTTCGCCACGCTCGCGCTCGCCTACCTGCTGCTGCCGATCGCCGTCGTCATCCTGTTCTCCTTCAACGACCCCGTCGGCCGCTTCAACTACACGTGGACGGGGTTCACGCTCGACAACTGGGCCAACCCCTTCGGCGTGCCCGGCCTGTCCGAGGCGATGCGCGCGAGCGTCGAGATCGCCGTGCTCTCGTCGCTCGCCGCGACGGTGCTCGGGACGCTGATCGCGCTCGCGCTCGTCCGCTATGCGTTTCGAGGGCGCGGCGCGACCAACCTCTTCATCTTCCTGCCGATGACGACGCCCGAGGTGGTGCTCGGCGCCTCGCTGCTGACGCTCTTTCTCAACCTCGGCGTCTCGACCGGCTACTGGACGATCGTGCTCGCGCACATCATGTTCAACATCTCGTTCGTCGTCGTGACGGTGCGGGCGCGGCTCGTCGGGTTCGACCGGCACCTCGAGGAGGCGGCGATGGACCTTGGCGCCAACGAGTGGGCGACATTCACCCGCGTGACGTTGCCCCTGATCGCGCCTGGGATCATGGCGGGCGCGCTGCTGGCGTTTGCGCTCTCGATCGACGACTTCGTGATCACGAGCTTCAACTCGGGCGCGACGATCACGTTCCCGCTCTACGTCTACGGCGCCGCGCGCGTCGGCGTCCCGCCGCAGGTCAACGTGCTCGGCACGATGATCTTCGTCGTCGCTGCCGGGCTGATGCTCGCCAGCGTCCTCATCCAGAACCGCCGAGAAAAGGAAGGCACATGACCCTCGACCTCCAGCAGGCCGCCCGTGACCACCTCTGGCTCCACTTCACCCGCATGGGCGGCTACCGCGACGGGGAGGTGCCGATCATCGTCCGCGGCGACGGCTGCTACCTGGAGGACTCGAACGGGAAGCGCTACCTCGACGCGCTCGCCGGGCTCTTCTCGGTCAACCTCGGCTACGGCTTCGGCGAGGAGATCGGGCAGGCGGCGCTCGCGCAGATGAAGGAGCTGCCGTTCTATACGAACTGGTCGTACGCGCATCCGCGCGCAATCGAGCTGGCGGCGGAGGTCGCTTCGCTCGCGCCAGGCGACCTGAGCCGCGTCTTCTTCGTCTCGGGCGGCTCGGAGGCGGTCGAGTCGGCCTGGAAGCTCGCGCGCCAGCACTTCTCGGCGCGCGACGGGAAGGAGCCGCCGTACAAGTACAAGGCGATCGCGCGGGACATCGCCTACCACGGCACGACGATGGGCGCGCTCTCGATCAACGGCATCGAGGCGCTCCGGGCGCCGTTCGAGCCGCTCGTCCCCGAGGTGCGCCACGTCAAGAACACGAACCGCTATCACCGCCCCGCCGAGGAGACGGAGGCGGAGTTCACGGCGATGCTGCTGGACGACCTCGAGCAGACGATCCTCGAGATGGGGCCGGAGACGGTCTGCCTCGTCCACATGGAGCCCGTGCAAAACGCCGGCGGCGCGTTCACGCCGCCGGAGGGCTACTGGCGGGGCGTGCGCGAGCTCTGCGACCGTTACGACATCCTGCTCTCCGCGGACGAGGTGATCACCGCGTTCGGCCGGCTCGGCCACTGGTTCGCCTCCGAGCGCTACGACGTCCGTCCGGACATCGTCTGCTGCGCGAAGGGGCTCTCTTCCTCGTACGCGGCGATCGGCGCGGTGGTCGCGACCGACAAGGTGATGGAGCCGTTCCTCCGGGACACATCGATGTACTCGCACGGGATCACGTTCGGCGGCCATCCGGTCATGTCCGCGATCGCGCTGAAGAACATCGAGATCATGAAGCGCGAGAAGATCATGGAGCGCGTGCTCGGCAACGAGGACGCCTTCCGCTCGACGCTGGAGCAGCTGCTCGACCTGCCGATCGTGGGCGACGTGCGTGGCGCGGGCTACTTCTACGCGCTCGAGCTCGTCAAGGACAAGGAGACCCGTGAGACGTTCTCCGAGGACGAGTGCGAGACGCTGCTGCGCGGCTTCCTCTCGACCGCCCTCTTCGAGGGAGGCCTGATCTGCCGCGCCGACGACCGCGGCGACCCGGTGATCCAGATCTCGCCGCCGCTCGTCGCCGGGCAGGCCGAGTTCGACGAGATGGTCGGAATCCTCGGCGAGGTGCTCGAAGAGGCCGGGGGAAAGCTCGGCCTGGGTTAGCCGGCGCGGTATTCGAGGTCGAGGGTGTCCGTACGGCCCGACCAGCTGAGCCTCAGGCGCCAGCACCCGGTAGCGGGAAGGTCGACAATCGACGGCCCCGGGCCGCCCGCGACGATGCGTCCGACGAGAGTCCCGACTTGCTGGTCGCCCTCCATGAGTTGCGCTTGGATCCACAAGGCGGTCGGCGTTCTCGAGCCCGTCTTCGCTACCCAGAGAATCTTGTTGTTGCGCGTCTTCGAGGGCGGCGAGAGGAGTGGGTAGCCGAAGAGGACAGCAGCGATCCGTCCCGAGCGACCGATCTCGTGTGGGATCCGAGGGCGCTCGCCGGAAAAGCCGGCGCGGGCCCAGACCGGGAGAACGCCGAGACGGACAACGGCGTCGCACGGCGTCCTGCTAGGCGCGGTCGGCGTCGCGGCGAAAGCGGGTAGTGCGAGCGCCAGCGCCGCGGCGGGTATCAGCAGACGCTTCACTCTCTCATTTGACCACGGCAAGCCGAAGTTCACAAGGCGCGTGGAGTCAGAGTGTGGTTAACCGTCCCAACGGCGGTCCGCCGAGCCGCTAGGGTCGAAGGGTGATCACTCAGGGAGGTTCGATGGAGAACGGGAAGCCGAGCGCGGTCGTCGTCGCCGAGGACGTGACGCGCCGCTACGGGCAGGGCGACACTGCCGTCGACGCGCTGCGCGGCGTCTCGCTCGAGGTGGGGCAGGGGAAGCTGACCGCCGTGATGGGGCCTTCGGGCTCCGGCAAGTCGACGCTGATGCACATCCTCGCCGGCCTCGACAAGCCGACGTCCGGCACGGTCCAGGTGTCGGGCACCGAGATCACGACGCTGAAGGACTCCGACCTGACGAAGCTGCGCCGCAAGCACATCGGTTTCGTCTTCCAGTTCTTCAACCTGCTGCCGATGCTCACCGCGGACGAGAACATCAAGCTGCCGCTCGCGATCGCCGGCGAGAAGCCCGACGCGGCCTTCTACCGCGAGCTGATCGAGAAGGTCGGGCTCGCGAACCGGCTCACTCACCGGCCCTCCGAGCTCTCGGGCGGCCAGCAGCAGCGCGTTGCGGTGGCTCGTGCGCTCGTCTCCCGCCCCACCGTTCTCTTCGCGGACGAGCCGACGGGAAACCTCGACTCGGCGACGGGCAACGAGATCCTCGCCCTGATGCGCGACTCGGTCGACTCCTACGGCCAGACCACCGTGATGGTCACCCACGAGGCGCGCGCCGCGGCGATCGCTGACCGGATCCTCTTCCTCGCCGACGGGCTGATCGTGCGCGACCTCCCCGGAGCCACCCAGGCCGAGATCCTCGAGACGCTGAACACACTCGCGACCTCATGACCAAGTTCGCGCTGAAGGGCATGCTCGGCCGGAAGCTGCGTACGGCGCTGACCGCGTTCGCAATCGTTCTGGGCGTCGCGATGATCAGCGGCACCTACATCCTCACCGACTCGATCGACTCGGCCTTCGACACGATCTTCACCGAGGTGCGCAAGGGGTCGAGCGCCGTGGTCACCGGCAAGTCGGCGTTCGACCTCTCCGGGGAGGGCAGCGGCGTGACCGCGCCACCGCTCGACGCGGCAGTGCTCGAGACGGTGCGGGGTGTCGAAGGCGTCGCGTTCGCAGAGGGCAGTGTCGACAGCGAGTCGACGACGCTGATCGGGCGTGACGGCAAGGCGATCGTCAATGGCGGTGCGCCCAACCTCGGCTTCGCGATCCCTGACGGCGAGTCGCCGTTCAATCCACTCGCTCTCGTCGAGGGAAGCTGGCCGGGACCGAACGAGGTCGTGATCGACACCGGGACAGCGGACGAGGAGGGCTTGAAGATCGGCGACACGGTGGGCGTCCAGGCCGAAGGCTCCGTCGAAGAGGTGACGCTCGCCGGCTTCGTCCGCCTGAACGCTTCGATCTCGATCGGCGGCGCCACGCTGGCCGGCTTCGACCTTCCGACGGCGCAGCGGCTGTTCGACAAGGAGGGCAAGCTCGACGAGATCGCCGTCGCCGCGTCGGCCGGCACCACCGATGCGCAGCTGATCCGCAACCTCGAGGACGCGGTGCCCGAGGGCGCCCAGGTGCGGACGGGGCAGGCGCAGGCCGAAGACGACGCGTCCAGCACGAACGAGTTCATCACCTTCCTGCAGGGCTTCCTGCTCGCGTTCGCTGGGATCGCGCTCTTCGTCGGCAGCTTCGTGATCGCGAACTCGCTCTCGATCACGATCGCGCAGCGGGCGCGCGAGTTCGCGACCGTGCGCACCCTCGGCGCCTCCCGGAAGCAGGTTCTGGGCTCGATCGTGATCGAGGCGCTCGTCGTCGGGGTCGTCGCGTCGGTGATCGGGCTCTTCCTCGGCCTCGGCCTGGCGAAGCTCCTGTTCTGGCTCTTCGACCTCGTCGGCTTCACGCTGCCGAACAGCGGCCTGCTCTTCGAGCCGAGGACGATCGTGGTCTCGCTGGTCGTCGGGATCGTCGTGACGCTGCTCGCCAGCCTTCGTCCTGCCATCCGCGCCACACGCGTCCCGCCGATCGCCGCGGTTCGGGAAGGCGCGACCCTGCCGCAGTCGCGCTTCGCGCGCTTCCGGACGCTCGGCTCGCTCGGCCTCACGGCTCTCGGTTTCGCCGCGCTCGCCTACGGCCTCTTCGGGCCGAACCTCGGCACGACGCAGATCCTCGTCTGGATGGGCCTCGGCGCCCTGCTGATTTTCTTCGGCGTGGCGCTGTTTTCGGCGCGCCTCGTTCGTCCTTTGGTCGCCGTCCTCGGCGAGCCCGCGTCGCGCATCGGCGGCGCCGCCGGGAAGCTTGCGCGCGATAACGCCCGCCGCAACCCGCAGAGGACCGCTTCGACCGCTGCCGCCCTGATGATCGGGCTTGCGCTCGTCACGCTCGTTGCCACCCTCGCCGCCGGGATCACCAGCACCTTCCGCAGCGCGGTCGACGACGTATTCACCTCCGACTACGCGATCACCGCGCAGAACAACTTCTCACCGATCCCGATCGGCGCGGCCGCTGCGGCCGCTCGCGCGCCCGGTGTGGAAGCGATCGCGAGCACGCGCAGCGGCGAGGCGCGGGTCTTCGACACGAACGAGTTCGTCACTGCGGTCGATCCGGACGCCGGTGAGGTGATCACGCTCGACTGGAAGCAGGGCTCGCAAAGCGTTTTCAGAGAGCTTGGGGCGGACGGTGCCTTCGTCGACGACGGGTTCGCTGAGGACAACGGCCTCAGCATCGGCTCGCCGATCACGATCATCGTCCCTTCGGGCAAGCGCCTCGAACTGACGGTCAAGGGCATCTTCGAGCCTCCGACCGGCGGCTCGCCGTTCGGCCCGGTCACCTTCTCGAGCGCCACCTTCGACCTCGCCTACGACTCGCCACGCAACCTCTACACCTTCATCCAGATGCGCGGAGGCGACTCGGAGGCGAACGGGAAGGCGATCGAAAGCGTTCTCGATAAGGCGTTCCCGAACGCGAAGGTGCAGACGCGGGACGAGTTCGTCGACAACCAGATCGCCGGGCTCAACCAGATTCTGAACATCCTCTACGTGCTGTTGGCGCTGTCGGTGATCGTGAGCCTGTTCGGGATCGTGAACACGCTCGTGCTGACGGTGTTCGAGCGAACACGTGAGCTCGGAATGCTGCGGGCGGTTGGGATGACACGGCGCCAGCTGCGCCGGATGATCCGGCACGAGAGCGTGATCACCGCCCTGATCGGCGGCACGCTCGGGATCATCCTCGGCATCGTGCTGGGCGCGCTGCTGATCGCGCGCGTCGACTTCATCGAGTTCGCGCTGCCGACCATACAGATTGCCGTTTTCGCAATCCTGACCGTCGTGGTGGGCATCCTGGCGGCGATCTTCCCCGCGCGCCGCGCTGCCCGACTTGACCCGCTGACCGCGCTCCAGTACGAGTAGGGCATGAACGCCCCCGCCGAGCGTCCCGCGCCCGCGCTGCCCCTGTTCGCCTTCGCGGCGATCGATCTCGCGCTGGCGCTGTTCCTGCTCGCGGACGGCGGCTTCACGCTCCATTTCGGCGTTGTCTTCGTGATCGGGCTGGTGCTCGCTCTGCTCGGATACCTCGCGCTGCGCAAGAACGTCTCGCCCGAGTAGCCTCGGCGCATGCGCGTCACCCTCTGCGACGTCGGCCCGCGGGACGGCCTCCAGAACGAGCCCGAGACCCACGCGCCGGCGGTGCGCGCCGAGCTGGTGCGGCGCCTGGCCGCGACCGGGCTGCCGCGAATCGAGGCGGTCAGTTTCGTCGACCCGGAGCGGGTGCCGCAGATGGCGGGCGCCGAGGAGGTCGTCGCGGCGGTGGGCGAGGTCGAGGCCGAGCTCTCCGGGCTCGTGCTCAACGAGCGCGGCTGGGAGCGGCTGGCCGCGACGCCGCTCGAGCGCGTCAACGTCACGCTCGCCGCCACCGAGTCCTTCAACCAGCGGAACGGCAACGCGTCGCTCGCCGAGGCGACCGAGCGGGCGGTGCGGATCCTGGCCACGGCCGACCGTCCGGCGACGGCGACGATCAGCGTCGCCTTCGGCTGCCCGTTCGAGGGGGCGGTTGATCCCGCGGTGGTGGCTGACCTGGCAGACCGGCTCGTCGCGGCGGGCGCGGGCGAGGTCGTCCTCGCCGACACGATCGGCGTCGCAACCCCGGCGCCCGTCCGCCGGCTCCTCGAGCGCGTCTCGATCCTCGGCGTCCCAGTCGGTGGGCACTTCCACGACACGCGCCACACGGGCATCGCTTGCGCGTGGGCTGCGGTCGAGGCGGGCGCGACCGTGCTCGACGGGTCGGTCGGAGGTCTCGGCGGCTGTCCTTTCGCGCCCCGCGCGACCGGGAACGTCGCGACCGAGGACGTGCTCTACCTGCTCGACCGCGAAGGGGTCGAGACCGGCGTCGACCTCGAGGGGCTGATCGCCGTTGCCCGTTGGCTCGAGCAGCTGCTCGGCCGCGAGCTACCCGGCCGGGTGTATCGCGCCTAACCGCACGACACCCGCCGCCGCCAGCTCGGCGATCTCCTCGTCCCGGTAGCCGGCCTCGCGGAGAACCTCCGCCGTGTGCTCGCCGAGGAGCGGCGGTGCGGAGCCGTAACGCAGGCGCTCCCCGTCGGCGGAGAACGGCGGCGACACGAGCTCGCGGCCGGCGAGCTCCTGAAGGATGCCGGTCGCCCGCAGTTGAGGCTCTGCCGCGACATCCGCCAGGTCGTTGACCGGTGAGACCGGCACGCCCGCCCCCCGGAGCCGCGTCAGCAGGTCTGCGGTCGGCTGCTCCGCGATCCGCGCCTGGAGCAGAGGGATCAGCTCTTCGCGGTGCGCGACGCGAAGCGGGTTCGTTGCGAAGCGGGCGTCGGTCGCGAGCTCGGGCGCGCCGACCGCCTCGCAGGCTCTCGCGTAAAGACGATCGTTTGCGGCGACGATCATCAGCCGGCCGTCCGCCGTGTCGAACACCTGGTAGGGCACGATCAGCGAGAAGGCGGTGCCGTGGCGATCGGGTGGGGCGCCGCCGGCGAGGACGTCTGCGAGTTGGTAGGGGACGAGCGACAGCGCCGTCTCGTAGAGCGAGAGGTCGAGCGTGCGGCCCTGTCCCTCGTGCAGCGCAGCGACGATAGCGAGCGCCGCCCAGACGCCCGTGCTGATGTCGATCAGCGAGACGCCGACGCGCGCCGGCGGCCCGTCGGGCTCGCCCGTCAAGCTCATGATCCCTGCGGCGGCCTGCATGAGCGGGTCGTAGCCGGGCTCCGAAGCGAGTGGGCCGCCTCGCCCGAACGCGCCGATCGTCGCGTAGACGAGGCGCGGGTTGCGGCCGCGCAGCACGTCAGGGCCGAGCCCGAGCCGTTCCGCAGTCCCGGGGCGAAGACTCTGAACGGCGACGTCGGCGCCGTCGGCCAGCCGGAGCAGGGCGTCGAGCCCCTGCGGCGATTTCAGGTCGAGGGCGAGCGAGCGCTTGCCCGCGTTCGCGGTGAAGAACATGGCGCTGCCGCCCGGAAAGAAGCGCGGCCCCCAATCGCGCGCCTCGTCGCCGCGGCCTGGGTGCTCGATCTTGACCACGTCGGCGCCCAGCGCTCCGAGGATCTCGGTTGCGGTCGGACCGGCGAGCGAGCTCGTCAAGTCGAGGACTCGGATGCCGGCGAGAGGAGCGAAAGCCATCCGGCTGCATCATCGCGACTGCGGTCTCTGCGAGGATGCTCAAGTGCTCCCCGCCGCAAGTACGCCCGCGTTTCGCACGACGAGAACGCTTCGCATGCCGTCGTCCTCGGTCGCCCCGATATGCGTGCATATCGAGGCTCCCTGCGTCCTAGGCCTGCTCGGTTCTCGCTGCGCGAACCACGACCGTACTCACGGCGGGAAGCACTAAGTGTTCGAGTTGATCGTGGATGCCGTCTCCGGCTCGGACTGGAGCTACCTGATCGTTTTTGCGATCGCGATGCTCGATGCGTTCTTCCCGATCGTGCCGAGCGAGGCGACCGCGATCGCGGCCGGCGTCGTCGCGGGGACGGGCGGTCTGTCGGTCGAGTTCGTGATCCTTACCGCCGCGGCCGGCGCATTCGTCGGCGACAACATCTCCTACGCGGGGGGCCACTTCCTGGGCGAGCGGCTGACGAAGCGGTTCTTCTCGAGCGAGAAGTCCCAGAAACGGCTGGCCTGGGCGGACCGGATGCTGCAGGAACGGGGCTGGTATCTGATCATCGTCGCCCGCTTCATCCCCGGTGGTCGCACGGTCACGACGTTCACCGCCGGTTTCACCAACGCGATCAACTGGCGGCGCTTCCTGTTCTTCGACGCGATCGCGGCCGCCATCTGGGGTTCGTACACCGTGCTGCTCGGCTACTTCGGCGGCAGGACGTTCAAGGAAGAGCCATGGAAGGGCCTCCTCCTCGCGTTCGCGGTCGCGCTCGCGGTTACGGGAGTGGTCGAGGTGGTGCGGTTCGTGCGTCATCGCCGTGCCCGCGCTTGAGCCCGAGCCCCCGCAGGTCGCGGTGAACGCAGATCGAGGCGATGATCAGGACGAGCAGCGCTCCAACGCCGTGGATGGCGCCGACCCACCGCTCGCCGCCGGACAGCAGGATCTGCACGGTGCCGACGACCACGAGCAGCACGCTCCAGCCGATGTCGGCTCGCGGCAGCCAGGCGACGAGCGCCGTCACGAAGACCGCAATCTCGAAGTTGTGGACGGTCCAGCCCGTGTCCTGGTGCTCGTCCAGCGAGTTCGCGCCGTAGAGCTGCCCGGCCGCCAGGTAGACCTGCAGGAAGACGCCGACGACGACGAGGCAGGCGGCGATGAAGTGGAGCCAGTGGAAGACGCGCCGAAGGGTTCGCATGGCTGATCTTTACATCACGGGCAGGACGGGCTACCTCGGCGCCGAGCTCGCCCGCCTGCGCCCCGACGCGGAACGCGAGCGGGTCGAGATTCGGGATGGGGCCGCGGTCAGCGCCCTCTTCGAGCGGCTACGTCCGGCGACGGTGATCCACACCGCCTACCGTCAGGAGGACGCGAGCGTCAACGTCGAGGGGTCGGAGAACGTCGCCCGGGCGGCCGCTGCCGTAGGTGCACGGCTGGTGCACCTCTCCACCGACGTCGTCTTCGACGGGCGCAAGGGCGCGCCGTACGTCGAAGGCGACCCGCTCTCGCCGGTGACCGACTACGGCCGGGCGAAGGCGGCAGCCGAGGTACTGGTGGCGCGGGAGCACCCGGAAGCGCTGATCGTGCGCACGTCGCTCATCTACGGCGGCGCCGAGCCGTCCAGGGCCGAGTCGATGGCACGAGACGCCGCGCTGACCTTCTTCACGGACGAGATCCGCTGCCCGGTACAGGTCGGCGACCTCGCGGCCGCGCTCCTCGAGCTCGCGGGCCTGGACGTCTCGGGGCCGTTGCACGTCGCGGGCGCCGACGCCGTCTCGCGCGCCGCGTTCGCGGAGCTCGTCGCCGGGATACCTGTCCGCAGCGAGCCGGCGCCCGCGACGCGCCCGCTCGACTGCCGGCTCGACTCCTCGCGCGCGCAGATGATGATTCGGACGCGGCTGCGCGGTGTACAAGAGGTCCTGTCGTGAACCGCCTCGCCGAAGAGACGAGCCCCTACCTCCTCCAGCACGCGGGCAACCCGGTCGACTGGTATCCGTGGGGGGAAGAGGCGCTCGCGCGCGCCCGCGACGAGGAGCGGCCGATCCTGCTCTCGATCGGGTATGCCGCGTGCCACTGGTGCCATGTGATGGAGCACGAGTCGTTCGAGAACGCGCAGACCGCGGCGCTGATGAACGAGCGCTTCGTCAACGTGAAGGTCGACCGTGAGGAGCGCCCCGACCTCGACGCCGTCTACATGGAGGCCGTGGTGGCGCTCTCGGGCCACGGCGGCTGGCCGATGACCGTCTTCCTCACTCCCGAGGGGGAGCCGTTCTACGGCGGCACCTATTACCCGCCCGAGCCGCGGCACGGGATGCCGAGCTTCCGCCAGGTGCTCGAGGCGATCGCGGAGGCGTGGCGCGAGCGCCGGGACGACGTCGCGCGCTCCGCGGAGCAGCTGGTCGGAGCGATCCGGCAGTCGGCCTCGCTGCGCCCGTCGAACGAGCCGCTGACCGAAGCGCTTCTGAGCGGCGCGGTGAGCGGCCTCCGCGCCACGTTCGAGCCGGCCCACGGAGGCTGGGGGAGGGCGCCGAAGTTCCCGAACGCACCCGCGCTCGAGTTCCTGCTTCGCCGCAGCGAGCTTCAGATGGCGGTCAAGACCCTCGACGAGATGGCGGCCGGAGGAATGTACGACCTCCTCGGCGGCGGCTTCCACCGCTACTCGGTCGACGAGCGCTGGATCGTGCCGCACTTCGAGAAGATGCTCTACGACAACGCCCTGCTCGCCCCGGCCTACCTGCACGCGTGGCTCGTCACCGGCGAGACGCGCTACCGCTCGGTCGCCGAGGACACGATCGGCTACATGCTGCGCGAGCTGCTGCTGCCGGAGGGCGGCTTCGCCTCGGCGCAGGACGCCGACACGGACGGGGTCGAGGGCCTGACGTTCACGTGGACGGAGGAGGAGGGCGTTCCGGCGGAGCTGCTCGAGCCCTTCGAGCACGGACGCTCGATCATCCGCGGCGAGCTCGACGAGGGATTGCGCGCGCGGCTCTTCGAGGAGCGCGAGCTGCGGCCGAAGCCGCTCCGAGACGACAAGGCGATCGCCTCGTGGAACGGGCTCGCGCTGGCGGCGCTCGCCGAGGCGGCCTGGCGTCTAGAGCGCCCCGACTGGCTGGAGGCGGCCCGGAACCTCGGTGAGTTCCTGCTCGGACCGCTCTCCGACGCGGAGGGCCGGCTCCGGCGCAGCGCGCGCGCCGGCCGCACGAGCGGTGCGGGCTACCTCGACGACTACGCCAACGTCGCGCACGGGTTGCTCGAGCTACACGTCGCCACCGGCGAGCTGCGCTGGCTCGAGGACGCGCACCGGCTCACGCGCCTCGCGGTCGAGCTCTTCGCCGACGACGAGCACGGCGGCTTCTTCCTCTCGCCGGTGGACGGGGAGCGCCTGGTCGCCCGGACGAAGGAGCTCGACGATCATCCGCTCCCATCGGGGAACTCGATGCTCGCGCACGTGCTCCTCCGGCTCGGCCGGATCTACGGAGACGACGAGCTGGAACGGCGCGCCGTCTCGGTGCTGCGGCTCCTGCGCACCGCGCTCGAGCGGGCGCCGTCGTCGTTCGGCTGGGGGCTCGTGGCGGCCGATCTCTATCTCAGCCCACCGCGCGAGCTGGCGATCGTAGGCCCGGTCGATTCGGCAGTGGCGCAGGCGGCGCTCGCGCCGTGGCAGCCGCGAACCGTCGTGGCGATTGGGCCTGCGCACGACGTCCCACTCCTTGCCGGCAAGACGCTCGTGGACGGCCAAGCCGCCGTGTACATCTGCGAGCGGTTTGCGTGCCAGGCGCCGGTCACGGATGCGGCGGAGCTCCGCGGCGCCTAACTTCCTCGCCCGATCGTTGTCTAAGCTTCCGAGAAGGAGTAGTCTCGCGCACCAGCAGGCCTCTTTTCGTCCAACATGGGGAGTCTTTATGCGTAAGTTTTCACTTGCCGGTCTGGCACTCATCGGAGCGCTGCTCCTGGCCATTCCGTCGGCGTTTGCCAAGGCGGACGTCACAGCGGCAGATCCGGGGATCACGGCCCGGACGATCACGATCGGCGGCAGCTTTCCGCTGACGGGACCGGCCTCCAGCTATGCGCCGATTCCGGCGTCGATGAAGGCGTACTTCAGCTACATCAACGCCCGGCGCGGTCCGGACGACAAGCGCGGCGTCTACGGTCGCCAGATCGTCTTCAAGTACTACGACGACGGCTACAACCCGGTCAACTCGGTCCAGCAGCAGCGCAAGCTGGTCGAGCAGGACAAGGTCTTCGCGATCGTCGGCACGCTCGGCACCGAGGTCAACCAGGCCGTGCAGCCGTACCTGAACTCGAAGGGCGTCCCGCACGTGCTCGTCTCGACCGGCGCGAGCGACTTCGGCAAGGACTACAAGAAGTACCCGTGGACGATCGGCTGGCAGCCGGACTACGTCGCCGAGGGCCGGCTCTACGGGACTGACATCAGCAAGAACCATCCGAACGCGAAGATCGCGATCCTGTTCCAGAACGACAGCTACGGCAGGGACTACGTCAACGGCTTCAAGGCCGCTCTCGGCACCGCGAAGGTTCGGAGCCAGGTCGTCCGCGAAGAGGCCTACGACGTGCTCGGCGGCGGCACGCCGCAGTCGCAGCTGATCCGCCTGCGGGCCTCCGGGGCCGACACGCTGCTGATCTTCGTCACGCCGACGCCGACGGTCCAGACGTACGCGATCATCCGCGCACTTAACTGGAAGCCGGCGAACATCTACGTGAACTCGGTTTCCGCGACGGACACGTTCATGGGTGCGGCGGTTGCACGCTCCAGCGCAGCGACCGTCAACGGCTCGGTCAGTGCCCAGTACCTGAAGGATCCGGCGTCGCCCCAGTGGGCCAACGACGCGACGGTGAAGCAGTACCAGACGCTGATGGCGAAGTACAACCCGAGCGGGCGCGTGACGGACGGGCTCAACTTCTACGGCTTCGCCAAGGCGGACACATTCGTCCGGGCGATGTACAAGGCGGGGAAGGCTCCGACGCGGGCCGGGCTGATGAGGGCGTTGCTCTCGTTCAACGAGGCGACCCCGTTCCTGCTCCCGGGGTCGAAGCTGAAGACGTCCACCTCGGACCACTTCCTCATCTCGCACCAGCGGCTGATGACGTACAACAACGGCGCATGGGCCGGCTCCGGCGCCCTCGTCGACGGACGGCCGCGCGGCTAGCTCCACGCGGCACTGTGAGAGGATCGTGGGGGCCGGAGACGGCCCCCACGTCGTTCTCATGGACTTCTCACTCACACCTGAGCAAGAGCTGATCCGGGCCAGCGCCCGCGAGCTTTGCGACCGCGAGCTCGTGCCGCACGCGCGCGGCTGGGACGAGGCGGAGGAGCTGCCGCGCTCGCTCGTCGGCACGCTCGCCGAGGCCGGCTTCCTCGCGGCGGCACTGCCGGAGGAGCTCGGCGGCGGCGGGCTCGACTCCGTCTCATACACGTTGCTGTGCGAGGAGCTCGGCCGCGCCGACTCGTCGGTGCGAGGGATCGTCTCGGTCTCGAACGGCCTCTACGGCAAGACGGTGGCGAAGTGGGGGAGCGAGGAGCAGAAGCGGGAGCTGCTGCCCAGGCTCGCCAGTGGCGAGGGTCTCGGCTGCTACGCGCTCACCGAGCCCAGCTGCGGCTCTGACGCCGCCGCTCTTGCCACCCGGGCGGAGCGCGACGGCGACGGGTTCGTGCTCACGGGCTCGAAGGTGTTCATCACGCTCGGCTCCTGGGCCGAGACCGCGATCGTCTTCGCCCGCACCGGTGGCGCCGGCCCGAGAGGGATCAGCGCCTTCCTCGTCCCGACCGCGTCGCCCGGCTTCGAGGCGAGGCCGATGAAGGGGAAGCTCGGGCTGCGCGCCCAGGACACGGCCGAGCTCTCGCTCGACGGCGTCCGCGTGCCGGGAACGGCGATGCTGGGCCCGGAGGGAGACGGCTTCAAGGTGGCGATGTCGGCGCTCGACAACGGGCGGATCTCCCTCGCGGCGGGCTGCGTCGGGATCGCGCAGGGGTGCCTCGACGCGTCTGTCTCATACGCCAAGGAGCGCGACGCGTTCGGCAAGCCGGTCGCGGCGTTCCAGCTCGTCCAGCAGCTGCTCGCCGAGATGCACGTCGAGACGGACGCGGCCCGCCTCCTCACCTGGCGCGCCGCGGCGCTCGCCGACGCGGGCAAGCCGTACACGGTCGAAGCGGCGGTGGCGAAGTGGTACGCCAGCGAGGCGTCCGTGCGCGCGGCCAACGCGGCCGTGCAGGTGCTCGGCGGCTACGGTTACGTGGACGAATACCCTGTCGCGAAGTACCTGCGCGACGCTCGCGTCACCACCCTGTACGAGGGCACGAGCCAGATCCAGACCCTGATCGTCGGCCGTGCCCTGACTGGCGAATCCGCTTTCACCTAAGGAGAGTTCGATGCCCGAAGCAGTGATCGTCAGCGCCGTCCGCACCCCGATCGGCCGGGCCGGGAAGGGGTCGCTGATGGACGTGCGGCCGGACGATTTGCTGGCGTTCGCGATCAGGGAAGCCGTCGGCCAGGCCGAGGGGCTCGACCCCGCCGAGATCGTCGACGTGATGGTCGGTTGCGGCTTCCCGCAGGAGAAGCAGGGCATGAACCTCGGCCGCCGAGCCGCATTGCTCGCGGGGCTGCCGAAGAGCGTCCCCGGCACGACGGTCAACCGGTTCTGCGCCTCCTCGCTCCAGACCGCCCGGATGGCGTTCCACGCGATCAAGGCCGGCGAGGGCGACGTCTACGTCGCCGCCGGGGTCGAGTCGATCTCGCAGGTCGACGGCTACCCGAAGGACTCCGAGGAGCTGCACCCCCGGCTCGTCGGCGAGGGCGCGATCGCCAACGTCTACATCCCGATGGGCCTGACCGCGGAGAACGTTGCCGAGCGCTACGACGTCTCCCGGGACGACATGGACCGCTTCGCGCAGCGCTCGCAAGAGCGCGCCGTCGCCGCGCAGGAGTCCGGCTTCTTCGCGCGCGAGCTGACGCCGTACGTGAAGGAGGACGGGACCGTCGTCTCCGCAGACGACGGCCCGCGGCCGACCTCGACGTTCGAGAAGCTGCAGGAACTCCAGCCGGCGTTCAAGCCGGACGGGAGCGTGACCGCGGGCAACTCGTGCCCCCTGAACGACGGCGCCGCCGCGCTCCTGATCATGTCCGAGGATCGCGCGCGTGAGCTGGGGCTGAAGCCCAAGGCGCGGATCGTTGCTTCGTCCGTCACGGGGCTCGACCCGGAGCTCATGGGCGTCGGGCCGATCGACGCGGTGAAGGCGGCGCTCGCGCGCGCGGGAATGACGATCGAGGACGTCGACGTGATGGAACTGAACGAGGCGTTCGCCGCGCAGGTGATCCCGGTTTGCCGGGAGGTCGGCGTCGACCCGTTCGGAGAGAAGCTGAACCCGCATGGCGGCGCGATCGCCCTCGGCCACCCCTACGGCATGACCGGCGCCCGGATCATGTGCACGCTCCTGAACGACCTCGAGACGACGGACGGCACGATCGGGCTCGAGACGATGTGCGTCGGCGGTGGGCAGGGAATGGCGATGATCGTGGAGCGCCTCCGCTGATCGACGCCGTCGCGCGGGAGTGGGGGGTCGAGCTCGGCGAGCCCTTCGCGCTCTCTCGGCACTCACTCGTCGCGCCCGCGGGCGATGCAGTCCTCAAGATCGTCCCGCCGGAGGACGACGAGTCGGCGGAGGAAGCGGAAGCGTTAGCGCTCTGGAACGGCGAGGCCGCGGTGCGGCTGCTACGCCACGACCGAACCCGGCGGGCGCTGCTGCTCGAGCGCGCACGGCCCGGGGACGACCTGTCGGCGCTGCCCGAGGCGGAGGCGGTCGCGGTCGCCGTCGACGTCGCACGGCGACTCTGGCGGCCCGCCGGTGAACCGTTCCGCTGGATCGGCGACCATGTTCCTCGCTGGCTCGAGTCCGCCGCAGGCGACCTCGGCGACCTCGCGCGTCAGCTCTACGCGTCGCTCGATGTCGGCCGCGACACACTCGTCCACGGCGACTTCCACCACCACAACGTCCTGCGCTCGGAGCGCGGCTGGCTCGCCATCGACCCGAAGCCGATGCTCGGCGAGCCGGAGTACGACGTTCCACCCTTCCTCTGGAACCCGCTGCCGTGCCGGCTCCGGCTGGAGGTGCTGGAATCCCGCCTCGCCGCCTTCGCCGCGGCCGGCCTCGACGAGGAGCGGATGCGCAAGTGGACAGTGATCCGAGGCGCCCACCTCCAGCCACAGGAGGCCGACGCGCTCACCGGTCTGCTCTCGTAATCTCCAGCCAATACGTCCCCGGCTAGCGTTGTCGCGATGGAGTCGGAACAGATAGGGCGCCGCTACGCCGCACTGGCCGGGCTGCTTGCCGTCGCGGTGGCGCTCGGGGCCGCCGAGCTTGTCGCGGGTCTGCTGTCGGGCGGCCGATCCTTCGTCGTCGCCGTCGGAGACGTCGTCATCGATCTCGTGCCCGGCTGGCTCGAGAGGGCGACGATCTCGACGCTCGGAAGCTGGGACAAGCCATTCCTGATCGTCAACATCCTCGTCGTCTCCGGGCTCCTCGGCGCAGCGCTCGGCATCCTCGGCGCGCGGCGGTTCGCGGCCGGAGCTGCCGGGCTGACCGCGATGGTGGGAGTCGCCGCCGCCGCCGCTCTCGCCGACCCGCAGGTGGAGGGAGCCGGCCCCGTCGTGGCCGGGCTCATCGCCGCGGGAGCCGGCAGCGCCGCGCTGTGGTTGCTGCTCAGAGCCGCGTCGCCCAGAGCCGTGTTGCCCAGTGCGGCGCCCGCGTTGGTTCCGCAAACGCAGAGCCCTGCGGGTGGAGGACGTGCCGACCGCCGACGATTTCTCGGGGTCGCGGCCGCCGCGATCCTCGTGGCCGGCGCCGGCGCCTACGGCGGGCGGCTGCTTGCGGCCGGCAAGCGCATCGACGAGATCCGGCAGACGATCCGTATCCCGCGTCCCGCACGTCGCGCACCCGCGGCTCCTGCCGGCGCCAGCCTCGACATCGCAGGGCTGACGCCGCTGTACGTCCGCAACGACGAGTTCTACCGGATCGACACCGCCCTGATCGTTCCGCAGATCGATCCGGACGAATGGTCGCTGGAGGTGAAGGGCATGGTCGACCGGCCGTTCGCTCTCACCTATGCCGAGTTGCTGAGAATGCCCCACACCGAGGCGGATGTGACGCTGGCCTGCGTCTCCAACGAGGTTGGTGGAGGATTGGTCGGGAACGCTCGCTGGCAGGGCGTGCTCCTGGCCGACCTGCTGAAGAGAGCAGGCGTACGGCGGAATGCGACCCAGGTGCTCGGGCGATCGGTGGACGGTTTCACCGCCGGCTTCCCGACCCAGGTGGCCCTCGACGGCAGGAATGCCATGGTCGCGGTGGCGATGAACGGTGAGCCGCTCCCGGCGGATCACGGCTTTCCGGCTCGGCTGGTGGTGCCCGGCTTGTACGGCTACGTGTCTGCGACGAAGTGGCTCGCGGCGATCGAGCTGACGAGCTTCGACGAGGTCGACGGCTACTGGATTCCTCGCGGTTGGTCGAAGGAAGGGCCGATCAAGACGCAGTCCCGGATCGACGTTTCCTCACGCGAGGTGATCGCAGGCGTCGCCTGGGCTCCGACGCGCGGCATCGAGCGCGTCGAGGTGCGGGTCGACGACGGCCCATGGCAGGAGGCGACGCTCGCGGCGTCGCTGAACGACGACACCTGGCGTCAGTGGTTCGTGAGCTGGGACGCCGCACCGGGCCAGTACGTGATTGCCGTCCGAGCGACGGACGGCACCGGCGCGACCCAAACCGCCGAGCGGACGGACGTGGCGCCAGACGGGGCCAGCGGCCACCACACGGTCCAGGTGGAGGTTGCGTAGAGCGGCTTAGCCGCGCTCCACGAAGGGACGCAGCTGCTCCCAGAGGTGCTCCATCGTCGTCGTCCGCTCCGGGTGCAGCGGGTCGTAAGGCACGTAGTTGACCGTGCGCACGATCCAGCCATCGTCGCCCAGATCCAAAACGTTGATGCACGCGGGCGCCTGCTCGAAAGTGCCGAAGTAGGTGCGGTCGCCGGACAGCGCGTAGGAGATGACGATCCGGTTGACGCCGCCGTGGAGGACGGCGAGCGCCGTGTGCCATTCGCGCGCGAGGAGCCGTTCGAGGGCGGGATGGACGCGGTTGAGCGCCTCGCCGAGCGACTCGCCGCCGAGGAAGCGGTGCGCCTCATCTTTGATGAGGAGCGCGCCGACGAAGACCGCCTCGAGCTCCTCGGGCGGAATCGCATCGAGCCGGCCCCCGCGCCACTCCGCGAGCTCGGGCCAGAGCTCGACCTCCCGACCGGGCACGACGAGCTCCGCGGTCTCGAGCGTGCGCGGCAGGTCGCTCGCGATCACGAGGTCGAAGTCGACTTCCGCGAGCGCCTCGCGCGCGGCCGCCGCCTGCTGGCGGCCGCGAGGCGTCAGCGGCACGTCCTCGGGCTTGACCGGCGCGCCGGCCTCGTCCACGTACGACACGTCTCCGTGCCGCATCAGGATCAGGCGTCGTCTCACTGCTCGTACTTGGCCAGGCAGCGCGGGTTTGAGACGCGGAGTTTCTGCGCCACCTGCTCCTTCAAGAGCGCCACCGCGTTCTCGGGCACGTCGCCGGCGCGGATGCGCCGCGCCAGCTCCCAGTCCTCCTCGCGGGGAGGGGAGGTGGCCCAGAGCTCTCGCTCCGCGATTCCGAGGCCGTTGATCGCGACGATCGTCCGGAACTTCAGCCGGTGGTCGTCGACGATCGGAAGGATCTCCTCCTGTAGGAACTCGCGCACTGCCTCGGCGAGCTCCTGTGGGCTCGGCCGGTCATGCTGCATGTTCGATCAGATCCAGCAACTCGTACTCCATCTCGGCGGCAAGCCGGCCCAGCACCGCCAGCTCGACCGACCTCTCCTGCCCGTTCAGGTGCCTGCGCGACTGGGTCAGGCAGCCCGTGGCCCACTTGACGTTCCCGAACACCTCCCAGACGAGCAGCTCCTCGCGCGTGACTACGCGGCCGGTCAGTTCGGCGTAGCGCTCGAGGTAGCGGTCGAGCTCGCCGATCCCGCCGAGGTGGAGGTGGTCGGCCCCGAAGCGCCAGGCCCGGACGAGCGGCCAGGCAAGGTCCTCGACGGGGTCGGCGAGATGCGCGAACTCCCAGTCGAGCACGGCCACGAGACCGTTCTCGTCCACTGCGACGTTGCCGATCCGCCAGTCGCCGTGGACGACGACGAGCTCGTCCGGAGCCTGCATGCGCTCCCGCACCCAGTGCAGTCCAAGCTCGATCGCGGGGTGCGGCTCCCCGACGGAGTCGAGCTCGGCGTAGAAGCGCTCGACCTGGTCGCCCGTCTCCAGGAACGGCAGGCGCCCCGGCGGGATCGCGTGGATCTTCGCGAGCTCCTCGGCGAGTTCGACGTCGAGCCCCGGGGGCGGCTGTTTGACGATCCGGCGGCCGATCGTCTCACCTTTGATCCGCTCCATCACGAACGCCTCGCGGCCCTCGACCTCGCCGAGGTACGCGATCGGCTCGGGCACCTTCACACCGGCCTCGTGGGCGGCGCGCAGCACCTCGAACTCCTGCTCGAGCGAAAGCGTCGCCTGGTGGATGACGCCGCCCGCGGCGCGCCGGATCAGCAGCTCGCGGCCACCGGAGTCGACGGCCCAGGCCTCCTTCGAGGCTCCCCCTGCGAGCAGCACCGCTCGCTCGACCGGCGCATCGAGCGCGACCGCGAACGCCTCCTTCACAACAGCAGCTCGGCCATCGTCTCGAGCGCCTCCTTCTGGCGCACCTGGATCACCAGCGTCGAGACGCCTGCCTCGCGCCAGGCCTCGAGGCGCTCGGCGATCCGCTCCTTTGGGCCGACGAGCGCTATCTCGTCAACCAGCTCGTCGGGAACGGTCATCGCCGCCTCGCCCTTCGAGCCCGAGAGGTAGAGATCCTGGATCTTGGCGGCGGCCTCCTCGAAGCCGTAGCGCTGCGTCAGCGAGTTGTAGAAATTCTTCCCGCGGGCGCCCATGCCGCCGATGTAGAGCGCGAGCATCGGTTTCAGCATGTCGCGGCACTGCTGGACGTCGTCGCCGACGAGGACGGGGCACATTGGCGCGATCTGGAAGTCCTCGGAGGCGCCTTCGAGCGAGGGGCCGTGGATCTCGCGGAAGCGGTACGGAGAGAAGAAGATCGGCAGCCAGCCGTCGGCGATCTCGGCCGTGAGGGCGACGTTCTTCGGGCCGATCGCAGCGAGGTAGATCGGCACCTCGCGGCGCAGCGGCTTCAGGATCAGCTTCAGCGGCTTTCCGAGCCCCGTCGCGTCCTCGCCGGAGTAGGGGATGTCGTAGTGCGGCCCGTGGTGCTCGACGGTCTCGCGGCGCAGCGCGGCGCGGACGATCTCGACGTACTCGCGCGTGCGGCCGAGCGGCTTTCCCCAGGCGACGCCGTGCCACCCCTCGACCACCTGCGGCCCCGACGTGCCGAGGCCGAGGAGGACGCGTCCGCCGGAGAGCTGGTCGAGCGTCGCGACCGTCATCGCGGTCATCGTGGGCGTGCGCGCGGGCATCTGCATGATCGCCGTGCCGATTCCGATCTGCTTCGTCGTCGCTGCAATCCAGCTCGCCATCGTCACCGCGTCGGCTCCCCACGCCTCGGACGTCCAGACGGAGTGGAAGCCGATCCGGTCGGCCTCCTGCGCCATCGCCACCCCGCCGATCGGGTCGTCGTAGCCGAGCTGGAGTCCGAGCTTCATCTCCTGCGGATCCTACGAGACGCGTCCGCTCAGGACGCTCGGGGGACTGTCCCCGAAACCTGTCCTGCGGGGACGGTTGGGGATAAAGAGTTGCTGAATCGTTGCGATCGACATGGCCAGAAGGGGCGGTGTTCGCGTGCTAGAGCTGCGGCACCATGCCCTCGGCGCCCTCTACGCGGGGGCCCGGGACGTTCGGGAAGCGGAACTGGAGGGGCTCGCGGCCGGGCTGACAGACCCACGCCTGGCCGGTTTCCTCGCTGCGGGCGGCGGCGAGCGCGGCGTGGGCGATCTGCTCGGGCTCCATCAGCGGAAAGCCGGCGGCGTCGAGCTCGGACTGGGCCGGCTCCGTCATCGGCGTGCGCACGATCCCAGGGTTGACGAGGTTGACCCGGATCCCGCGCGGCTCGAGTACGTCTGCCATCGAGCGCGCGTACCCGACGACCGCGTGCTTCGTCAGCGCGTAGAGCGGATCGGACGCCATCGGGATCAGCCCGGCCAGCGAGGCGGTGACGATGAACGCGCTGCCCCTGCGCATCTTCGGCGCGAGCGCCTGGACGCCGAAGACGACGCCGTCGACGTTGACGGCCATGATCTGCCGGTAGTCGGCGAGCGAGCCGTCGCCCACCGCCAGCACGCCCGCGTTCAGAAAGACGGCGTCCGCGGGCTCGACGTCGCGCCATGCGTCCGGGTCGGCCACGTCGAACCCCTCGACGAGGTCGACGCCGCGCACCGCCGCACCCTCGGCCTCGAGCGCCGCCACGAGCGCACGGCCGATCCCACCCGCGGAGCCCGTGACGAGTGCGGTCTCAGGGAACAAGGACGACTTTCCCGGTCGACTGCCGCGACGCGATGAAGTCGTGCGCCTCGTTCGCCTGCTCGAGCGGATACTCGGCGCCGACGACCGGCTTGATCGCGCCACGGCTCCAGAGCGCGATCAGCTCGTGCACCTCGCTGCGTACGAGGTCGGGTCGCATGCCCATCAACCTGCCGAGGTAGAAGCCGACTGCAGTCGTGTTCCGGCCGACGAGCCGGGCGGGATCGACCGGCTCCCAGGCACCGCCCGCGAAGCCGATCGCGATCGCGGAGCCGAGCGGCCGCAGCGTCTTCAGGCAGGCGCTAAAGACCGGGCCGCCGACCGGGTCGAAGGCGACGTCGATGTCGTCGAGCCCTTCGATCTCCTCGTAGGACACAGTCCGCGTCGCGCCGAGCTTGCGTGCGAGCGCGAGCTTCTCGTCCGACCCGGCAGCCGCGGTCACGTTCGCTCCGGCGAAGACTGCCACCTGGATCGCAGCCGTGCCGACGCCGCCGGCGGCCGCAGTCACGAGCACGTTCGAGCCGGGGTGGATACGAACCTGGCGGAAGAGCGGGATCCACGCGGTCAGGTAGGTCGTGAGGAACGCCGCTCCCTCCGCGTAGCTCGCTCCCTCCGGAAGCTCGAAGGTCCAGTCGTCGTCGACCGCCACGCGCTCGGCGTAGCCGCCTCCGCTCGCGCGCGCGAACGCCACCACGCGGCGCCCGTCGACGTCCCCGGCGACCTCGTTGCCGAGCACGGTTGGCAGCTCCGGCGGCTGCGGATACTGGCCGTCGCGGATCAGGACGTCCGCAAAGTTGATCCCCGCGGCCTTCACCTCGACGATCGACTGCCCCGGGCCCGCCTCGGGCTCGGGGCAGTCCTCCAGCGAGAGCTGCCCGCCCGTCTCGTGGAGGACGGCAGCCCTCATCGCCCGGTGAACTCGGGCTTGCGCTTCTCCAGGAACGCGACCACGCCCTCGGCGCCGTCCTCGCTGCCGATGCACTGGATGAAGCCCTTCGCCTCTTGCTGCATGCCCTCGGCGAGTGGAAGGTCGCGCGTCTCCGCGGCCAGGCGCTTGATCACGCCCATGGCGTGCGGCGAGCGCTCGGAGAGCGTTCGCGCCAGCTCGAGCGCCGCGTCCAGCAGCTCCGCGCGCGGCACGGCCCGCTCGACGAGGCCCCAGTCGTACGCTTGCGACCCAGAGATCGGGTCGCCGGTGAGGTTGAGGTAGAGCGCGCGGCCGTGTCCGACGAGGCGGGGCAGCCGCTGGGTGCCGCCGCCGCCCGGGATCAGGCCGAGCTTGATCTCAGGCTGGCCGAGTTGCGCGTCCTCGGCGGCGATCCGGATGTCGCAGGCCATCGCCAGCTCGAGACCGCCGCCGAGGCAGTAGCCGTGGATCGCCGCGATCACGGGCGTGCGGCCCGCGTCCATCCGCGCGGCCAGCTTCTGGATCCCGCGCGCCGAGCCCGTCTCCGCGGCCTCCTCGATCTGCTCGCGCATCGCAGGGAACTCCGTGATGTCGGCGCCGGCGACGAAAGCCTTCTCGCCTTCGCCGCGTAGCACGATCGCGCGCACCTCGTCGTCGGCGTCGAGGCGGTCGTACTCCTCCTCGAGCTCCTCCAGCAACTTCGAGGAGAGCGCGTTCACGGGCGGGTGGTCGAGGGTGACGATGGCAACGCGCCCGTCCTGCTCGACCTTGACGTACTCAGCCATCCAATTCCTTTGTCTAGCGGGCGGGGCCGCTTGCGGCCCCCTTCAGGGGTTTTTGCGCGATGAGGATCCGCTTCTGCGGATCCTCATCTTGGCGCCATTCTCAGCGCGCCGTCGAGGCGGATCACCTCGCCGTTCAGGTACTCGTTCTCGACGATGTGCTTGACGAGCGCCGCGAAGTCCTCGGGCCGGCCGAGCCGCTTGGGGAAGGGGATCTGCGACTCGAGGCTCTCGCGGATGTCGTCGCGCAGCTTGGAGAGCATCGGCGTGTCGGCCGGGCCGGGCGCGATCGTCATCACCCTGATCCCGAACTTGCCCAGGTCGCGGGCGATCGGCAGCGTCATCCCGGCGACGCCCGCCTTCGAGGCCGTGTACGCCGCCTGGCCGATCTGGCCGTCGAAGGCCGCGTTCGAGGCGGTGTTCACGACCACGCCGCGCGTGCCTTCCGCGTCGGGCTCGCCGGCCGCGATCTTCTCCGCGGCATGCCTGATCACGTTGAAGGTGCCGATCAGGTTCACCTCGACGATCCGGCGGAACTGGTCGAGGGGAAAGCCGATCACTCTGGAGCCGCCGCCGATTCCGGCGCAGTTGACGACGCCGTGGAGCTCGTCGCACGACTCGACGACTGCGCGCACCGACTCCTCGTCGGTGACGTCGGTCTCCGGCAGGTCGGCGACGACGACGTTCGCGCCCTCGGCGTCGAGCATCGCCGCGGTGGCCTCCCCGAGCCCGGAGCGGCCACCCGTGACGATGAACGTCTTTCCCCGGATCTCCACTAGGACGGCGGGGCCGACGCGTGCGGGAACTGCTCACGGAGAGCCGTCTTGCGGAACTTGCCGACGGCGGTCTTCGGGATCTCGTCGACGAACTCGAACGCATCGGGCAGCCAGAACTTGGCGAAGTTGGGAGCGAGAAACTCGCGCAGCTCGTCCCCGGTCGCGGCCTGCCCCTCGCGGAGCACGCACACCGCGAGTGGCCGCTCGTCCCATTTCTCGTGCGGGATCGCGATCACGGCGGCCTCCGAGATCGCGGGATGCGCCATCAGCGCGATCTCGAGCTCGACCGACGCGATCCCCTCGCCGCCGGACTTGATCACATCCTTCGAGCGGTCCTTGAGGATGACGTAGCCCATCGGGTGGAACGACGCGATGTCGCCGGTCTTGAACCAGCCGTCGTCCGTCCAGCGTTCGGCCTGCTCTGGCGTCTCGTAGTAGCCGGAGGCGACCCACGGCCCCCGCACCTCGAGCTCGCCCATCGCCTCGCCGTTCCAGGGGATCTCCTTGCCGTCGTCGTCGATCCCGCGGAGTTCCACGAAGGGAAGGGGGAGCCCCTGCATCGCGACGACGTCGAGCTGCGTCTCTTCGTCCGCGACGCGGAAGTCTCCGATGTAGTCGGACGCGGTCGCGAGCGGGGATGTTTCGGTCATCCCCCAGCCGTGCACGACGGTCTTGCCGTGCCGCTGCCGGAAGCCGGCGATCATCGCGCGCGGCGCCGCCGAGCCGCCGACGAGCATCGAGTGCAGCTTCGAGAGGTCCCAGCGGTCCGGCTCCTTGTCGAGCATGCCGAGGATCCCCATCCAGATCGTCGGCACGCCGGCGGTGATCGTCACGCCCTGCTGCTCGAAGTCGTCGAGCAGGGTTTCGGGGTCGAGGAAGGGGCCCGGGAAGACGAGCTTCGCGCCCTGCATCAGGCAGGTGTAAGGGTAACCCCACGCGTTCGCGTGGAACATCGGAACGACGGGGAGTAAGGTCTCCTTCTCCGTCACGTGCAGGCCGAGCGGCGCCGCGAGCGCCTGTCCGAGCGTGTGCAGCACGGTCGAACGGTGCGAGTAGAGGACGCCCTTTGGCATCCCCGTGGTGCCGCTCGTGTAGCACATGGCCGCGGCGGTGTCCTCGTCGAGCTGGGGGTCTTCGTAGTCGTCGGGGTTGGCGCCGGCGAGCAGCTCCTCGTAGCCGTCTTCGACCACGATCACGTGCTCGATCGGCGTTTTGTCGGCGAACTGCTCCCAGAGCGGCAGCAGGCTCTTATCGACGATCACGGCCTTGTCGCCCGCGTGCGTCGCGATGTAGCCGAGGTCGTTCGGGTGCAGCCGCAGGTTCAGCGTGTGCAGGACAAAGCCGCCGCAGGGAATGCCGAGGTATGCCTCGAGGTGCTGGTAGTGGTTCCAGCAGAGCGTCGCGACTCGGTCGCCGGGCTCGAGGCCGAGTCCCTTGAGCGCGACGGCGAGCTGCCGTGCACGCTTGCCGAAGTCCGCGAATGTGTAGGTGTGGAAGCTCTTGTCCGGCATCCGCGTCACGATTTCCTGGTGTGGGAAGTAGGTCTCCGCACGCTTCAGGATCGTCGGCAGCGTCAGCTGGAAGTCCATCATCAGGCCTTTCATCTCTCCCCCTTTCCCAGGGCCTGGCGCCGCGCCAGATCCTCCTCGTTGACCAGATGGCCGTCCCGCTCGACGTAGCCGCCCTTGCCGCCGACGATCAGCAGCACGAGCTCATCGTCGCCGGGATTCGAGACCTTGCGCTGCGTCGTCGACTCGACATGGACGAGCCCGCCGGCCTCGACGTCGCGGGTCTCGCCCTCGATCTCGAAGCGCGCGGTGCCCTTGTGGACGAAGTAGAGCTCGTCCTGCTCGTCGTGGTAGTGAAAGATTCCCTCGTAGCCCGGGGGATACACGAGGCCGTTGACGCCGAAGGCCGTGATCCCCATCGGGCCGCGCACCTTCCGGAAGCCGGGACCGTCCCCGAGCTCGTCGAGGGACGAAAACGCGTGGGCCATCAGGCTGACCTCCTCGGAGCGTCGGTGTAGACGCGCTCGCCCTTGAAGCGGCGCGACTCGGGATCCCAGGGGAAGAAGATCGCGTTGCGCCAGGTCATCGTCTCGCCGGTCGGCTCGTTTCCGAGCCACTTGGCCGCGTGGGTCCCGGTCACGATCGCCTCCTCGACGACGCCCTGCGGTCCGATGACGATGTTCTGGAGCTCGAAGACGATGTCCGGGAACGCGGTCAGGAGCTCCGTGTAGAAGCGCGCGGCACCCTCGTGTCCGTGCCACGAGACGTCGTCGGGATAGACCGTGTAGACGCAGTCCTCGGAAAGCGTCGCCAGGAGGCCTTCGATCGAGCGGTTGTCCTCCGCCTTCGAGTGTTCTTTCCAGAGCTCGCGGATCGCCGCGACCTCGCTTGGGTCGACCTCCATGCGCATCAGCTCGAGCACTTCCGCTTTCGGGACGGGCAACGAAGCCTCCTAGTCGAGTAGGGATGCGGCGACGACCTGGCGCTGCTTGGCCGCATGACCGCCGAACGCGTCGATCCACTGCGCGCGCTTGTAGTAGCGGTGCAGGACGTGCTCCCATGTGAAGCCGATGCCGCCGTGCACCTGGATCGAGCGCTCGCAGGCGGCGACGGCGGTTTCCGCGGCCATCGCCTTGGCGGACGCGACGGCGACGGCAGCCTGATCGTCGCTCTCGGCCACGCACCACGCCGCCCAGTAGGCGAGCGAGCGCGCGAGCTCCGTCTCGACGTAGGTGTCCGCGAGCGGATGCGAGACCGCCTGGTAGGTGCCGATCTTCTTGCCGAACTGCTCCCGGTCGGAGACGTACTCGACGCCGAGCTCGAGCGCTTTCTGGGCGATCCCGACGGCCTCGACGGCGAGTGCCGCCAGCAGCCTCAGCCGGACCGCCTCGAAGTCGCCGTCGAGCTGCGTGCACTCCTCCGGCTCAAGGCGGCCGAGTGGGCGCGTCTCGTCGACGGTCGCCAGCGTCTCGCCGGCGGCGTCACAGGCCTCCATCGACTCCCGAAGCACCTTGTCGACCGCGTCCAGGTGCGGCACCAGATCGTCGAGCTCGACCGACCAGGCGTGCTCGTCCACGGCCGGCAGGGAGGGGAGGACGACCGCCGTCGTCAGGAAGGGGCCGGTGTAGAGCGCGCGCCCCGCCTCCTCGAACAGGACTGCCTCGTCGACGAAGGAGAGGCCGCCGCCGCCGCGCTCCTCGGGCACCGACACGCCGAGCCAGCCGAGCTCGCGCAGCTCGGCGAGCGGCGCGTCAGGATTTGCCTCGAGGAACGAACGGGCCTGGCGGCGCAGCTCCTCCTGCTCGGGGGTGAAGGCGAACTCCATCAGCGACTCCGTGGCAGCCCGAGGACGCGTTCGGCGATGATGTTGCGCAGGATCTCGGACGTGCCGGCCTCGATCGTGTTGCCGCGGGAGCGCAGCTGCTGGTGTTGCCAGTAGCCGGGCTGGACGTTGCCGTTCGCGTTCAGGAGCTGCGCCTCGGAGCCGAGCAGCTCGAGCGCGAGCTTCGTCACGCGCTGGTTCGCCTCCGACCACCAGAGCTTGGCGCCCGAGCCCTCAGGCCCCGGGATGCCGGTCTTCATCAGCGTCGTCAGCGAGCGGTAGTTCGTGTAGCGGACGGCCTGGAGCCCGATCCACTCGAAGGCGATCGCGTCCCGCTGCACCTCGGTCGCGCCCTTGACCTTGGCGAGCGCGATCAGCTTCCGGATCTGGCTCTCGAGGCCCGCGGTGAGGGCGAAGCCGAGCGTTCCGCGCTCGTGCAGCAGCGTTGTCATCGCCACCTGCCAGCCGCCGCCGACCTCGCCCACGACGTTCTCGACCGGCACCTGCACGTCGGTGAAGAAGATCTCGTTGAACTCGGCCTCGCCCGTGATCTGCCGCAGCGGCCGCACGTCCACACCCGGGGCATGCATGTCCACGAGCAAGTACGTCAGCCCCGCGTGGCGCTCGCTGTCGGGATCGCTGCGCGTGACGAGGATGCACCAGTCGGCCATGTGCGCGAACGACGACCACACCTTCTGGCCGTTGACGACGAAGTGCTTGCCGTCGGCGTCGAGCTGCGCCGTCGTCCGGACGGCGGAGAGATCGGAGCCCGCGTCCGGCTCGGAGAATCCCTGGCACCAGATCTCCTCGGTCGAGAGGATCTTCTCCAGGTGCTTCTCCTTCTGGGCGTCGGTACCGTGGGCGACGATCGTCGGGCCGGCCATGCCGAGCCCGATCACCCCGAGGTGCGGCGGCGCCTCGGCGCGCGCCATCTCCTCGAGGAAGATCGCCTGGTGGCTGTACGGGGCGGAGGCGCCGCCGTACTCCTCCGGCCACGTGAGGCCGGCGTAGCCCGCGTCGTAGAGCTTCCGGCTCCAGTCGCGCCCCGCCTCCTCGAAGCGGCCGCGTCGAACCTCGTCGGTCAGGTTCGACTCGACCCAGCCGCGCAGCTCGGCGCGAAAAGCGGCCTCCTCCGGCGTGTCGCGAAGATCCACGGGCCGACTCTACCCCGTCAGGAACGACGCGACCATCGCGTTGAACCTCGGTGCATCCTCGATGAACAGCAGGTGCCCGCCCTCCGAGAACGTCTCGAACCGTGACCCCGGGATCCGTCGCGCGAGCTCGACGCCGTTCTCGTAGGGGACGATCCGGTCGGCGTCCCCGTGGGCGACGAGCGTCGGCACCGCGATCTCCTCGACCGGCGTCCGCTGCCGGGTGAACCGGGTGCAGGCGTCGAACTGGGCGCGCCAGCACTCGGGCGGCGTCGGATACTCGAGCCGGTCGCGCAGCAGCGTCTCGAATTCGACCGGGTGCTCGTCGGTCCAGCCCGGGGCAAACGAGAGCGGCATCGAGGAGCGGGCGAACTCAGGCGGTGACTTGTGGGCGTTGGCGGCCCAGACGGCGCTCGTCTCCTGGGGGAACGGCGCGTAGTCAGGCCCGCCGGTGCCGGTGCACACGAGCACGAGCCGGTCGACCAGGCCCGGGTGACGGAGCGCGAGCGTCTGCGCGATGTAGCCGCCCATCGAGAAGCCCGCCACGTGCGCGCGCCGGCCTTCGAGCGCGTTCGCCGCGTCGTCGGCCATCTGCTCGATCGAATACGGCCCCGGTGGCTTCGGAGAGCGTCCGGTGCCGCGGTTGTCCACCGCCACGCACGTGAACTGGCGCGACCAGTCGGGGATCTGCCGCTGCCACGACCAGATTGCGTAGCCGAGCCCCGTGATCAGCAGCAGCGGGTGGCCGGAGCCGTGCTCCTCGGAGTAGAGCTTCACGGCGCGATCCTACGGCGCTAAGGTCCGGGTGTGACCGAGCTTGCCACCGCGCCGAACATCGCGGCACGCCGCGCCGAAGTGCGCTCCTTCATGGAGGAGCACGTTTATCCGAACGAAGCCGCGCTCGGACGCGAGGACGAATCGTCGGACGCCGTGATCGCGGAGCTGCGCGTGAAAGCGAAGGCAGCCGGGATCTGGGCGCCGCACCTGCCGCCGGAGGCCGGCGGCAGCGGCGGCGGCTTCATGGAGTACGCGCTCCTGAACGAAGAGATCGGCCGCAGCACGTGGGCGCAGCTCGTCTTCAACTGCCAGGCGCCCGACGCGGGAAACGGCGAGATCCTGCACATGTTCGGTACGTCCGAGCAGAAGGAGCGCTTCCTGCGGCCACTCGTCGAGGGCACGGCGCGCTCGTTCTTCTCGATGACCGAGCCCGAGGTCTCCGGCGCCGACCCGACCGAGCTGCGGACGACGGCGGTGCTCGACGGCGACGAGTGGGTGATCGACGGGCACAAGTGGTTCTCCTCCTCGGCCGAGGGAGCCACGTTCGGGATCGTGATGGCGGTCACCGATCCCGAGGCCGCCCCGCACCGGCGGATGAGCCAGATCCTCGTTCCGACGGACACCCCCGGCTACGAGCTGATCCGAGCGACCCCCGTCATGGGGCACGTCGGCCGCGGCTGGTCGACGCACTGCGAGGTGCGCTACACGGGCGTGCGTGTCCCGCGTGAAAACGTGCTCGGCGAGCCGGGCGACGGCTTCCGGATCGCGCAGAAGCGCCTCGGCCCAGGACGGATCCACCACGTCATGCGCTGGCTCGGCCAGATGCAGCGCGCGTTCGAGCTGATGTGCGCTTACGCGCTCGAGCGCCAGGTAGGCGGCGCGCCGCTCGCCGACAAGCAGACCGTTCAGAACTGGATCGCCGACTCGGCCGCCGAGATCCAGGCATGCCGACTGCTGACGCTCGATGCGGCCCGCAAGCTCGACGAGGGTGGGGAGGCGCGCGTCGAGGTCTCGCTGATCAAGTTCTACGCCGCCCGTGTCCTCAACGACGTGATCGACCGCGCGATCCAGGTGCACGGAGCGCGCGGCCTCACGGACGAGACGCCGCTCGGAACGATGTACGCCATGGCTCGGGGGGCGCGGATCTACGACGGCCCCGACGAGGTGCACAAGATGGTCGTCAGCCGGCGCATCCTCAAGGAGTTCGCGGACGGCGGCACGTACCGCTTCGACTGAGCGTTACGGAGCGAGGATCCGGCGGCGCTGCTGCATGTCCGGCGTCGGCACGTTGACCTTCCAGACGAGGCCGAGCCGGCGCATCCCGCGGATCACGAGGCCGCCGATGTCGAGCTCCCAGGGCTTGAGCCCGTGGAACGCCGACGACGGGAACGCGTGATGGTTGTGATGCCAGGACTCGCCGAACGAGATCCAGGAGAGCCACCAGACGTTACGGGACTCGTCTTTGACCTGGAAGCGGCGCGAGCCGATGAAGTGGCAGACCGAGTTGACCGACCAGGTGATGTGGTGGAGCAGGAAGATCCGGATCAGGCCGCCCCAGAACATCGCCTGCAGGCCGGCGCCGAGGGTGCCGCCCCAGATCCAGCCGGCGACGAACGGGGCCAGCAGCGAGACTGCGACCCAGGCCGGGAACATCCGCGAGATGAAGACCATGCCGCGATCGGCGAGCAGGTCTTTCGCGTACTTTGTCCATTCCGCGCGGCCGACGTTGCGGAAGAGCCAGCCGACGTGGGCGTGCCACAGGCCTGCGATCTTGCCGCGCAACCCGGGGCCGAAGCCGGCATGCGGGGAGTGCGGATCGCCCTCGCGGTCGGCGAAGCTGTGATGCTTGCGATGGTCTGAGACCCAGCGGATCACCGGGCCCTGAACGGCCATCGAGCCGAGCACGGCGAGCCCGTAGCGGATCGACTTGTACGTCTCGTAAGACCGGTGCGTGAACAGACGATGGAAGCCGATCGAGATCCCGAGCGTCGTCAGCGCGTAGCCGACCGCGAAGATGATCAGGTCGCGCCAGGTGACGAGATTGCCCCAGAGGAAGAAGATCGAGGCCAGGAACCCGGCGAACGGAATCGAGACGCCGAGGAGGTTCGTCACCTTCTGGCCGCGGGACATCGCAGGGTGGTCGGAGACGGCTGAGAGCTCGGACATGGGGAGGAGAGTAGCGTCGGCTGCGGTCGAGCCGCGTCCTCTCTTTGCGCCTGACATGCCAACGGCTTAAGGTACTCCGGTCGATGGCCCTGCTCTCGCTGCGGAACGTCACTCGCCGGTTCGGCGGGATCGTCGCCCTCGACGGTGTCTCCCTGGACGTCCCGGAAGGCGAGATCGTCGGGCTGATCGGCCCGAACGGCGCCGGCAAGACGACGGCGTTCAACGTGATCACGCGGCTCTACACGCCGAACGAGGGCGAGGTCGAGTTCGCCGGCGACAGCCTTCTCAAGACCCCTGTGCACGGGATCGTCAGGCGCGGGATCGCGCGCACCTTCCAGAACGTCGAGCTGTTCAAGTCGATGACGGTGCTCGAGAACGTCCTCGTCGGCGCGCACACGCGCGGCCGCGACGTCGAGGGCGACGCGCGCGAGGCGATCGCGTACGTGGGGCTCGAGGCGATTGCCGCCCGTCCGGTCGCCGGGCTGCCGTTCGGGACGCTGAAGCGGGTCGAGCTGGCGCGCGCGCTCGTCGCGCAGCCGCGGCTGCTCCTGCTGGACGAGCCGGCGGGCGGGCTCAACCACGAGGAGGTTGCCGACCTGGGGCGCTTCATCCAGAAGATCCGCGACGACCGTAAGCTGACCGTGCTGCTGGTCGAGCACCACATGAACCTCGTGATGGGGATCTCGGATCACGTGTACGTGCTGAACTTCGGCCGCGTGATCGCGAACGGGGCTCCCGCGGAGGTGCGCGCCGACCCGGCCGTAATCGAGGCGTACCTGGGCACTGACGAGTCGAAGCCGCCGCCCGCGCCGGCCGGAGGGGACGCCGATGGCGCTGCTTGAGCTGACCGACGTCGAGGCGCGGTACGGCCAGGTACGCGCGTTGCACGGGGTGTCGCTCGCGGTCGACGAAGGCCAGATCGTCGCCGTGCTCGGCGCGAACGGCGCCGGCAAGACGACGACACTGCGCTCGATCTCCGGCACCGTCAAGCGCTCCGGGGAAGTCAGGTTCGACGGCGAGTCGCTCGCGCGGCGAGGGCCGGAAGCGGTGGCCAAGCTGGGCGTCGCGCACGTGCCCGAGGGTCGTGGCACCTTCTCGGAGCTCTCCGTCGAAGAGAACCTGCGGCTCGGCGCCTACACGCGCAGGGGCTCGCTCGACGCGGACATCGAGCGGATGAGCGGGTACTTTCCCTGGATCGGCGAGCGGCTCGGGCAGCACGCGGGCACGCTCTCCGGCGGCGAGCAGCAGATGCTCGCCCTCGCCCGGGCGCTGATGGGCCGGCCACGGCTCCTGTTGCTCGACGAGCCATCGCTCGGGCTGGCGCCGCTCGTCACACGGGAGATCTTCCGGATCGTGCGCGAGCTGAACGAGAAGGAGGGCCTCACCGTCCTCGTGGTCGAGCAGAACGCTGCGATCGCGCTCGAGGTCGCCTCGCACGCGTACGTGCTCGAGGTCGGCAAGGTGGCCGTGTCCGGGTCGAGCGAGGAGCTCGCCCGCGACGAATCCGTCCGAAAGTCGTATCTCGGATACTGATGGCGACCTTCTTTCAACAGGTCGTGGCAGGGCTCGGGTCGGGAGCGATCTATGGCGCGCTCGCGCTCGCGCTCGTGTTGATCCACCGGGCAACCGGGGTGATCAACTTCGCGCAGGGTGAGATGGCGATGTTCACGACGTACATCGCCTGGACGCTGATCGTGAACCACGGCTGGTCGTACTGGCCCGCGTTCGTCGCGACGCTCCTGTTCGCGTTCCTGCTCGGTGTCGGAATCCAGCGCGTCGTGATCGCGCCCGTCGCGAACGCCTCCGTGCTGACGATCGTGATCATGACGATCGGGCTCGTGCTCACCTTCAACGGCCTGGCCGCCCTGATCTGGTCGGCCGAGGTACGCGCTTTCCCGAGCCCGTTCCCGAACGAGACGTGGCAGATCGGGGAGGTGAGCATCTCGCAGCAGGACGTCGGCACCTTCTTCGTCGTCGTCGCGCTGGTCGCCCTCTTGTGGGCGTTCTTCCAGTTCACGAAGACCGGGCTCGCGATGCGCGCCTCGGCGCTGAACCCGGTCGCGAGCCGGCTCGTCGGCGTCCGGGTCGGGTGGATGCTCGCGATCGGCTGGGGGCTCGCGGCCGTCCTCGGCGCCGTGGCGGGGATGCTCGCCGCGCCCACCGTCTTCCTCGAGCCGAACATGATGCAGGCGATCCTGATCTACTCGTTCGCCGCCGCCGTCCTCGGCGGGATCGACTCGCCTTTCGGCGCCGTCGTCGGCGGGCTCCTGCTCGGGGTCGGCCTCAACCTGATCGGCGAGTACGTCGAATTCGTGGGCGCCGACCTTCGCTTGCCGGTCGCGCTGCTGATCATCCTCATCGTCCTGCTCGTCCGCCCGGCCGGTCTGTTCGGCAAGCCAGTCACGAGGCGCGTGTGAGCCGCCTCCGGCCCGGGATCCCGCTTTTCCTGCTCGTCGCCGCGGGTGTCTTCCTGCTGCCGCGCTTCATCAGCGACTTCCGGGCGCAGCAGTTCGCCTACGTCGCGATCTACCTGATCGCGCTGCTCGGCCTCAACCTGCTGACCGGGATCACGGGCCAGATCTCACTCGGGCACGGCGCGTTCATGCTGATCGGCGGTTACACGACCGCGATCCTGATGTCGAACGGCCCGAAACCGGGTGAGCCGCCGCTCGAGCTGCTCGGGCATCAGTTCACAAACGACATGCGCGACATCTGGACGATCCCGCTCGCAGGGCTGCTGGCCGGGATCGTCGGTTTCCTCTTCGGTTTTCCGGCGTTGCGGCTGACCGGCCTCTATCTCGCGCTCGCGACGTTCGCGGTCGCGGTTGCCGCGCCTGCGGTCGTTCGGAAGTTCGATGACTTCACGGGCGGTGGGAGTGGGATTCAGCTCTTCGATGTCGAGACGCGCACACAGGACAGGTCAGTGACCGATCCGGTGACCTTCGAGACAAAGGATCTGGGCGTCGATGTGTTCCTCGGGATCAACGTCCCTTCGTTCAACGACTGGCTGTACTACCTCTGCTGGACGCTTGGGTTGGTGATGTTCAGCCTGGTCTGGCTCCTGCTGCGCGGGCGCTTCGGCCGCTCGCTCCGCGCCGTCCGCGACAGCGAGCTCGCGGCCGCGTCCTCCGGGGTCAACCTCGCGCGCTACAAGACGCTCGCGTTCGGGATCAGCGCCTTCTACGCCGGCGTGGCAGGCTCGCTGCTCGCGATCGCGACCACGTTCGTCAACCCGGACACCTTCCCGATCACGCTCTCGATCTTCCTGCTCGTCGGCGTCGTCGTAGGCGGGCTCGGCTCGCTTTGGCCGCTCGTCTTCGGCGCGATCTTCATCCACTTCATGCAGATCGAATGGGCCCAGCGGGTCGAAGGGGTGATCCCGGACTTCATTCCGATCCTCGGCGACATCGACACGGACGCGCCGGGCGCGCCCGCGGTCGCCTTCGGGGTCGTCCTGATCCTGATCATGCTCGCCTTCCCGGGTGGAGCGGCGGGCCTGTTGCGCACCCTTCAGTCGCTCGGGCGCCGCGGCTACGATCGCGTTCGCTAACCCTTGAGGACATCGATGCGTCGTCTCATAGCCCTGTTTGCCGTGCTCGCGATCGCAGTGGGCGCGAACGCGGCGGCCGGCGCCGACCCGGGGATCACCGACGAGACGATCCTGCTCGGTGGCACCGTGCCGCTCGCGTCGGTCGCGCGGGGCGCGAGCGCCTACTTCGAGTACGTGAACGCGCGCGGCGGCGTGCACGGCCGCACGATCACCTACAAGCCGGTCGAAGACGGGTCGGATCCGTCGCTGGCGCTCGCGGCGACGCGCGAGCTCGTCGAGCAGGACGAGGTGCTCGCGATCTTCGATCCGCTCGGAACGGACCGCGATCCTGCCGCACGCGCCTACCTGGGCATGCGAAAAGTCCCACAGCTCTTCGCGGCCGGCTTCCGGCCGGGCGACGAGGCGGAGGGGTGGATCTACGGCGCCTACGTCGCCCGCACGAGGCCGGACGCCAGGATCGGCGTCCTCTACCGGAACGACGTCGGCGGCCAAGAGCTCCTGGCTGGACTGATGCGCGGCTTGGCGACGGCGAGGTCAAAGGTGGTCGTCACGGCCGCCTACGAGCCGACCGCTGCCGAGGTGCAGACGCAGCTGGCCGAGTTGAGGGCGTCGGGCGCGAACGTGCTCGCGCTCTTCGCCGCTCCCCGGATCGCCCGTCAGGCCTACGGCTACGCAAGGCGGGTCGGGTGGCGTCCCCAGGTCTTCGTGAGCACGTCCGCTGCGGACGGCGCCGCCGCGGTCGAGGGCGCGATCTCGATCGCGTCGGTGAAAGCTCCGGCCGATCCCCGCTGGCGGGACGATGCGGCGATCCGGCTCTACCGCTCGATCATGGCCCGCTACGCCCGCGGTGCGAGCGCGGAGGTGCTCGACGTCTACGGCATGGCGGCCGCCTACCAGGCCGTGCAGGTGCTGAAGGCGGCGGGGGAGGCGCCGACACGCGCGTCGGTGACCGCCCAGAGCCGCAGGCTGCGCGATGCGGCGAATCCCTTCCTGCTGCCGGGGATCACCGTCGCGACGAGCGGCACCGACCGGTTCCCGGTCGAGCAGGCGCAGCTGCGGCGCTGGTCGAAGGGGCGGTGGCGGAGCTTCGGCGGTCTCTGGAGGATCTAGGGTGAGCCCATGACTGGAGGTCTCCTCACTGCGCCGCTGGACGAGCTCATGGCGGCCGCGCGGGAGCGGCGGCCAGGCGGCGGGCTGGTGACGTACTCGCCGAAGGTGTTCATCCCGCTGACGACGCTCTGCCGCGACGTGTGCGGCTACTGCACGTTCGCGCGACCGCCGCGCCGTGGCGAGCGCGCGTTCATGACCGAGGCCGAGGTGCTTGCGATCGCGCGCGCCGGCGCAGCGGCGGGCTGCACAGAGGCGCTCTTCACGCTCGGCGACAAGCCGGAGCTCCGCTACCGGGTCGCGCGCGAGGAGCTGCGGGCGCTCGGCTGCGAGACGACGCTCGACTATCTGGGCCGCGTCGCAAAGGTCGTCCTCGACGAGACCGGGCTGCTGCCGCACCTGAATCCCGGCGTGATGAGCCGGGCCGAGCTGGCGGCGCTCCGGCCTGTCTCGGCCTCGATGGGGATCATGCTCGAGACCGTCTCCGAGCGGCTGGCAGAGCGGGGCGGGCCGCATTGGGCCTCCCCGGACAAGGAGCCCGCACGCCGGCTCGAGACGATCGAGCTCGCGGGAGAGCTCCGGATCCCGTTCACGAGCGGGATCCTGATCGGAATCGGTGAGACGCGGGCCGAGCGGCTCGAGGCGCTCGAAGCGCTGCGCGCTCTCCACGAACGGCATGGCCACCTCCAGGAGGTGATCGTCCAGAACTTCCGCGCGAAGCCGGGAACGCGCATGGCCGCGCATCCGGAGCCAACGCTCGACGACCATCTCTGGACGATCGCGGTTGCCCGACTGCTCCTGCCCGAGGACGTCTCGGTGCAGGCGCCCCCGAATCTCGCGTACGACGACTTCCCGCGCCTGCTCGACGCAGGGATCGACGACTGGGGCGGCGTCTCCCCGGTGACGATCGACCATGTCAATCCCGAGGCGCCCTGGCCGGAGCGCGACCGGCTCGAGTCGGCGACGCGCTCGCGCGGGCTCGAGCTCGCACCGAGGCTGCCGGTCTATCCGGCGTATCTGTCCGGGAGTTGGCTCGATGCGAAGGTGCTGGCGCCGGCGCTGCGCGCTTCCGACGCGCTCGGCCTTGCGCGCGAGGACGACTGGCATCCCGGTGAGAGCGGCGGCGTCCCCTTCGTCGTCGCGCGGGACGCACTGCCGGTGGACATCGCCGGCGAGCTGGGGGAGGTGGAGCTCGTGCGCCTCTTCCGGGCCCGTGGCGAGGAGCGGCAGCGGGTCTTCGCCGCCGCCGACCGGCTTCGGCGCGAGGTCTGCGGCGATGAGGTGAGCTACGTCGTGACGCGGAACATCCAGTACACGAACGTCTGCTACTTCCGGTGCGGGTTCTGCGCGTTCTCGAAGGGGAAGCTCGCAGCGAACCTCCGCGGCGCGCCCTACCTCGTCCCGCTCGAGGAGATCGTTCGTCGCGCGCGCGAGGCGTGGGATCGCGGCGCGACGGAGGTCTGCCTCCAGGGCGGCATCCACCCCGCCTTTACTGGCGACTACTACGCCTCTGTCGTGGAGGCGATCCGGGGCGCGTTGCCCGAGCTGCACATCCACGCATTCTCGGCGCTCGAGGTCTGGCAGGGCGCGGCGACCCTCGGCGTCCCGCTCGACGCCTACCTCGCGCGCCTGCGCTCGCTCGGCCTCGGCTCCCTGCCTGGGACCGCGGCCGAGATCCTGGACGACGAGGTGCGCGCGGTCATCTGCCCGGACAAGGTCTCGACCGAGCAGTGGCTGGCCGTACACGATGTCGCGCACAGGGTCGGTTTGCGCTCGAACGTGACGATCATGTTCGGCCACGTCGAAGGCCCGGAGCACTGGGCGCACCACCTGCTCCGGGCACGGGAGCAGCAGGAGCGGTCAGGCGGCTTCACCGAGTTCGTACCCCTGCCGTTCGTGCACATGGAGGCGCCGATCTGGCTCAAGGGCCGCGCGCGCTCCGGCCCCACCTTCGGCGAGTCGCTGCTCCTGCACGCGGTCGCGCGGCTGGCGCTGCATCCAGCGTTCACGAACATCCAGGCATCCTGGGTGAAGCTCGGCCCGGAGGGCGTCGCCGCGGCGCTCCGCGTGGGCGTGAACGACCTCGGCGGCACGCTGATGAACGAGTCGATCTCGCGGTCGGCGGGCTCCGAGCACGGGCAGGAGATGACGCCCGAGGCGATGGAAGCCTTGATCCGTGCGAGCGGCCGCGTGCCGAGGCAGCGCACGACGCTGTACGGGGACGCCTCTGCCGAGCGCCGCGCCGCGTCCTTGGCCGCGCCGCCGCTCGGGGAGCCGCTCAACCCGCCGGTGAGCGATGCGGGCCTGAAAGCCCCCTCGCGGCTGATCCGGCCAGGCTTGCTCGCACGGGCTCGCTAGCGCCGCGCCTGAGGAGAGATCGGCACAGAAGATTCAGGTGACCGTGACGAACGCGTGCGCAGTTGCCCGCAATCATCCCCCCACCCTTCTGAGGGGCGGGGGGTGGGCGGAGGGACCGCGTGCACGCGCGCGCGCAGAGAGTTCAGTGAGCGCCGTCGCTAGTACCCTTCACGCACGATCCGCGGGACGCCGGCGAGCCAGCGCGGGATCCGCCGCCGGCCACCGCGCACCGCGGTGTCGACGACCCGCCCCGCGGCGGCGTCGTGAATGCCCGGGCCGTGACCGACGAGGAGATGCCGGACCTCGAGCCCGGCCAGCGCTCGCGGAGGGACGATTCGCAGGAAGGGGTGTAGCCCGGCGCGCTCGTCGCCGGCGCGGAAGAACGGGATCGTCCCGAGAGCGTCCCCGCAGACGAGGATGCCGGGCTCGGGCCACCAGAGCGCCACCTCCTGCCACCAGCGGCTGCGGAGCACCCGGATGAGCTCGAACGGCGCCCCGGGGAGGGACGAAGGCACGACGTGATGGCGAACGCCTAGCCGTTCCGCGAACGCCTCCCCGTCGCGCGCGTGCCGATCGAGCAGCTGAATCACGCCTGCGGGGTCACCGAGCGCACGGATCCGCTGTTCGACGCCTTCGCCGTCGATCGGGTCGATCACCCAGACGCGCCCGTCGACCGCGAGGGCGTGCGACGTGCGGCGCATGCTCGTGTCCTCCAGCCAACCGAATCCCTCGTCGAGCTCGTCGACGAAGTCGACCTTCACGCGGCGTCCAGCTGCTGGAACGCCTGCTCGAAGACGGCTTCCGGCTGAGCGCCGAGCACGAGCAGTCGACGGTCGAGCACGAAGGCGGGCACAGCGTTCGCGCCGCTCGCATTGGCCCGCCCCGTAGAATCGGCGATGCGGTCGCGGTAGCGGTCGCCGCCGAGCACCTCCTCGACCTCGTCTTTGGGCAATTTCAGCTCCGCGGCGATACCGCATAGCACGTCGGGATCGCCGATGTTCTGTGCGTCGCGCCAGTACGCGTCCATCAGCCGGTCGTGGACGGCTTCATGGCGTCCCAGATCGCGTGCCAGCTCGGTCAGCTGCAGCGCGCGCATCGAATTGGGGACGATCTCCGGGTGCGGGTTATACGGCAACCCACGCTCCGCGAAGAAGCTACGCACGCGCTCGGTCATGCCCGCCCCGTACCGCGCGAGCAACTGCGCCCGCGGCAGGCCTTCCGGCGGGTACTCCGGATGGAGGTCGAACGGGAGCCAGGTCACGCGGGCGCCCAACTGGCGCTCGATCCAGGCGGCCGTTGGTTGGGCCGCGCGGCAGAACGGTCAGATGTAGTCGCTCCAAATCTCGACGAGACGTTCGCTCATGGGCCGAATCCTGGCCCATGAGCTTTAGGGGGCGTGGGGGAAGTTGAAAGTTCCCCCACGGGAGCGAGCCGAAGGCGAGCGACGTTCATCTCTGCAAGTTAACCGCCTCGCCGATCGTGAAACGGCCGAGCCAGACCGCGCTGCCGGTGACGGCACCCTCGCAGCCCAGATCGCGAAGCTTGCGCAGGTCGTCCAGGGAGGCGATCCCGCCCGCTGCGACCACCGGCAGCCCGACGGCGAGCACGTCTTCGAGCAGGACGACGTCCGGCCCTGCGAGGGTCCCGTCGCGAGCGGTGCCGGTCACGAGCAGCCGCTCGATCCCGGCCGTTGCGCAGCGCCGCGCGAGCTCGACGGCGCCGAGCTCCGAGTCCTGGAGCCAGCCCTTCGCGGTCACGGCCCCGTCCCGGACGTCCACCGCGACCGCCACTGCGGCGCCGAAGCGCTCGGCTACCGCGGCCAGGAACGGCTGATCGAGCGCTGCCGTCCCGACGAGCACGCGGGCAGCGCCCGCCGCGAGCGCGGACTCGACCAGCTCGAGGCTGCGATAGCCGCCGCCGACCTGCACGGGGAGCCCAGTTGCCGCGATCCGCTCGACGAGCGCGAGATCCGGTGCGCCCGAGAACGCGCCGTCGAGATCGACGAGATGGAGCCACGAAGCCCCCTCGGACGCGAAGCGCTCCGCGGCGGCTACGGGGTCGCCCCCCTCGACCGTCACCTGCTCGCGGCGCCCTTCGGAGAGGCGGACAACGCGCCCTTCGAGCACGTCGATCGCCGGATAGACGGTGAAGTGCTTGCGTGATAACACGTTAGCATGTTAACATGAGAGCATGACCAATGCGACGACCATCCGTGACGTCGAGCGACTGCCCGGGCTCGACGAGCTCGCCGACGCCGTCCTGACGCTGCGAACGCGCGACGAAGCGCGCCGTTTCCTCCGCGACCTCTGCACGCTCCCCGAGCTCGAAGCGCTCACGCACCGCTGGCAGACCGTGCGCCTGCTCGAGGAACACGTGCCCTACGTCGAGATCGCCGAGCGCGTCCCGACCAGCACCGCCACGGTCACCCGGGTCGCACAGTGGCTGCGCAACGGGACCGGGGGCTACCGCACGGCGCTCGACCGGACGCACGCCAAGCGGAAGGGCCGCTAGATGGAGCGCACGGGCTTCACGCGCGCCGGCTCGAACGGCCGGCTCACACTCGCCGTCCCCTCGAAGGGGCGCATGGCCGAGCCGGCGATGCGGCTCTGCGCCGACGCGGGGCTGAGCTTTGAGGCGACCGACCGCGCGCTGCTCGTGCCCTGCGCGAACGCGCCCGTCGACCTGCTGCTCGTGCGTGCGAGCGACGTTCCGGAGTACGTGCAGGACGGCGTCGTCGACCTCGGGATCACGGGCGCGAACCTCGTCGCCGAGGCGGCCGCGGACGTGATCACGCTCGCCGAGCTCGGCTTCGCGCGTTGCACCCTTCAGGCGGCCGTCCCCGACGACGCGCCCCAGGCCGAGCTGCGCGATCTCGCCGGGCTTCGCGTCGCCACCGCGTATCCGGTCTCGACCCGCGCTTGCCTGAAGCGTCTCGGCATCGAGGCCGAGCTCGTCCCCGTTTCCGGCTCGGTCGAGGCCGCGCCGCGGCTCGGGCTCTCCGACGCGATCGTCGACCTCGTCTCGACGGGGTCGACCGCGAGCGCGAACGGGCTGAGGCTGCTGGGCGCCCTCCTCGAGTCCCAAGCCGTGCTCGTCGGCAGCGAGGCCGCGCTGGCGAAGCGCGCCGAGCTGGTGGGGCGGCTCGAGCTGATGATCTCCGGCGTCGTCGCCGCGCGCCGGCGGCGCTATCTGATGATGAACGCGCCGACTGCGGCGCTCGACGAGATCCGATCCCTGCTCCCGGGGATGGGCGCGCCCTCGGTGATCGACCTCGCGGCGCCGGGCCAGATCGCGATTCACGCGGTCGTCGACGCGGACGACGTCTGGAACCTGCTCTCGCCGTTGAAGGCGGCCGGTGCGTCCTCGATCCTCGTCCTCCCCGTCGAGCGGCTGGTGGCGTGAGGGGCACGGCGCTCGACGAGGTCCTGCCGCGCGTCGTTGAGATCGTCGGCGACGTGCGCTCCCGCGGCGACGCTGCGCTGCTCGAATGGAGCGAGCTGCTGGACGGCGAGCGGCCGGAGCTGCGCGTCTCGCGCGCGCGCCTCGAGGCCGCTCGGCTCGGGCCGGACGAGCTCGCGTCGGTGCGCGCACTGGCCGAGGCGGTCGCTGCGTTCGCGGAGCCGCAGCGGCCGCCGGACGTCTCGGTGGAGGCGGTCGAGGGCGTGCGCGCCGAGCGCCGCTGGTTCCCTCTCTCCTCGGTCGGGATCTACGTGCCGGGCGGGCGGGCTGCGTATCCGTCTTCGCTCGTGATGGCCGCGGTGCCGGCGCGCGTCGCCGGGGTGAAGCGCATCGCGGTGGTCACTCCGCGCCCGGGTGAGGCCGTGCTGGCTGCGGCCCATGTGCTCGGGATCGAGGAGGTGTATGCGGTCGGTGGCGCGCAGGCCGTGGCCGCACTCGCCTACGGCACCGAGACGATCGCGCCCGTCGACAAGATCGTCGGGCCGGGCAACCGCTGGGTGACGGCCGCGAAGCTGCTCGTGTCAAGCCACGTCGGAATCGACCTCCCCGCCGGTCCGAGCGAGGTCGTCGTGATCGCCGACGCCACCGCAGATCCGGCTCGCTGCGCCGCCGATCTGCTCGCCCAGGCGGAGCACGGCCCCGACAGCGAGGCGATTCTGCTCAGCCTCGACGCCGGCCTGTCGGCGGCGGTCGGCCGTCTCGTCGCGGGCCACGACAACGTGTCAATCCAGGATCTGCCCTCGGTCGAGGAGGCCCTCGCACGCTCGGAGGCGTACGCGCCCGAGCATCTCGAGCTGTGGGTCGCCGACGCCGAGTCGCTCGTCCCGCGCATCCGCAACGCGGGCAGCGTCTTCGTGCGCACATCGGCCGTGGTCGGCGACTACGCCGCCGGCGCGACGCACGTACTCCCGACCGGTGGCCTTGCTCGCGGCCGAGGCGGGCTCGGCCTGGAGGACTTCCTCAAGCCGATCCAGATCGTGACTGCCAGCGCAGCCGGGCTCGAGCGCGCGCAGGAGATCGGGCTGCCGCTCGCCCGGCTCGAAGGGCTGCCCCTGCACGCTGCAGCCCTGGAGCTCGCGTGAGGCCGCAGCCGCTCCCGGACGGTTTCCGCGCTTACGAGTGGTCGCCCTCGTCGGTTGAGGTGGCTGCGCGGCACGGCCTCCGCCCGGAGCAGGTGCTCCGTTTCGACCAGAACACGCCGCCCCTTCCCGGGGTGCCGCAGGTTCCGCTCGCCGAGAGCTTCGCGCGGCTGAACGAGTATCCCGACGGAACCTACGCCGAGCTACGCGCGGCGGCGGGCGCCTACTGCGGAGTCGACGCTGCCCAGATCGTCGTGGGAGCAGGTGCGGACGAGCTGATCGCGCTCTGCGCGAGCACGTATCTCGGCCCCGGCCGCTCGGCCGCGATCACGCAGCCCACCTACGGCCTGTACCGGATCGTGACCGAGCTCGAGGGCGCGGCGGTCGTCGCCGATCCCGCCGGCGCGGATCTGATCTGGGCGTGCAACCCGAACAATCCGACGGGCGAGCTGATCGATCCTGCCGAGCTCGCCGCGCTCGCGCGCGCCCACCCGGACGCCGCGGTCGTCGTTGACGAGGCGTACTTCGAGTTCGCAGGCGCCACGTGCGTTCCCCTGGTCGCCGAACAGCCGAACCTGATTGTGCTGCGAACGCTCTCGAAGGGGTTCGGCTTCGCGGCGCTGCGCGTGGGCTACGCCGTCGCGGCGCCGCAGGTCGCGGCCGAGCTCGAGCTGCGCCGCGCCCCCGCGAGCGTCTCCGCCCCCGCCGCGCGGATCGCCGCGGCGGCTCTGCGCGAGCCGAGATTCGACGTCGCCGGCACGGTCGACGAGCGCGAGCGCGTTCGCGCGGCCCTGCTCGCAGCCGGCTACGACTGTGCCGAGACGCAGACCAACTTCGTCTTCGTCCGAACCGCCGATCCTCTCGGCGCGCGGCTCGAGTCGCAGGGGCTCGTCGTGCGGATCTTCGCCGACGGAATTCGCGTCACGATTGCGCGACCGCGCGAGAACGACGTCCTGCTCGCTGCGCTCGGAGCTACAGGCTCGGACGCTCCCGGCAGGACTGCGTACGTTTCGCGCACGACGACGGAGACGGCGCTGCGTGTCTCGCTCGACCTCGACGGAAGCGGCCGCGTGCGCGTCTCGACGGGGATCGGCTTCCTCGATCACCTGCTCACCCTGTGCGCCTTCCACGCCTGCTTCGACCTCGACCTCCAGGCCGGCGGCGACCTCGACGTCGACGAGCATCACACGGTCGAGGACGTGCTCGCCGCGCTCGGCGACGCACTGGCCGAGGCGGTCGGGGCGCGTGAGGGGATCGCCCGCTACGGGTCGGCCGTCGTGCCGATGGACGAGGCGCAGGCGACGGCAGCGATCGACCTGGTCAGGCGGCCACACGCGGAGGTGGCACTCACGTTCACCGGCGACCGCGTCGGCGGGCTGGCGCTCAGCCTGCTCCCGCACGCGCTCGAGCGGCTCGCGATGCAGGGAGCGCTGACCCTGCACGTCTCTTCGGCCGGCGCCGACGACCATCACGTCGCCGAGGCGGCGTTCAAGGCGCTCGGCCAGGCGCTGCGCGCCGCCTGCGCGCCCGCCGGACAGGGCGTCCGCTCGACGAAGGGGCTCGCATGAGGGTCGTCCTGGCCGACTACGGCGCAGGGAACCTGCGCAGCGTCTGCTCGGCGCTCGGCCGGGCCGGCGCGGAGCCGGTGGTCACCTCCGACCCGACCGAGCTCCGGGAAGCGGACCTCGCAGTCATCGCCGGCGTCGGGCACGTCGAGAGCGCCGCGCGCGGGCTCGGGTCGCTCGCAGACGCGCTCCGCGAGCGCGCCGCGGCCGGCCGGCCGATCCTTGGGATCTGTGTCGGACTCCAGCTCTTCTTCGGCGAGAGCGAGGAGGGCGGGCGCGGGCTCGGGTTGCTGCGCGGGCCGGTGCGCCGACTGCGGGCGCGGACGGTCCCGCACATGGGCTGGAACGCACTCGAGGCGACGCGACCCTCGCCGCTCCTCGCTGGGCTGGACGGTGAGGACTTCTACTTCGCGCACAGCTTCGCCCCCGAGCCGGAGGACGACGTCGCCGTCGCACGCGTCGAGCACGGGGGAACGATCGTCGCTGCCGTCGAGGCCGGGCCGCTCGCCGGCGTCCAGTTCCATCCCGAGCGAAGCGGCGCCGCCGGCGCGCACCTGCTCGAGAACGCGCTGCGATGGTCAAAAAGCGTCTGATCCCCTGTCTCGACGTCACGGGCGGACGCGTCGTCAAGGGCGTGCGGTTCGAGTCGCTGCGGGATGTCGGCGACCCGGTCGAGCTCGCGCAGCGCTACTCGGCGCTCGGCGCGGACGAGCTCGTCTTCCTCGACATCACCGCGAGCGTCGAGGGTCGCGGGCCCACGCTCGAGCTGGTCGAGCGCGCGGCCGAGCAGCTGACGATCCCGTTCACCGTCGGCGGTGGCGTCTCCGGCCTCGAGGACGCCCGCTCGCTCCTGCGGGCGGGCGCCGACAAGGTCGCGATCAACCGCGCCGCGTTCGAGCAGCCCTATCTGCTGACCGATCTCGCCGAGGAGTTCGGCTCGCAGGCGGTGGTCTGCGCGATCGACTCCCGCGCCGGCCGCGTCGTCACCCACGGAGGCCGACGCCCGCGCGACGCCGACACCGTCGTCTGGGCGCGCGAGGCCGTCGACCGGGGCGCGGGGGAGCTGCTGGTGACCTCGATCGACGCCGACGGGACGCGGCAGGGATACGACCTCGAGCTGACGAGAGCGATCGCCGAGTCGGTCGAGGCGCCCGTGATCGCCTCAGGCGGCGCGGGCGAGGCTCGTCACCTGGCCGAGGCCTTCGAAACCGGCGCCCAGGCCGCGCTCGTTGCGTCGATCGTGCACGAGCGGCCGGAGCGGCTCCGAGAGTTGAAGGCGGAGCTGAAGGAGGCGGGATGGAACGTCCGGCTCTGACCCCGGTGATCGTCCAGGACGCCGAGACGGATCGTGTGCTGATGCTCGCGTGGATGGACGAGGAGGCGCAGCGCCGGACGCGCGAGAGCGGCGAGGCCTGGTTCTGGAGCCGCTCGCGGCAGGAGTACTGGCACAAGGGAGCGACCTCCGGCAACACGCTCGCGGTCGAGGAGTTGCGCGACGACTGCGACGGCGACGCGCTCCTGTTGCGCGTCCGGCCGGCGGGGCCCGTCTGCCACACAGGAGCTGCGTCGTGCTTCGCCCCTTGGCTGTGGCGGAGGATCAAGGAGCGCGCACAGGAGCGTCCGCCAGGCTCGTACGTCGTCACGCTGCTCGACGATCCCGCGCTGGCGGCGCGCAAGGTGGGGGAGGAAGGACTGGAGGCAGCTCTGGCGGGCGCCTCCGAGTCGGACGAGCGCCTGGTCGAGGAGGTCGCCGACCTCGTCTTCCATGCCTACGCCCTCATCGCCGCGCGCGGCCTCGACATCGAAACGGTCGAGACCGAGCTGCGCCGCCGCGCCGGCTAGGCGGCTCACGAAAACCGCGTCTGTGCAGCAAGTTTTCGGAAGCCCTATGGCGGACTCGACTGCCGACTCCCTCCTTACCATCGCCCGGCGCGGCCTGAGCGGCGCTCGCTCAGCTGCCGCGGACGGCGACGACGGCTTCGACCTCCACCGGCATCCCCAGCGGAAGGTCGCTCGTGCCAATCGCCGAGCGTGCGCAGAGGCCGCGCTCCTCGCCGTACACCTCCACGACCAGATCCGAGAAGCCGTTCAGCACGCTCGGCTGGTCGTCGAAGTCGGGCGCTGAGCGGATGAAGCCGAGTACCTTCACCCAGCGCTCGACCCGGTCGAGCGTTCCGAGCGCGCCGATGATCTGCCGGAACATGTACAGCGCTGTCAGGCGCGCCGCCGCGTAGCCCTGCTCGGTCGTCACGTCGCGGCCGACCGCACCGCGGACTCCGATCGGGCCGATGCCGGAGAGGTAGGCGACATCGCGGTGGACGACGACGGGCCGCAGACGGGGCGTAAACGGCGTTGCCGGGATCTCCGGCAGCTCGAGGCCGAGCTGCGCGAACCGCTCATCCGCGTTCACGACGCTCATGCTCGCATCGGCGTCGTCGTCCGTGGCAGCGACAGCGGGTCGAGCGGGCAGATGCCGGGCGTATCGACCTCGATCACCTCGGCGGCAACGTCGCCGTAGGCGGCGCGCCACGCGACCGCGCCCTTGACGACGATGATCGCGGCGTCGCGCGGCTCGATGCCGACGGACAGAAGCTGCTCCGCGTGGAACGGCGGCACCGCGCACTCCATGACGACGAGCGTGACGCCGCCGACCTCGAGCACCGCGGTTGTTCCCATCGAGAACGCCTGCCCCGTCTTCCACGTGCCGCCGCCTCGGTAGCGGCCGTCGGTGATTCGCAGCACGCGCGCCTCGACGTGCACGGGCGGGCCGTGCAGGTCGTCGGTCTTGCCGCCGACGTCCACATGCAGCGAGGTGCCAACGCCTGCTCGTGCCGCGGCGCGTGCGACCTCGGCGTCGGCGAGCGGCACGACCGCGCCCTGCGCGCCCTGCTCCAGGAGCTGCGCGAGGATCGCCGTGCCGTCGCCGGGAGCGCCGCCGCCGATATTGTCGCCGACGTCTGCGAGCACGACTGGCCGCCTCGGCGCCGCGAGCGCGCGCCGCACCGCCTCCTCGGCGCCGTCGCGTTCGACGGTGAATTCCTGCGCTCGCCGCTCGACCTCCGCCGTCAGCTCCGCCGCGACCTCCCGCGCCGCCGCCTCCGCGCGCGGCTCGAACGTGACGACGACGCTGAAGCCGGCGCGCTCGACGTCGCTGAAGGGGAAGCCGGGCAGCAGCGAGATCCGTGCGATCCCGTCGCGCAGCTCGAGCTCGCGTGCCCGCGCCGCGAGATCGCGCATCGGTGTCGCGTCCGTCGCCTGCCCGAGCGGCGTCGACAGCAACGGTACCTTGCCGACGATCGACCGGAGCGCGCGGCCGCCGAGGATCTGCGCGAGCAGATGCGCGGCCTCCACGCCGCGCTCGCGCATGTCGACGTGCGGATACGTGTCGTACGCGACGAACGCGTCGCACAGCTCGACCGCCGCCGGCGACGGGTTGCCGTGCAGGTCGTGCACGGCCACGAGCGGCACGTCCGCGGCGACTCCGCGCACGAGCCGCAGCGTCTCCAGCTCGACGTCGTCGACGCCCTCCGCAACCATCGCGCCGTGCAGGTCGAGGAGAAGGGCGTCGACGCGCGCGCGAGCGAGTTCGTCACCGAGCCGAGCGAAGATCTCATCGAGCGCGTCACGCGTCACGCGCCCCGCCGGCCACGCGCCCGCCGTCGCGAGCGGCACGACGTCGAAGTCGCCGGAGGCGATCATCCCGCCGACGACGGTCCCCGTGCCGGCGTGCCTGTCGACGATGTCGTCGCCGCGCAGGAGCTCCAGCGCTTTGAAGTCGGCGAGCGTCGTCGCGCGGGCGGAGAACGTGTTCGTCTCATGCCAGACGCCGGCGACGCCGACGCGGCTCACAACGCGGCGAGAGCGCGCTGCGCGCGCTCGAGCGTGGCCTCGATCTCGCGCTCGCCGTGCGCGGCCGACATGTACCAGATCCCGCGCGCCGCGACCCACACGCCTGCATCGACGAGCTGCAGCGCCAGCTGCCTGTACGCGGCGGCGTCGAGCGCCTTGACGCTACGGAAGTCGCGCAGGTCGCCGTCTTCGCCGAACGACGCGTGAAACGCGACGGGGAAGCCGCGCACGCGCAGCGGCACCGACGCCGACGCCGCAACCGCGCGCAACCCCTCCATGAGCTTCGTGCCGAGCTCTTCGATCCGTTCGTGCGGCTGCTCCTCGATGAGGACCTCGAGCGTCGCGAGCGTGGCCGCAGCCGCCATGACGTTCCCGTTGAAGGTGCCGGAGTGGTTGACCTCAGCGCTGCCGAAGCGCTCCATCAGCTCCGCCCGCCCGGCGAGCGCGGCGACCGGCCACCCGCCGGCCATCGCCTTCCCGTAGACGGCGAGGTCGGGTGTGACGCCGAACCGCTCCGCGGCGCCGCCGAGCGCGAGCCGGAAGCCCGTGATCACCTCGTCGAACACGAGGACGATGCCGCGGCTCGAGCACAGATCCCTGACGCCTTCGAGGTAGCCCGGCAGCGGCGCGATCGAGCCGGCGTTCAGCATCGCCGGCTCCATCAGCACCGCGCAGACGTCGTCGCCTTCGCGGTCGAGCGCGTCGGTCAGTACGCCGAGGTCGTTCCACGGTAGGACGATGCAATCCGAGAGAGCCTCGGGGAGCTGGCCGGCGCTCGCCGGCTTGGCCGCCCCGGGCTCAGGAGCGAGCAGCACGTTGTCCAGCCAGCCGTGGTAGTGCCCCTCGAAGCGGACAACGTGCCGGCGGCCGGTCGCGGCGCGCGCGAGCCGGATCGCCGCCTGCACCGTTTCCGTCCCCGTCATCCCGAAGCGCACCATCTCGGGCCACCGGAGCACCTCGCACAGCCGCTCGGCGGCCTCGACCTCGAGCGGATGCTGCGCGCCGTAGACGGTGCCGTTCGCGCACGCTTCCGCGACCGCTCGCTGCACGGGCTCCGGTCCGTGCCCGAGGAAGGCGGGGCCCTGCCCGAGGAGGTAGTCGACGTAGTCGCGTCCGTCGACGTCCCACAGCCATGCGCCTTGGCCTCGCGCGAAGAAGATGCGCGGCGCGTCGAGGCGGACGTTCGAGTTGACGCCGCCGGGCAGCCGCCGCGCAGCGCGCTCGCGCAGGTTGGCGGACGTCGCCGTGACGGTCATCGCGCACCGCCGGCGACGTCGATCGCGATCGTCTTCACCTGCGTCATCTCGAGCAGCGTGTACATGCCGCCGATCCGGCCGATGCCGCTCTGCTTCCCCGTGAAGCCGCCGATCGGCGTGTGCGGCTGCCAGTACGCCGAGGTCTCGTTGACGTTGACGCCGCCCGTCTGCATCCGCTCGGCGACACGGAACGCGCGCCCGATGTCCCGTGTGAAGACGCTGCCGAGGAGGCCGAACGGGCTCGCGTTCGCCCACGCCAGCGCCTCCTCCTCGTCCGAGAACGTCAGCACCGGCGCCACCGGTCCGAACGTCTCCTCGAGGTTCACCTTCGCTGACGGCGGCACGTGGTCGATGACGGTCGGCTGGTAGTACAGGCGCGTCGAGAATCCGTCGCTGCGCGCACCGCCGAAGACGACCTCGGCCCCCTTCGCGACGGCGTCCGCGACGTGGTCGTCCATCTTCGCCGCGGTCGGCTCGTTCGTGACCGGCCCCATCGTCGTCTCCTCGTCGAACGGCGAGCCGAGCCGCACGTTGCGCGCCTCCTCGACGAGCCCCGCGACGAAGTCGTCGTGGACGCCGCGCTGGACGAGGATGCGCTCCGTCGAGTCGCAGATCTGCCCGGCGTTGGCGAAGCAGCCGAACGCGATGCGGCGGACGGCGCTCTCGAGATCGGCGTCGTCGAAGACGATCGTCGGCCCGTTCCCGCCGAGCTCGAGCAGCATCGGCTTGCCCGCGGCGCGGCGTGCAACGGTCTCGCCCGTGCGGCTGCTCCCGGTGAGACCGATGGCGACGACGCCGGGGTTGCCGACGACCTCGTCGCCGACCTCCGCCGGGTCGCCGAGGACGAGGTTGAGCGTGCCGCGCGGCACTCCGGCGTCGAGGAAGCACGCGGCCACGTGCGCCGCGGAGATCGGCGTCCACTCCGACGGCTTCCACACCATCGAGTTGCCAGTCGCGAGCCCAGCGGAGAGGTACTCGCTCGGGATCGCGACCGGGAAGTTCCAGGGTGTGATGATCCCGTAGACGCCGCGCGCCTGGCGGATCGTCAGGATCCGCTTCGCCGGATCCGACGTCTGGTGCACGAACGTGTCCAGGCGCTTGGCGCACTCGGCGGCGTCGCGGAACATGTCCGCTGCGACTTCGACCTCCGGCAGCGCCTCGGCGCGGTACGGCTTTCCCTGCTCGGCCGACAGGTCGCGTGCGATCGCCTTCTTGCGCTCGAGCAGGAGGTCGGCGACGCGGTGGCAGAGCGCGGCGCGCTCGAATGCCGTCATGCGCGCGAGCGGCTCGAGCGCGGACGTCGCCGCGCCGATCGCGCGCCGAACGTCGTCGCGCGTTCCCTGCTCGACGAGCGCGATCTCCTCGCCCGTCGCGGGGCTCGTCAGCGCGACGGGATCGGTGTCCTTCGCGTCGACCCACTCGTCGTCGATCAGGAGCCGGATGCGCTTGGCCGTTTCGATCGCCACGTCACCCTCCTTTCTCGGGCAGCGGTTCGTTCGCGAACCGTTGCGCAAACCCGATCGCGCGGCCGTAGGCCGTCTCGACAACATCCGTCCCGAGCTCGTGGCTCGCGAGGCGCGCGTCGCCGAGCGCGCCGTTCTGGGTCCACTCGTCGAACCACGTCGGACGGTCGACGCGCGGCGCCGGCGGATCCGTCAGCGGGTCGCCTCCGTCGGCCGGGCGTGGCTCGGCGATGCGGTCCGCGTACACCGACGCGGGTGCGAGAACCATCGCGACCGACGTCTCGATCTCGCACGCGTGCCCGTAGCGGTCGCTCGTCGCGCGCTCGGCGGCGACGTCCGCCGCCAGCTGCGCCCACATCACGCCCGCGACGAGCGCGCCCTGGTCGCGGCGCGCGCTGCGGGCGGCGAGCCGGATCGCGTCGATGTTGCCGCCGTGGCCGTTGACGACGAGCAGCCGGCGCAGACCCCAGTGCACGAGGCTCTCCACGAGGTCGGCGAGGAACCCGAGCAGCGTCGGCGCGCGCAGCGTGAGCGTTCCCGGGAAGCTCATGTGATGCTCCGACAGGCCGTACGCGAGCGGCGGGCAGAGCAGCGCGCGCTCGCCGAGATCGTCGGCGAGGCGCCGCGCGAACTCCTGCGCGATCGCGCTGTCCGTGTCGAGCGTGAGGTGCGGCCCGTGCTGCTCGCAGCTGCCGACGGCGACGACGGCAAGGCTCGCGCGCTCGAGCGCGTCGCGCGCTTCCGGCCAGGTCAGGCGCGCGACCTCAGGCATCCATCTGCTGGAGCTCGTCGGCGACGCGTGCGGCCACGTCGCGGAGCGCCGCCGCCACCTCCTGGACTCGTTCCGGCGAGAGCCGCGCGTCGGGAGCGCTGACGCTGACCGCAGCCGGCACGTCGAACCCGGAGATCACGACGGCGACGCAGCCGCCGCCCTCCTCGTTCTCGCCGCTCTCAACGGCGAAGCCGCGCCTGCGCACCTCCGCGATCTCGCGGAGGAGCTGGACCGGTTCCGTGATCGTCCTCGGCGTCACCCGCGCCATCCCCTCCGCCGCCAGGATCCGGCGGATCTCGGCGTCGTCGAGCTGCGCGGCGAGCGCCTTGCCGAGGGCCGTGCAGTGGATTGGGTTGCGGTCGCCGGGCCGGACGGCGAAGCGAACCGCCATCGGGCTCTCGAGGATCTCGAGGTACGTGACCCGCGTACCGTCGAGGACGCCGAGGTTGACGGTGTCCTGGAGCCGGTCGCGCAGCTCCTCGAGGTGCGGCTTCGCGGCCGCGGCGAGCGAGCTCAGCCGCGGCCGAGCGTCTGCGAGCGCGGTGCCGAGGCGGTACGCCGAGCCGTTCGCGTCGCGTTCGACGTAGTCCCGCGCCTCGAGCGTCGCCAGGTAGCGGAACGCCGAGCTGCGCGGAAGGCCGGTCGCGCTCGCGATCTCGACGAGAGACGCGCCCCGCGGGCGCGCCCGCAGGGCGTCCAGCACGTCGAGCACGCGGTCGACGGCGCGCACCGCGTACGGGCGTGGCGTTTCATCTACTGGAACATGCGTCGCCACTCGAATGACGGTATCGGACGGTGTCGGACGCGTCAAGTTCGGGCTGCGGCGCCATTGACACTGATCACGGGAGTTGGTAGAACCGTTACGCTAAGAGTTTTCGGGTTTCATTCTGTGGAACAACCGCTGCTGGCGACCGCACGGGAAGGAGTCACGATGGAGCTTGACCGTTGGGAAGAGGAACTGGTCGAGGTCGCGGAGCGCAAGCTCGAGCGCGGCGAGATCAGTCGCCACGAGTTCATGCGGCTCCTCGGCGTGCTCGGCCTCGCGGCGGTTGCGCCGGGCGTGCTCGCGGGACGTGCGTCGGCGGCGGCAGAGGCACCCGCGGGTAGCGTCCGTTTCCTCATCGCCGAGAACTTCTGGGCGAACTGGGAGCCGTACCAGAACACGGCACAGAGTCAGTTCCGCCTCAACGAGCAGATCTACGACCGCCTGGTGGACTTCCCCAGCGGCGACATCGGCAAGCCGTCGCCGATGCTGGCGACATCGTGGCGTCGCATCAACCCGACGACGTGGGAGTTCAAGCTCCGCCGCGGCGTCAAGTTCCACAACGGCCAGGAGTTCACGTCGCGCGACGTCAAGGCTTCGATCGAGCGCGCGTCGGGGGCGACGACGGTAAAGACCGTCGACGCAGGCCTGTTCTGGGTGCCGACCACCGTCGACCGGGTTGACGACTACACCGTCCGCCTGCGGATGAAGAAGCCGTTCGGCGCCCTCTTCTCCGCTCTCCAGCACTCGCACATCGTTTCGGCCACCGACCTCGAGGCCCCTGCCGCGGCTCTCAAGAAGCGGCCGAACGGCACAGGGCCGTTCCGTCTCGTCCGCGACGAGCCGACAAAGAAGACGATGGTGCGGAACGCCGACTACTGGGGCGGGCCGGCGCAGATCCGCGAGCTCGTCTGGGAGTTCGTCCAGGACCCGCAGACGCGGCTGAACGCGCTGCTCGCCGGCCAGGCCCACGCGATCGACCGCGTCCCGCCCGAGCACCTGAACATCATCGGCCGCCGCCGCGGCCTCGGCCTCTCGTCGCGGACGGGCATCGAGCAAGTGAATCTGTACGTCCGTCCGGGCCGCCTGAAGGCGTGGGACGAGAACGCGCAGTTCCGGCAGGCCGTCAACTGGTCGATCGACCGCGACGCGCTGGTGCGCAACCTCGTCGGCGGGCGATCGCGCGCCGCGCGGAGCTTCATTCCCAGCGGGACGCTCTACTGGCGTGCGCAGACGCCCAAGTACGACTACAACCCGACGCGCGCACGGGCGGCACTCCAGCGTGCGGGTCTCGGCAGCCCGCCGTTCGAGCTGTGGGTGGCGAAGGGCTTCCTGCCGCGCGCGGTCGAGGTCGTCGAGTCGATCGTCGCGAACATGCAGAAGGTCGGGCTCAACCCGAGCGTCCGGACGACGGACATCGCCGGGATGATCGACGACATCTTCAGCAAGAAGGGCACCGGCGCGATGTATCACATCAGCTGGTCGAGCAACGGCGACCCGATGACGGCGTTCCAGGTGTACAGCCCGGCCTTCGCGTGGTACTTCGGGGACAAGACGCTCGCGAAGCTGCTCGAGGACGGGCTGAAGGCGACCAACCCCGAAGCGCGGGCGCAAATCTACGCGCGGCTTCAGCGCCACATGTGGAAGCAGGCGTGGCACGTGCCGCTCTACAACAGCGACTTCACAATCGGCCACAGCGACCGGCTGAGGGGCCTGCGCGTGACGTCGAACTTCTCGACGTACTTCTACCCGGCACGCCTCGCGTAACCGGCGGGCCGAGTGCAGGTCATCGCCGACCTGTGCTCGGCCCCACCCTTAGCCGTGACCGCTAGCCCATGACCGCGACGATCCTGCGACGGACGGCACAGATGATCTTCGTGGTCTGGGGTGCCGCAACGCTCACGTTCTTCGTGCTGCGCCTCGCCGCAGGCGACCCGGCGCGCCTCATCAACCCCCCGGGCACGCCCGAGGAGATCGTGACGCAGGTCCGCGAGCGGCTAGGGACCGACGCCCCGCTGCTCGTGCAGTACAGGAACTTCCTGGTCGACCTCCTCCACGGCGACCTCGGGCAGTCGTTCCACGGCGAGCAGCCGGTGCGGGAGGCGGTGCTCGCGGCGCTGCCGAACACGCTCCAGCTCGCGGGCGTGACGATGGCGATCGCGTCGGTGCTTGCGCTCGCGCTCGGAATCGTCGCGGCGCTGAACGCAAACCGCCTCGTCGACCGGCTCGTGCTCGTCTATGTCGCGGTCGCGCAGTCGACGCCGAACTTCTGGCTCGCTGTCGTCCTGGTGTTCGTGTTCGCCATCCAGCGCCCGTGGCTGCCGGCGATCGACAAGGCCGGGCCGGAGAGCTTCGTCCTGCCCGTCGCGACGCTCGTGGTGATGCTGACGCCGGTGCTGATTCGCACGGTGCGGCAGTCGTTCCTGGAGACGCTCGCCGAGGATCACGTGCGCGCCGCACGTGCGCGCGGTCTGCCGGAGCGCCGCGTGCTGCTCGTGCACGCGCTCAAGGCGGCCGCGCTGCCGCTCGTCACGCTGCTCGGCCTTCAGGCCGGCTTCGTCCTCGCTGGCTCCTACGTCGTCGAGTTCATCTTCAATTGGCCCGGCATCGGCAAGCTGACCCTCGACGCCGTCAACAGCCGCAACTTCCCGATGATCCAGGGTGGCGTCCTCGCCGCGGCGATGGGGTTCGTGCTCGTCAACTTCGTCGTCGACGTCATGTACTCCGTGCTCGACCCGAGGATCCGGCGTGGAGCCCATTAGCGATCGCGTCCAGCGGACGGCGGAGCTGGTTGCCGACGCGCGGCCGGCGCCCGCGCGCGGTCGGGCGGTCCGCCGGCTCCTGCGCCGCAAGGCGGCGGTGGTCGGCATTGCGGGCACGCTCGTCGTGGTGTGCGTCGCAGTGTTCGCGGGCGCGGTGTCGCCGCACGACCCGCTGCAGCAGGACATCGAGAACACGCTCGCGCCGCCGGTCTGGGCCGGGGGCACCGCCGAGCATCCGCTCGGCACCGACGCACTCGGACGCGATACCGCGAGCAGGATCGCTTTCGGGGCACGCGCGTCGCTGCTGATCAGCGCGTCGGCCGCGCTGATCGGAGCGCTGCTCGGCCTTCTCACGGGCGTCGTCGCGGGTTTCTTCCGCGGCTGGGTCGACGTCGTGCTGATGCGCCTCGGCGACATCCAGCTCGCGTTCCCCTTCATCCTGCTCGCGATCGCGGTGCTCGGCGTCATTCCCGAGCGGAAGCCGATCCATCTGATCCTCGTGCTCGGCATCCCAGGGTGGATCGTCTACGCGCGCGTGGTACGCAGCCGCGTGCTCGCCGAGCGCGAGAAGGACTACGTTCTCGCGGCGCGCGCGATCGGCGCGAGCCAGGTACGGATCCTCGCGCGCTACGTCCTGCCGTCGGTGTGGCAGGTCGTCCCCGTGATCGCGCTGCTCGACCTCGGCTTTCTCGTGATCATCGAGTCGACGCTGAGCTTCTTCGGGCTGGGCCTCACGCCGCCGACCCCGTCGTGGGGCTCGATCCTCGCCGACGGCCGCCAATACATGGTCGTCACGCCCTGGCTGCCCGTGCTGCCGGGACTTGCGATCACGTTCACCATCCTCAGCATCAACCTCGCCGCCGACGGCCTCGCGACGCTGCTCGACCCGAAGCTCTCAACCGGAAAGTACCGGCGCCAGGTGCTCCGGCTGCCCATGCGCTCGGAGCCCGGCGACGAGTCGCCGGCGCTGCTGCGCGTGCGGGACCTCGCCGTCGAGTTCCCGTTCGACGATCGCGTCATCCACGCCGTCCGCGGGGTCAGCTTCGACCTGGAGCGGGGGCAGACGCTCGGCATCGTCGGCGAGAGCGGCTCCGGCAAGTCGGTCACCGCCCTCTCGATCATCCAGCTGCTCGATGCGCCCGGCCGCGTCACCCGCGGCTCGATCGTCTTCGACGGGCGCGACGTCACGCGGCTCGACAACCGCGAGATGGCGGCCCTGCGCGGCAGGCGCATCGGGATGATCTTCCAGAACCCGTCGTCGTCCCTGAACCCAGTCCTCACGATCGGCTTTCAGCTCGTGGAGACGCTGCGCGAGCAGCACCGGTTGTCGCAGGCGGAGGCGCGCAGCCGCGCGCGGGACGCGCTCGTGCGCGTCGGCATCGGCGACCCGGACAGCAGCCTCCGGCGCTACCCGTTCCAGCTCTCCGGCGGCATGAACCAGCGGGTCATGATCGCGATGGCGATGGCGTGCAAGCCCGACCTGCTGATTGCGGACGAGCCGACGACTGCGCTCGACGTCACGACGCAGGCGCAGATCCTCGAGCAGCTGCGCGAGATCACACGCCGGTCGCAGACGAGCGTGATCCTGATCACGCACGACATCGCGCTCGTCGCCGAGTACGCGGACGCGGTGCTCGTCATGTACGCGGGGCGCGTCGCCGAATACGGGCCCGTCGCGTCTGTCATCGCCGATCCGAAGCACCCGTACACGCAGGCGCTGCTGAACGCGCTGCCCGACGTCGACATGCCGGCGACGGCGCGCCTGGAGGCGATCCCGGGCGAGCCGCCGGATCCGTCGGACCCGCCGCGCGGCTGCGCGTTCGGGCCGCGGTGCCCGCACGCGGAGGAGGTCCCGCACGAGATCGACCCGGAGCTGTTCGTCGTCGGCGAAAACCGCAAGGTCGCGTGTCACCTCTGGTCGCCGGAGCGCGCGGGGGTGGCGGAGTGACGCCGATCCTCGAGGTTCGCGACCTGCACAAGCACTACGGGCTGCGGCACGCGGTCCGCGCGGTCGACGGCGTTTCCTTCGCCGTCGAGCGCGGCGAGACGCTCGGCCTCGTCGGCGAAAGCGGCTGCGGCAAGTCGACGCTCGCGCGCACGCTGCTCTTCCTCGAGACGCCGACGAGCGGCGAGATCCTCTTCGAAGGCGCCTCGCTCACCGCGCGCGACGCGAAGCGGCTGCGGCGACGTGCGCAGATGGTGTTCCAGGACCCGTACGCGTCGCTGCCGCCGCGGATGCGCGTCGACAAGATCCTCGCCGACGCGCTCGCGATCCACGGCGTCCGCCGCGACGAGTTCCCGGAGCGCGTGCGGCGGCTGCTCCAGGACGTCGGGCTGAAGGACGACGTCGCGCGCAAGCTCCCGCACCAGCTCAGCGGCGGCCAGCGCCAGCGCGTCGGCATCGCGCGGGCGCTGTCCGTCGACCCGTCGCTCGTGCTCGCGGACGAGGCGGTGTCGTCGCTCGATGCGTCCGTCCGCGCGCAGATCCTCAACCTCTTCAAGGAGCTCCAGAAGCGGCACGACCTGACCTACCTGTTCGTCTCCCACGACCTCGGCGTCGTCAAGTACATGAGCCATCGCATCGCCGTCATGTACCTGGGCGAGATCGTCGAGCTCGCACCGGCGGACGAGCTGTACCGAGAGCCGCTGCACCCGTACACGCGGGCGCTCATCTCGGCGGTGCCGTCGCTCGGCCGGCGCGGCCGGCGCATCCGGCTCCCGGGCGAGCCGCCCAACCCGAGCAACCCGCCGCCCGGGTGCAAGTTCCACCCGCGCTGCCCGCTCGCGACCGACCTCTGTCGCGTCGAGCACCCGTCGCTCCGCGAGGTGGTCCCCGGCCGCTTCGCCGCGTGCCATTACGCCGAGGAGGTGCCGGCGCGGATGGGAACGGAGGCCGCATGAGCCGCGTCCGCGTCGCGGTGATCGGACTCGGCTTCATGGGCGCGCGGTGGGCGCGCGCGCTCGCCGAGCACGCGGGCGCGGAGGTGCATGTCGTCAGCGACGTCAGCGAGGACGTCGGACGGCAGGCGGCGGACGACTTCTCCGCGCGCTTCGTCGCCGACCCGCTCGAGGCCGCTGCGCATCCCGAGGTCGACGCCGTCGCCGTCTGCACGCCGGAGCACCTGCACCTGGAGCCGGCGCTCGCTGCGATCGACGCCGGCAAAGTCGCGATGGTCGAGAAGCCGCTCGCGCACACCGTCCAGGACTGCGAGCGGATCCGCGACCGCGCGCAGGCGCTGGGCGTCCCGGTGCTGGCGGGCCACATTCTGCGCTTCGAGCCCCGCTACGCGTCGGCAAAGCAGGCGATCGACGGTGGAGCGATCGGCGAGGTGCAGGCGGTTCGGCACGAGCGCATCGGCCTCGTCGCCGATCAGCAAATCCTGCGCGGGCGCACGACGATCGCGCTCTACTACGGCGTTCACGAGTTCGACCTCGCGCGCTGGTACGCGGGCGACATCGAGCGCATCTACGCTGAACGCAGCGACGGCGTCGTCCGCTCCCACGGCTACGACGTCGACGACCTCTACTCCGCGGTGTTCAGGTTCGCCGGCGGCGCGCACGGAACCGCGATGCTCGGCTGGTCGCTGCCGGCGCGCACGCCCGGCTACGGCATCGGCGGCGTGACCGTGATCGGCGAGCGCGGCGTCGTGCGCATCTCGCAGGGCGACGTCGGGATGCTCGTCGTCGACGAGAACGGCCAGCGCGACCTCGACGTGTACTACGCGCCGGACGTGCACGGGCGGCTGCGCGGCGCCCTCGCGGTCGAAGTCGACCACTTCGTCGACTGTGCGCGCGGAGTCGTCGAACCGGCGTGCACCGCGGCCGACGGCACCGAAGCCGTCCGGGTCAGCCTCGCGATGGAGGCTTCCGCCGAGCAGGGCGCGCCGGTGGAGGTCGGCCGTGCCGTTCGCTGAGCTCGCGACCGGCATCCGCATGTACTACGAGGAGCGCGGCGCAGGTGAGCCGCTGGTCCTCCTCTACGGCACCGGCGGCTCGCACGTGCTGTGGGAGCCGGTCGCGGACGCGTTCGCGCGACACTTCCGCCTCATCCTCCCGGATCCCCGCGGTACCGGCTTTACCGACAAGCCGGTGGACGAGCCGTGGCCGATGGCGCTCCTCGCCGCCGACCTCGTCGCGCTGCTCGACGCGCTCGGCATCGACGCCGCCCACGTCGGCGGCCTCTCGCAGGGCTCGGCCGTTGCGCAGGAGGTCGGCATCCGCTATCCCGAGCGTGCGCGCAGCCTTTCGCTCTACAACACGTGGGGAAAGAGCGACGCCTTCCTGCGCACGCTGTTCGGTCACGTGCTCCGGCTCGTGGACTCCGGGGACGCCGACGCGACGTGGGCGTTCGAGAGCTTCGCGCTGTTCTCGCCCGACGCCCACGAGCGGCGGCCGGAGCTCATGGAGTGGTTCCGCGGTCTCTACGCGTCCGGCGCGGAGCCGACACCGCGCGAGGCGGTGCTGCGCCTCGTCGACGCGAACCTCGGCCACGACACGCTCGACCGTCTACATCTCATCCGCGCACCGACGCTCGTCGTCGCCGGCGAGCAGGACATGACGTTCATGTCGCGGTACCCGCTCCAGGTAGCGGAGCGCATTCCCGGCGCGCGCCTCGAGCTGCTGACCGGGGACGGATCGAGTCACCTCCTCCACCTAGAGCGGCGCGACGAGTTCCTCGAGATCGCGATCGGCTTCCTGCTCGCGCAGGAAGATGGACACTCGTCGTGAGCGATCCGATCCACGTCTGGGACTATGAGGGCGCCGCCGAGGCACGCCTCGAGCCCGGTGCCTTCGTCGGCGGAGTGGGCGACGAGGTCGATCGTCGTCGAAGGGTCCCGACTTGACATAGGAGCTAGAGGGAGGGCGATCGACCGTGAGCAGGTTCCGGTTTGTCGCCGGGGAGGCTCGCGGCCTAACCATCAGGTGTCAACGGAAACGGGGTAACTCCAAAGGCTTCTGGGGCCGCGGCTACCGCGAACGGCTCGCCGCCTACGACGGCCGCTAAATCACATCAAGCCTCTAGGGCTCGCGTGCGAGTAGGTGGTCGATCGTCTCGCGCTCGCGGATCACGCGCGCCTCGCCGTTGCCGATGAGGATCGCTGCCGGGCGGGGAACGGCGTTGTAGTTCGACGCGATCGCGAGCGTGTACGCGCCCGTCGCCGGCACGGCGACGAGATCGCCGCGCCGGGGCTCCGGGAGGGCGATCCGCTCGATCAGGACGTCGCCGGACTCGCAGTGCTTGCCGGCGATCGTGAACTCGCCGTCTGGCTCCGCGTCCGCCCGGTTCGCGAGCAGCGCTGCGTACCGGGCCTGGTAGAGCTGCGGCCGCGGATTGTCGGACATACCGCCGTCGATCGCGACGTAGCGGCGCTCGCCGGCCTGCTTGACCGCACCGACCCGATAGAGCGTGACGCCGGCGGGGCCGACGACCGCGCGGCCGGGCTCGACGATCAACCGCGGCACCTTCAGACCGCGCATCACGAAGTCGCGCGCCAGCGCGCCGGCGATCGTGCGGACGAGCTCCTCGACCGGCGGGTCGGGCTCGTCCTCGACATGGCGGATCGCGAAGCCGCCGCCGATGTCGATCGCGGCAGGCGTCCAGTCGAGCTCGGTCTTGCAGCGGGCGCTGAACTCGGCGAGCAGCTCGACGGCCAGCAGATGCGCTCGCCCGTCGGCGAGCTGGGAGCCGACGTGGACGTGCAGCCCCTCCACATCGAGCCCCGCCGCGCGCGCGGCGCGGATCGCCTCGAGCGCCTCGTCGGCGTCGAGGCCGAACTTGGAACCGCGGTGACCGGTGCGGATCGCCTCGTGCGTCTCTGCCTCGACGCCGGGTGTCACGCGCACCAGCACGCGGAGAACGCCGGCCGCGGCCGCGCGGCCAGGCTCGTCGAGCGCATCGAGCACGACCAGCGCGCCGGCGTCGGCGGCTGCGCGCAGCTCCTCATCGGACTTGTTGTTGCCGTGCACGACGAGCTGCTCGCCGGCGAGCCCCGCTCTGCGCGCGAACGCCAATTCCCCGAGCGTCGAGACGTCGGCGCCCAGGCCCTCCTCGGCGAGCAGGGCCATCACCGCGACGTTCGGAAACGCCTTCGTCCCGTAGACGATCATCGCGCCCGGCACCGCGCGGACGAACATGCGGGCCCGCTCCCGCAGCGTCTCCTCGGAGTAGACGACGAGAGGCGTTCCGAAGCGCTCGGCGAGGTCGGTCGCGCGCAGCCCCCCGAGCTCGAGCTCCCCTTCGGAGATCCTGGTTCCGGGGGGGAACAGTGCTAGCATTCGAGCAGTGAAGCAGCTTCTTCCCTAGCGCAGGAAGCCAGCGCGGCGAGCCGCCGCGAGTGCTTCCCACGAGCCTCTCGGACGAGAGGCTTTTTTGTACCCGGAGACGTCCATGACCGACCGATACGAGCCGAAGCAGATCGAGGAGCGCTGGCAGCGCGTCTGGGAGGACGCGCGCGCTTTTGCGGTGCCGAACCCCGCGCCCGGCGAGGCGAAGGACGTGAGCAAGACCTACGTCCTGGAGATGCTCCCGTATCCGTCCGGCGAGCTCCACATGGGGCACGTGCGCAACTACATGCTCGGCGAGATCGTCTCGCACTTCCGCCGCCGCAACGGCTACGCGGTCATGCGGCCGATGGGCTATGACGCGTTCGGCCTCAACGCGGAGAACGCCGCGATCAAGGAAGGCGGTCACCCACGCGAGGTGACCGAGCGGAACATCGCGGCGATCCGCACGCAGATGCGCCGCATGGGCTGGGCGATCGATTGGGACCGCGAGGTCTCGACGCACGAGCCGGAGTACTACCGCTGGACGCAGTGGCTCTTCCTGCGCTTCCACGAGCGCGGTCTCGCCTACCGCAAGGAGGCGCTGGTCAATTGGTGCCCTGTCGACCAGACCGTTCTCGCGAACGAGCAAGTGATCGACGGCCACTGCGAGCGCTGCGGCGCGGAGGTCGAGGCGAAGAGCCTGACGCAGTGGTTCTTCAAGATCACCGACTACGCCGACGCCCTGCTCGACGAGATGGAGCTGCTCGAGCAGTGGCCCGAGCGGGTACTGACGATGCAGCGCAACTGGATCGGCCGCTCCGAGGGTGCGCGCGTGATCTTCCGCGTCGTCGGCAGCGGCGAGGAGCTGCCGGTCTTCACGACCCGGCCCGACACGCTCTTCGGAGCCACCTTTTTCGTGCTCGCGCCGGAGCACCCGCTCGTCGCGACCCTCAGCGATTCCGAGGAGGTGCGCGAGTACGTGCGCCATGCGGGAGGTCGCTCCGCCGTCGAGCGGGAGGGGAAAGAAAAGGACGGTGTCTTCACAGGCCGCCACGCGGTCAACCCTGTCAACGGCGAGGAGATCCCAATCTGGGTCGCCGACTACGTGCTGATGGAGTACGGCACGGGCGCGATCATGGGCGTGCCGGCACACGATGAGCGCGACCACGCCTTCGCCGCCAAGTACGGGTTGCCCATCCGCACGGTCGTGAAGCCCGCCGACGGCGAGGCGCCCGAGGAGGGCGCGTACTCCGCGCACACGGAGAACGAGGTGCTGGTCAACTCGGATGGCTTCGACGGCCTGCCTGCGCCGGAGGCGAAGAAGGCGATCGTCGACTGGCTGGCCGCGCGCGGCGCAGGAAACCCGACGATCGGCTACCGCCTACGGGACTGGCTGCTCTCCCGGCAGCGCTACTGGGGCTGCCCGATCCCGATCGTGCACTGCGAGCGCTGCGGCGAAGTTCCCGTCCCCGACGACCAGTTGCCTGTGCTTCTCCCCGAGATCGACGATTACTTGCCGAAAGGCCGCTCGCCGCTCGCTGCCGCCGAGGACTGGGTTGCCGTCGACTGCCCGCGCTGCGGCGGGCCCGCCTCGCGCGAGACCGACACGATGGACACCTTCGTCGACTCATCCTGGTACTACATCCGCTACGCGGACCCGCACAATGACGCGGAGCCGTTCTCGCGCGAGATCGCCGACTACTGGCTGCCGGTGAACCAGTACATCGGGGGCGTCGAGCACGCGATCCTGCACCTGCTGTACGCGCGGTTCTTCACGAAGGTGATGAACGACCTCGGCCTGGTCGGGTTCAGGGAGCCGTTCGCCCGCCTGTTCACCCAGGGGATGCTCCACTACCAGGGCGCGAAGATGTCCAAGTCGAAGGGCAACGTGATCTCGCCCGACGACTACATCGAGCGTCATGGCGCCGACGCGGTGCGCATGTATCTGCTCTTCATCGGACCCGTGGAGCAGGATGCCGAGTGGCAGGACGCCGGCTTCGAGGGCATCGTGCGCTTCCTGCACCGGCTCTGGCGGGTGGCCCACGAGCAGGCGGGGAAGCCGCGCGTGGGAACACCGGCCGGGCCGCTCGCGCGCAAGGCGCACGCGGCGACCGCCAAGGTGACCGACGACATCGGCCGTCGCTTTGCGCTGAACACGCCGATCGCGGCGGTGATGGAGCTCGTGAACGAGATCTCGCGTGAGCCCGACGATCCCGCCGCCCGCTTCGCGGCCGAGATTGCCGTGTCGCTCGTTCAGCCGTACGCACCTCACATCGCCGAGGAGCTGTGGGAGGTGCTGGGCGGCGAGCGCCTGTGGGAGCAGCCCTGGCCGGTCGCGGACGAGACGATGCTCGAGCGCGAGACGGTCGAGGTCGTTTTTCAGGTGAACGGAAAGCTCCGCGACCGGATGCAGGTGCCCGCGGCGATCGAGGAGGGGGAGCTCGTCGCTCTCGCCCGCGCGTCCGAAAAGGTGCGTGCGCACCTGAACGGCGGCGAGCCCAGGAAGACGATCGTCGTGCCGGGCAAGCTCGTGAACTTCGTCATCTAGCCCAACAAGATTCACAGAGCTGGCACGGAGGCGTTGATCCCCTGTGACGGGTCTCGCGGCAGGGTGGAGGCATGCCCTCCCTGCCCGTCTCGCGCCGGCGGGCGCTCGTTCTCGCAGCTGCAGCGCTTGCGTTGCTCGCCGTGGCCGGGCGCACGCTGGCCGGCGCGGGTACGGCGACGGTGCAGCCCGTCGCGCTCGTCCCTGAGCGTTCGGGCGTCGCGCGGCTCGTCGTGCACGTCGCCGGGGCCGTTCGCCGCCCCGGGCTGTACCGGCTCGCCGAGGGCAAACGAGTCGCCGACGCGGTCGCCCGTGCGGGCGGTGCGACCGCGCCGGCGGACACCGCTGCGATCAACCTCGCCGCGCCGCTCGCCGACGGGATGCAGGTGCTTGTGCCGAGTCGGGTCGCCGGTGCGGCGGGGAAGACCGTGGGAGGCCGAGTCAGTCTCGGCTCGGCTTCCGTCGCGGAGCTAGACGCGCTCCCTGGCGTCGGCCCGGTCACCGCCCAGAAGATCGTCGACCACAGGCTCGCTCACGGCGGCTTCCGCTCCGTCGACGACCTCGACGCGATCCCGGGGATCGGACCCGCCCGCCTAGAGCAGCTCCGGGAGCTGGTCTCGCCGTGATCGAGCGCGCCTGGCCGACGCTGCTCGTCCTCGTCTGCTGCGCCGGCCTATCGCTCGCCAACGCCGCGCGTGCGCCCGCGCTCGCCGCCCTTCTGGTCGTGCTCGCTGGGGCGGGAGCCGTGCTCTGGCCCCGAGCACGCTTGCCTGCCTGCGCCGTTGCACTCGCACTAGCAGGCTGGTGGTGGGGCACTGCGCGGCTCGACGCTCTCGACCGCAGCGTCCTCGCGCCCGAGATTGGCCAGGCGGACCGAGTTCGCGCCATCGTAACCGGCCCGGTACGGACGACCTCGTTCGCGCTTCGCGTGCCGGCCGAGGTGCGAGAGTTCGGAGCGCGCTCGATCCGGGAGCGCGTGCTGCTGGAACTGCCCGTCGGCCGCTCGCCGCCGCAGGGCGCCATCCTCGCCTTGCGGGCGAAGGTCGCGTCGCCGCGCGGCCCCGAAGACGGCTTCGATGAGCGTGGCTGGCTCGCCCGCCGGGGCGTCCATGTCGTCCTCCGTGGTGGTGACTGGCGGATCGTCGGTCGTCGAGGCGGGATCGGCGGCGTGTCCGACCGGCTCCGTGCGCATGTCGCGCGCGCGATCGCCCCTGGGCTGGGTGGGGAGCGCCGCGCGGTGCTCGCGGGGATCGTGCTCGGCGAGGACGAGGGCCTCTCGGACGAGCTCCGCCACAACTTTAAGGCGTCGGGCCTCTACCACTTGCTGGCGGTGTCCGGCCAGAACGTCGTCTTCCTCGCGCTCGGCGTGCTCGGGCTGGCGTGGCTGCTCGGCATTCCGCGACTCGTGGGAGAGGCTGCCGTGCTGGTCGCGATCGCCGGCTACGTCCTTGCCGTCGGGTGGCAGCCGTCGGTTGTCCGCGCCGGGGTGGCCGGAGGGCTTGCTTCGCTCGCGTGGCTGCTCTCGCGACCGCGCGACCGCTGGCACTTCCTCGCGCTCGGCGCGGCGGTGCTGCTCGTCTGGACCCCCGCCAGCCTGCTCGAGCCCGGGTTCCAGCTGTCCTTCGCTGCTGTGGGATCGATTTTTCTCCTGATGCCACGGCTGCGCTCGGCGCTCGAGGGGTATCCGATGCCGGCCGGCCTGCGCGACGTTCTCGCCGTCTCGACGGCGTGCGGAGCCGCGACCGCTCCGATCCTGTGGCTGCAGTTTGGAAGCGTCCCGGTCTACTCGCTGCTTGCCAACGCACTTGTGACGGCGGCGATCGGGCCGCTACTTGGGATCGCGCTCGTCGGCACGCTCGTCGAACCGCTTCTTCCCTCCGCCGCGCTCGCGCTCGCGTGGCTGAACGGGTGGCTTGCCGCGTACATCGCGGGCTGCGCGCGCATCGTCGGCGGGCTCCCGTTCGCCGAGATCGGATCGGGAACCGCGGTCTGCGTCCTGCTTGGCGCGCCGATTGCGCTCCTGGCGCTCCAGCGCCTGCCGCGCTGGCGTCGGCCGGCGGCCATGGCCTGCGCGGCCGCGCTGGCGCCCGCGTTCCTCGTCTGGCAGCTCTTCCCGACAGCGTCCCTGCCGCCGCCCACCGGCCTGCGGATCACCTTCCTCGACGTCGGCCAGGGGGACGCGGTCCTGCTCCAGGTGCCCGAGGGCGCCGTCCTCGTCGACCAGGGCCCACCCGAGGGGCGGGTCGCGCAGCAGCTGCGCGAGCTCGGCGTCAGCCGGCTGTCCGCGCTCGTCTTGACCCACCCGCAGCGCGACCACGTCGGCGGAGCCGAGACGGTCCTCCGGCGCGTTGGCGTCGAGAGGGTGCTCGATCCGATGCTCGCGAGCTCGGGGCCGTACCAGCGGGCGGCCTTGGCGATCGCCTCGCAGCGAGCCGTCCCGGTCGCCGAGACCCGGGCGGGCGACGCCTTCCGGCTCGGACGTCTGCACCTGCGAGTGCTCTGGCCCGACCGGGCTGGAACGGCGTCCGAGGATCCGAACCGGCTCCCGATTGTTCTGCTCGCCACCTACGGCGAGGTCGACGCGCTGCTGACCGCCGACGCGGAGACGGACGTGACGGCGCGGCTCCTCTCGCGGCGGGTCGAGATCCTCAAGGTCGCCCATCACGGCTCCGCCGACGACGGTCTCGCAGCCGAGCTGCGAGAGCTGCGCCCGGCGGTCGCCGTGATCTCGTGCGGTAGCAACAACGACTACGGACATCCCCGTGCGTCGACACTCGCCGCCCTCCGCGAGAGCCCCGGTCTAGCGCTGTACCGCACCGACGAGGACGGGCGCGTGGTCGTCGAGAGCGACGGCCGGCGGATCGCTGTCCGGACTGACCGTTGAGTAGGGTGGAGGCGTGGCCGAGTCGCCCGACAAGCCCGTCTACCTGCTGACCGGGAGCGACCGTCCCAAGGTCGAGACTGCGCTCGCGCGGCTGCGCGCACACTTCCAGCCCGAGGCGGTCGAGCTCGTTTCGGCGCAGGACGTTTCGGGCGCGGAGGCCGTGGCGTGGTGTAACTCGGGCAGCCTCTTCGGCGACGCCCGCCTCGTCGTCGTGGACGGCGTCGACGGCCGGCGGAACGCCGAGAATCGGCTCACAAACGGCTGGAAGGCCGCCGACGTGAAGGCGATCGAGGCGTACCTCGCCTCACCGGCGCCCGGTGCTGTGCTCGCGCTCGTCGCGGAGGAGCTGAAGAAGGACGCGCCGCTGACGAAGCTGTGCGCCAAGTCCGGCAGCGTGCTCGACTTCGCCGTCAAGAAGAGCAACGTCAACCATTGGGTCGCGGAGCGTTTCAAGCAGGCGGGCGCGCGCGCCGAACCCGAGGCGATCGCCGCTCTTGTGGAGCTCGTCGGCGAAGACTTCAGTCAGCTCGCGAGCGAGATCGAGAAGCTCGCGACCTGGGCGGGCGACGAGCCGATCGGCCAGGCAGAGGTGGAGCTCCTCGTCCCAGCGGTCGCCGATACGCCGATCTTCGCGCTCACCGACGCCTGGGCACAGCGCGACGCGGGGCGGACGCTCGAGGCGAGCGAGACGATCTTCGAGCGGGAGGGGCGTCACCGTCGCGAGACCGCGCCGCGACTGGCCGGCGCGCTCACCAACCACCTCTCGTTCATGCGCCGGTGCCAGAAGCTCGCCGCGGAGGGCGTCCGCGCCCGCGACGCCGCGTCGGCGATGAAGCGCCATCCCTTCTACGTCGAGAAGGTCTTCGGGCAGGCGGCGAACTTCTCCGAGGAGGAGCTGCGCAGCGCGGTCGTCCGCCTGGCGGGGCTCGACCACGCGCTCAAGGGCGGCAGCAAGCTGACGCCCGATCTCGAGCTCCAGCGGGCGCTGATCGACCTGAGCGCAAAGGCGTAGGCCAAGACTGATGTGAGGGGCTCTTGGGCTGCAGAGCAGCCCCTTTAGGGGTCTTCGCGCGCTGAGGATCCGCTCCTGCGGATGCTCAGCTTGCGCCAGCGAGCAGCCGCGCTGCGCGCGCCTTCTTGCGCGCGGCGGTGTTCTTGTGCAGCGCCCCGCGGGCAGCGGCCTTGTCGACCGTCCGCACGAGCTGCAGGTGCTCGGCGGCGAGCTTGTCCTTGTCGCCCTCGACCGAAGCGGCCTCGAGCCGCCGCGTGAGGGTCTTCACGGTCGAGCGGTAGCGGAGGTTCTCGTCCCGCTGACGCTCGGCGACGAGAACACGCTTTTTCTGTTGTTGAATGTTCGGCATCTCGAAGAAAGGCCCGCACCTCTCTTGCGCAAGGTCGAAATCGGCGGAGCCGATTCCGACCGCGCGGAAGATCGTGGGGCGGGCGCGAAAAAGCGTAGCAGACGGGCTTTTCCGGCAGGCCCCGTTCCTATACTCGCTGCGTGGACACGCGAGCCGATCGACGGAGGCTCGCGTGGTCGACGGCGATCTTCTCCGCGGCGACCGGGCTCTCACGCGTGCTCGGCCTCATCCGCGAGATCGTGGCTCGTGGCTACTTCGGTGTCGAGGGCGCCGGGATCAACGCCTTCACGGTCGCTTTTCAGGTGCCGAACCTCATCCGCGCGCTTGTCGCCGACGCGGCGCTCTCGAGCGCGTTCGTCCCTGTCTTCAGCGAGCTGCTGGAGAAGGGCGAGCGCAAGCGCGCCTGGCGCGTCGCCTCGACGGTCTTCTGGCTGCTGCTGCTCGCGCTGACGGCGCTCACTGCGGCGTTCATTCTCGCGGCGCCGCTCGTCATGCGCCTCTTCGGCTACGACGACGACCTCGCGATCGGCCTCTCGCGCGTCCTCTTCCCGATCGTGGCGCTGCTCGGCGTCTCCGGGGTGATCGTCGGAATTCTCAACTCGTACGACGAATTCGCGATCCCGGCGCTGACCCCAGTCGCGTGGAACCTCGTGATCATCGCTGGACTCGTGATCGGCGTGCCGTTCGCCGACAGCGAAAGCGCCGAGCTCTACGTCTACGCCGGTTCGATCCTGCTCGGGACCTTCGTCCAAGTCCTCCTGCCGCTGCCGTGGCTGCGCGGGCGGGATGACCGGCTCCGGGTGCTGATCGACTGGCGCGACCCCGCCGTGCGGCAGGTCTTCAAGCTGATGGGGCCGGTCATGCTCGGCCTCGGCCTGATCAACTTCAACGCCGTGCTCGGCACGCTTTTCGCCTCGCGCCTCATCGACAAGAACCTGGCGCCCGCCGCGATCGACGCCGCCTTCCGCGTGTACATGCTGCCGCAGGGGCTGTTCTCGGTCGCCGTTGCGACAGTCCTCTTCCCGGCCCTTTCGCGGCTTGCCACCCGGGGGGACGTAGCAGGCTTTCGCCAGACGGTCGCGACGGGAATCGGCCAGATCGCCTTCCTGCTCGTGCCCTCTTCGGTGATCTGCGCCGTGCTGGCGGAGCCGATCGTGCGGCTGCTCTACGAGCGCGGCGAGTTTGACCCGCACGAGACGCACATCGTGGCCGGCGCCCTCGCCGCCTTCTCGCTCGGCCTCGCGTTCAACGGGTTCATGCTGATGCTGAATCGCGCGTTCTTCTCGCTCCAGGCACCGGCCGTGCCGACGTGGGTGGCGGGAGGGAACCTCGCTCTGAATGCGGTGTTCTTCTTCGCGCTCTACCGCGTCGGCGTGTGGGGGATTCCGCTCGCGATCTCGCTCGCGAACATCGCCGGAACGCTCGCGCTGCTCTGGTTGCTGCGGCGCCGTGTCGGCTCGCTCGGTATTGCCGCGGGCGTGAGCACGCTCGCGCGCGTCACGGTTGCCTCGGGAGCGCTCGCGCTCGTCTCCTTCGCCACCTGGTGGGCGCTCGACGACGCGCTCGGCCGCTCGTTCCTCGCCCAGCTCGCCTCGCTCGCAACGGCCCTAACCCTCGGCGGCCTCGCCTACCTGGCCGCGTGCCGCGTCCTGCGGGTGCCCGAGTTGACGGCGCTACTCTCCCTGCGAGGCCGTTTCCGCCGAAGCTGAGGACGCATGGACCAGGACAAGATCCGCAACTTCTCGATCATCGCCCACATCGACCACGGGAAGTCGACGCTGGCCGACCGCATCCTCCAGCTGACCGACACCGTCGCGGATCGCGACATGAAGGAGCAGCTGCTCGACTCGATGGACCTCGAACGCGAACGCGGGATCACGATCAAGGCGCAGGCGGTGCGCGTGCTCTGGAAGGGCCACCAGCTGAACCTGATCGACACGCCCGGCCACGTGGACTTCACCTACGAGGTCTCGCGGTCGCTCCAGGCCTGCGAGGGTGCCCTCCTCGTCGTCGACGCGGCCCAGGGGATTGAGGCGCAGACGCTCGCGAACGCCTACCTCGCGATCGAGAACAACCTGGAGATCGTCCCGCTCGTGAACAAGATCGACCTGCCCCAGGCCGACCCCGACGGGGCGAGCGCGGAGGTCGCCGACCTGATCGGCGACGATGCGGCCAACGTCCTGCGCATCTCCGCCAAGACGGGGGAGGGGGTCGAGGCAGTGCTGGATGCGATCATCGAGCGGATCCCGGCGCCCGAAGGCGAGGCCGAGGCGCCGGCCCGCGCGCTGATCTTCGACTCCTCGTACGACCAGTACCGCGGCGTCGTCGCGTTCGTCCGCGTCGTCGACGGCCGCTTCGAGACGCGCGACGACCTACGCGCGATGGCGCAGGGAACGCGCTTCGAGGCCGAGGAGCTCGGCTTCCTCTCCCCGGAGCGGCGGCCGGTCAAGGCGCTCGTCGCCGGCGAGGTCGGCTACGTGATCACGGGCCTGAAGGACGTCTCCAAGCTCCGCGTCGGCGACACGCTCACCGCCGAGAAGCGCCCTGCGGAGGAGCCGGTGCCCGGTTACAAGGAGGTGAAGCCGATGGTCTTCGCCGGCCTCTTCCCGTCCGACTCGGACGAGTATCCGGAGCTCCGCGACGCGCTCGAGCGGCTGAAGCTGAACGACGGCGCGCTCTTCTACGAGCCCGAGACGTCGCAGGCGCTCGGCTTCGGCTTCCGCTGCGGCTTCCTCGGCCTGCTGCACATGGAGATCGTGCGCGAGCGGCTGGAGCGGGAGTTCGACCTCGACCTGATCGTGACCGCGCCGAACGTCGCCTACCGCGTCCAGTCGCGCCCGGACGGCGACTGGCTCGAGGTGCACAACCCCGCCGACATGCCGAACGAGATCGAGGCGGTCGAGGAGCCCTACATCAAGGCGTCGATCATCGTCCCGAAGGAGTACGTCGGATCGGTGATGGAGCTCTGCAACGACCGCCGCGGCACCTTCGACCACATGGAGTACCTCTCGGAGCAGCGGGTGCATCTCGTCTACATGCTCCCGCTGGGCGAGATCGTGCTCGACTTCTACGACCAGCTGAAGTCCCGGACGCGCGGGTACGCCAGCTTCGACTACGACATGGCCGGCTTCCAGCCCGGAAATCTCGTGCGCGTCGACGTGCTCGTCGCCGGGGAGCCGGTCGACGCGCTCTCGCTGATCATCCACCGCGAGTTCGCCTACGACCGCGGCAAGCTGCTCGTCGAGCGCCTGCGGAAGGAGATCCCGCGGCAGTTCTTCGACGTGCCGATCCAGGCCGCGATCGGTGCCCGGATCATCGCCCGCGAGACTGTGAAAGCCAAGCGCAAGGACGTGCTCGCCAAGTGCTACGGCGGCGACATCTCCCGCAAGCGGAAGCTGCTCGAGAAGCAGAAGAAGGGCAAGAAGCGGATGAAGCGCGTCGGCGGCGTCGAGGTGCCGCAGGAGGCGTTCCTGGCTGTGCTCAACCTGGACGACAGCAAGTGATCGGCGCGCGCCATCTCTACGTGCACCTGCCGTTCTGCGCGCACCGCTGCGGCTACTGCGACTTCGTCACGGTCACCGGGCACGACGGCGAGCACGGCGGCTACGTCGATGCGCTGCTCGCCGAGCTCGAGCTCGAGCGCGACTCGCTCGCCGACGAGGTCGAGACCGTCTTCCTCGGCGGAGGGACGCCCACCTTTACCGAGCCCGCCGCGCTCGCGCGCCTGCTCTCCGGGCTTCCGGCCGCCGCGGAGACGACGGTGGAGGCGAACCCGGAGACGGTGACGCCCGGCCTGGCCGCGCTGCTGCGCGAGCACGGGGTTGACCGCGTCTCGCTCGGCGCCCAGAGCTTTCAGCCGCACCTGCTCGAGACGCTCGAGCGGCGTGCTCGGCCCGAGGACGTGCGCGGGGCCGCCGGCATCTTGCGCGACGCCGGCTTCGACAACGTCTCGCTCGACCTGATCTACGGCATTCCCGGCCAGAGCGCCGACGACCTGGAGCGCGATCTCGCCGAGGCGCTCGCGCTCGCGCCGGAGCACCTCTCCTGCTACGAGCTCGAGGCGAAGCCCGGCACGCGCTTCACCCACGCGCACGGCAAGGAGCTCGAGCGCCAGGCCGAGGCGATGGAGGACTACTTCGAGCGCGTGGTCGGGACGCTGACCGGCGCGGGCTACCGCTGGTACGAGACCGCCAACTTCTGCCGCCCGGAGAGCGGCCGCGACCTGCGCGCGCGCCACAACCTCGGCTACTGGCTCGGACGCGACTACCTCGGGATCGGCGTCGGCGCGGTCTCGACGGTTGCGGGAACCCGCTGGCGCAACGCGCCGAGCCTGCCGCGCTACCTAGCGGCGCTCCGGCGGGGCGAGCGCCCGGCACGCGAGCTCGAGCCGCTCGAGGCTTCGACC
>JBKJSM010000139.1:0-8890 GCA_046594445.1 Gaiellaceae bacterium | reverse complement strand
GCGCTGTACTCGGCGACGTTGTTCGTCGCGACGCCGATCGCCTCACCGTGCGCCGCGAGCACCGCGCCGTCCTCGGCCTCGAGGACGTAGCCGTACGCCGCGGGGCCGGGGTTGCCGCGCGCGCCGCCGTCGGTTGAGAGCCGGTGACTCAGGGAGCGGGATGCTCGACGTTGTCGATCTGCGCGCGCTGGAGCTTGCCGGAGTAGTCGACGTAGATCGACTTCCACTCCGTGAAGACGTCGAGCGCCGCCTGACCGGCCTCGCGGTGGCCGTTGCCCGTGTCCTTCGTGCCGCCGAACGGCAGGTGCACCTCGGCGCCCGTCGTACCCGCGTTGATGTAGGTGATCCCCGTTTGGAGGTCGCGCATGGCGCGGAAGGCCTTGTTGACGTCGCGCGTGAAGATCGACGAGGAGAGGCCGTAGCGGATCCCGTTCGTGACCCGGATCGCCTCGTCGAACGACTTGACCGGGATCAGCGCGGTCGTTGGGCCGAAGATCTCCTCCTGGGCGATCCGCATCTGCGGCTCGACGTCGGCGAAGATCGTCGGGCGGTAGTAGAAGCCCTTGCCGAGCTCGCCGTCCGTCGCCCGCTCCCCGCCTGTCAGCAGCGTCGCGCCCTCGTCCGCGCCGATCCCGGTGTACGAGTGGATCTTGTCGAGCGACTCCTGGTTGATCACCGGACCGAGGTCGGTCTCGGGGTCCCAGCCCGGACCGATCTTCATCTTCTCGGCGCGGGCGACGAGGCGCTTCTGCAACTCGCCGTAGACCGCCTCGTGGACGATCACGCGGCTGGCAGCCGTGCAGCGCTGGCCGGACGTGCCGAACGCCGACCAGAGAATCCCCTCGACGGCCAGGTCGAGGTCGGCGTCGTCCATGACGATGATCCCGTTCTTGCCGCCGAGCTCGAGGTGGACGTGCTTGAGGTTGTCCGCCGCCGCCTTCGTCACCGCAACGCCGGTCTCGCGCGAACCGGTGAAGGTGATGATCGGGACGTCGGGGTGGCTGACGAGCCGCGCGCCCGCCTCCTCGCCGTAGCCGTGCACGAGGTTGACGACGCCGTCGGGGAGACCCGACTCGCTGAGCAGCTCGATGAAGCGCTCGGCGAGGAAGGGAGTGTCCTCGGCGGGCTTGAGAACGACGGTGTTGCCGCAGACGAGCGCGGGAGCGAGCTTCCAGGCGGGGATCGCGATCGGAAAGTTCCAGGGCGTGATCGCTCCGACGACGCCGACCGGCATCCGCACCGACATCTGGAACTTCTCGCGCAGCTCGGACGGAGTCGTCTGGCCGAACATGCGCCGTCCCTCGCCGGCCATGTAGACCGACATGTCGATTGCCTCCTGGACGTCGCCGCCCGCCTCCGCAAGCACCTTGCCCATCTCGCGGCTCATCAGCTCGGTCAGCTCGTCCTTTCGCTCCTCGAGCAGGCGCGCGAACCGGAACAACACGTTGCCCCGCTCAGGGGCCGGGACGAGCCGCCACTCCTCGAACGCCGCCTTGGCGGCCGCTACGGCCCGATCGACGTCCTCGGCGCTCGAGCGGGGGAAGCTGCCGAGCGATTCGCCGGTCGCCGGCACGAGCGACTCGAAGGTCTCGCCCGAGGCGGCGTCGACCCAGTCGCCGCCGACGAAGTTCTTGAACTGCTTCTCCGCGACCGCCACGGCCGCAGTCTAGTCAGCCCGATTCGGTGTCCGGGAAGGTTCCCGGGATACGGGCGCGGCGCCGGTCGCGGATCTCCCGCTTGCCGCCGTACTCCTTGCCGTTTCGGCGGTCGTCGCCCTCGCGCCGGTCGACGATCACGGACACGTTCGGGTTGTCCTTGTAGTAGTCGACCATCTTCGCGTAGAGCTCGCCCTCGAGCTCGCGGGGGATCACGCAATAGATCACGGTCTCATCTTACGAGCCTTTGCGGCGGGCGCTAGACCTTGGCGATGTCCGGCATCAGCCGGCCGTCGTCGGCGAGCTGCGCGTTCCACTCCTTGAAGCTGCTCTCGAGCTCGTCGAGGTCGTGGCCGCGCTCGGCCAACCGCAGCGGCTGCGGCGCGTCCGGCGTGACGCGGTACTGGTACCAGGAGATCTCCCAGGCGACGGTGACGATCATCTCGCCGCTGACCCCGGAGAGCGGCACGATCGAGGCTTGCGGCGGGCCGAGGCTCTTCGCCACGCCCGCGACCGTCCGCCGGTACGGGCTCCCGTTGAAGAGGTCGGCCGCCTCGACGACGGCGAGCTCGGGCTCCGACAGGCGGCGCAAGATCGGCTCGTCCGCCACGGGCTCTTCCTCGGCCCGCCTGCCGCTGAGGAGGCCGCCCCAGCGGCTCTTCTTGCGGTGCATGTCGAGCGGCGCCGCCGGCATCGACGGGCTCCCCTCGCGGACCCAGCCGTGCTCGAGCGCGACCTCCGTGCAGAGCGGGCAGACGTCGACGAACGCTCCCCCATGGGGCGAGAAGCGGATCGCGTGCTCGCCCATCAAGAGCGAGCGTTCGCAGATCGCGCAGGTTCGCGTTACGGCGGAACGCACCACACGCATGTGGCGACTGTAGCGATTTGCAGCAGGGATCAGTGAGCTGCGGTGGCTTCGCGGCTCAGCTTCGTGTCGTCGATCACCTTCTGTGCGACGTGCGCGGGCACCTCCTCGTAGCGGAGGAAGTGCATCGAGTAGTCGCCGCGGCCGCCCGTGATCGACGTGAGCGTCTGCAGGTACGTGAGCATCTCCGCCATCGGCACCTCGGCTTTGATCGTCGTCATCCCCGACGCGGGCTCCATCCCGTGCAGGCGCCCCCGCCGCGAGTTCAGGTCGCCGTTGACGGCGCCCACCGCCTCGTCAGGGACGGTCACCTCGAGCTCCATGATCGGCTCGAGCAGGACGGGCTCCGCCTTCGAGTAGGCCTCCTTGAACGCCATCGAGCCGGCGATCTTGAACGCCATCTCGGAGGAGTCGACGTTGTGGTACGACCCGTCCACGAGGAGGACGCGAATGCCCTGCACCGGAGCGCCGGCGAGCTCGCCGTGGTGCATCGCCTCCTGCACTCCCTTGTCGACCGCGGGCCGGAAGCTCTGCGGGATGACGCCGCCGACGATCTTGTCCACGAACTCGTAGCCGACGTTGCCGTCGATCGGCTCGAGCACGATCGTGCAGTCGCCGAACTGGCCACGGCCGCCGGTCTGTTTCTTGTAGCGGGCGTGGGAACGCGACTCCTTGCGGATCGTCTCCAGATACGGGACGCGCGGCGGGTGCAGCTCGACGTCGACGGCGAAGCGGCGCTTCGCCCGGTCGAGCGCGACCTCGACGTGCATCTGGCTCATCCCGGAAAGGATCTCCTCTCCGGTCTGCTGATCTCGTCGCAGCCGCAGCGTCGGGTCTTCTTCTCCCAGTCGGCGGATCGCCGTCGCGACTTTCTCCTCCTCGCCCTTCGTCTTCGGCGTCACCGCGAAGCTCATCACGGGCTCGGGGAAGCCGATCTCGGGGATGTCGGTCGTCACCTCCTTGTCCAGCAGGAGGTCGCCCGTCTGCACCTCCTTCAGCTTCGCGACGGCGCCGATGTCGCCCGGTCCGAACTCCTCCGCGGGTATGTGCTCCTTGCCCTGCTGGAAGAGGAGCGAGCCCATCCGCTCCTTCGCATGGGTGCGCGCGTCGACGAGCGTCTGATCGGGCTTCACGGAGCCCTGCAGCACGCGGAAGAGGTTGATCCGGCCGGCAAACGGGTCGGCGATCGTCTTGAAGACGAAAGCTGCGGTGGACGCGCCCTCGATGTGCGTGATCGAGCCCGCCTTCGCCGGCGACGGCACGCCTTCGACGATCAGGTCGAGGAGCGCGTGCGTGCCGAGGTTCTTGGTCGCGACTCCACAGGCTACGGGGAAGACCTCGCCGCGCGTGACGGCGTCCTTGAGCGCGTGAGCAACCTCCTCGACGCCGAGCTCCTCGCCTTCGAGGTACTTCTCCATCAGCGCCTCGTCGGTCTGGACGACCTCGTCGAGCAGCTTCTCGCGGTACTCGGCGACGAGCTCGGCCAGCTCTTCCGGGATCGGGCCGGGCTCAGGCTCCTTCTCGCCGTCGGGGCTCGCGTAGGCGCACATGTGGAGGATGTCGACGATCCCCGTCAGCTCGTGCTCGGCCCCGATCGGCAGCTGGACTGCGACGCAGCGGGGCGATAGCTGCTCCTGCATCTGCCCGAGCGCCCGGAAGAAATCGGCCCGCTCGCGGTCGAGCATGTTGACGAACAGGACGCGCGCGATCCCGAGCTCCTCTGCCCGTTTCCAGACGCGCTGCGTGCCGACCTCGACCCCCATCACGCCGCTGAGCACGACGAGCGCGCCCTCGACAACACGAAGCGCGCAGCGACCCTCGCCCTGGAAGCTCGGATCGCCCGGGACGTCGAGGAGGTTGATCTTCCGGCCCTGCCACTCCGCATGCGTCAGCGCGAGCGAGACGGACATCTTCCGTTGCTGCTCGTCGTCGTCCCAGTCCGCGACGGTCGTGCCCGCATCGATCGTGCCGAGGCGGGTCGTCTCGCCCGCCTGGTAGAGCAGCGCCTCGACCAGCGAGGTCTTGCCCGTGCCGCGATGGCCGACGACGGCGACGTTGCGGATCTTTCCAGGCTCGAAAGCGGGCATGCGCAGATTCCTCCTCGGCTGACGGGGTACGAGGGGGAATCGTAACCCGCTCGCGTGTCCGGGGACGGTGCCTGGGTCAGACGGCCGGCAGGCGAGCCGCGCCGCCGAGGCGGGCCTTGAGGCGGAGGATGGCCTTCGTGTGCAGCTGCGAGACGCGCGACTCGGTCACGCCGAGCACTTCGCCAATCTCGCGCAGCGTCAGCTCCTCGTAGTAGTAGAGCGTGACGACGAGCTTCTCTCGCTCGGGCAGGCGGGCAATCGCCTCGCCGAGCGCCTCCTTCATCTCGGTCTGCGCGAGCGCCGACTGGGGCTCCGGCCCCTGCGTGTCCTCGATCGTGTCGATCAGGGAGATCTGGTCGCCGCCGGCAGAGACGGTCCAGAGCTCGTCGAGCGCGGCGATCGACGAACGTGAGATCTCCGTCAGGCTCGAGCCGAGCTCGTCCTCGGTCATCCCGAGCTTCGTCGCGATCTCCTCGTCGGTCGGCGCGCGGTGCAGCTTCTTCTCGAGCTCGGCGATCGCCCGCTCGATGTCGCGGGCGCGGGCGCGCACGGAGCGCGGCACCCAGTCGAGCGCGCGCAGCTCGTCGATGATCGCGCCCTTGATCCGCGCGATCGCGTAGGTCTCGAACTTGATCTCCCGGTCGGGGTCGTAGCGCTCGATCGCGCCGATCAGCCCGAGCAGGCCGTACGAGACCAGGTCTCCCTCGTCCACGTGCGCCGGCAGGCCGCTGCCGAGGCGGCCGGCGACGAACTTGACGAGCGGCGCGTAGGTCAGGATCAGGCGGTCGCGAACGGTGCGATCTCGCGTCTTCTGGTACTCCTGCCAGAGTCCGCTCATGTCCTCGGTCTTGGCCACGAGGAGAGAATACGCCGCGTCAGCCCTGATTCTTGCTCAGTGCGGTCGAAGGAGCTTCGCGGCCATCGTCGCCATCCATCCTCCGAGCGCCGCCGACGCGGCTGCGATCACCCACTGATCGGCTTTTGCGGCGGCAAACGCGATGAAGCCGAACCCCAGCACGAACACGAGGAAGAGCAGTCCGAGCGCGTGCCGCTGGGAGATCATCCGACCCAAGGCTACAATCCGCCCCGAGCCGTAGGGGCGTAGCTCAGTTGGTAGAGCGGCGGTCTCCAAAACCGTAGGTCGCAGGTTCGAGCCCTGTCGCCCCTGTTGCTGGCGCAAGATCGAGAATCCGCGGGAGCGGATTCTCGATCGCGCGAAGACCCCTGAAGGGTCGCTTCGCTCCCTCCGCTCATGGGCCGTCGCGATCCTCGAGCCCCAGCCCGAGGTTCGCGAAGCCGTAGAGGACGAGGTACGCCACACCGAGGAACGCGGTGAGCGCCACGAGGGCCTGCGCCAGCTCCGGTGGCTCCGCGACGAGCCTCGCGTGAACGACCTCGATGACCTCCCGCGGGTGCAGAAACACGTCCCAGCTGTTCAATCGGACGAAGCGCCCGATGTAGACGCCGAGGCTGCTGAGCGCGAGCGCGCCGAAGACGCAGAGCCACGCCACGGCCGAGCCGACCGCACGGCGGAGGATCATCTGGACGAGATAGAGGGACGCGAAGCCGAGAAGCAGACCTGTCCACGCGAATGCCGAGAGCATCAGTGCGTCGTACCAGAGCGGGGCCGGCCCTTCTGCGAGATGGATGAAATCCGTGAGCAGGTAGGGCGCGTTCGGGAAGAACAACAGCCACGGAAGGAGTAGCGCCGCGACCAGCGTGTCCACGCCGTGGCGCGCGCGGACGTAGGCCGCAACCGCAAATACGAGCGGCACCCAGGCGAGGAACAGGTTCCAGACGAGGAAGCGGTAGAAACCGTCCCCCGTCTCTCGGACGCGTAGCTCCAGCAGCCCGACGCAGAGAATCGAGGCAGCGAGCAGGGCGGCGATCGCGAGCGCGCGACGAGCGTGCATGCCCGGAGGCTAGTTCTCGCGGCTACCGCACGGGCGTGCGGCCGGTGACCTGGCCCGCTGCCTCGCGGGCGCGCTCGTGCAGGGCGGCGTCGACGGAGACGCGGCCGCGGAGGAGGTGCGTGTGGCCGTCGAAGGAGACCGAGGCCGACGCGATCGCTTCTTCGTTCAGCCAGTCTCGCGTTGCGGCGAGCGCGCGCGGGATCGTCTCTCGCGCGGCACCCTGCAGCGGCAGCTCGACGACCCAAGCGCCGCCGGGCTCGGTGCCGGCGGTGGCGCCGTACTCGCCGAGCTTCTCGACGAGCAGGAAGGCCGCGGTGGACGACGGTGCTGTGATCCGGAGTGTGGCCATGCCCTCGCACGAAAAGTATCCCGACCCGGACGGAGTTGCAACCGATAATCCCCTGCAGACTGCTAGGCGACCGCGGCGGCGAGGCCGCGCCGGGAGAGCACGCGCTCGAGCGCCTCAACGCAGCGAGCGTCGAAGGCGCTGCCGGACTCATCCTGCAGCAGCTCGAGAGCCCGGTCGTGGGTCCACGCCTCGCGGTAGACGCGCTCCGACCGGAGCGCGTCGTACACGTCGCAGACTGCGAGCACGCGGGTCTCGAGGGTGAGCGAGGTGGCTCCGTCCGGATAGCCGCTGCCGTCGAGCCGCTCGTGATGCCCGCGCACCTCGATACTCGCTCTCCGCATGAGCCACGACATTAGCTCAGTGAGCGTCGCACGTTGAGCGTGCGTTAGACATGGCGAAGCAGACTCCGGAGAAGCGCACCTCGCCACCGACAGCTCACGTCCCGGGCCGAGTCAGCGGCTCAACTCCGGCGTCAATGAGTTTCTCCGCCAGCTCTGTGAGCGGGGAAGTTTTGCTCGCCACGAATCCCGCTTTGAGTAGTGCATCGTCGGTCAGTCCGTGCTCTTGAATGAATTGCATACGCGCCAGGGCCACTTGTATGACGCGGAGGGCCAAGTCGCTCCACCCAAGTGCAGACGGTTTCCCCATAAGGTTCTGTCCGATCTCAGAGTAGAGCGCTGAATTTCGACCATTTCCGAGTGCGCGGATCATCGACCGCGCCTTTGCGAACTGCTCCGCGTCGGGAACTGCGGCGTCGTCCAGATAGGCCAATGCCTCTAGCTTCTGAGGGTGATCGGATAGCCTTCCGCGTAGAAGCTTCCAATCGACTTCGGCGCCCTCTACCTCCACTGCGTACGCCGTCGTAAGTAGCAGGGGGACTTTGGCTAGCTCCTCGGAGGCTACGTGCGCAAGGAAGTACGCGCGGGCAAAACGCTTCCGCTCCAACAGGAGGGTGGCGTCGTCAGTGAGTTCCACCGCGTTGTCGTAGACGAGATGACATCCGAGAAGCAACCGCTGCCAGTCCGTCATCTCTTCCGCTCGCATTGGACAACAATGACGGAAACACAGGTGACTCTTGCATCGCCTAGCCTGGGGGGCTGTGAGGGGTTCCGGTCACACCAGTTGACCTCCTAAAAGTTGGGGCTTCCGCCACCATCTCGGAGTGTCCGGCGAGCGTCTGCTCGATGGTGGAGTACCGGCGCTGCTCGTAGTCCTCGTGGTAGTGAAACTCGGGAAGGCCGGGAAAGGGACCTCGAACCTCAATCGGCTCGCTGCGACGACTGACGCCGGGTCGCCGCATCAAGCCCTCATCGGCACCGGCTGGAGGGTTCGTTAGGCTCAGTCCGTGGCTCTCCTCACCACGCAGGTCGAGCGGGACGACGCGTTCGCGCGCCGCGCGGAGCGGATGGAGGCGCTCGTGGCCGAGCTCCGCGACCGGACCGCGCTCGTCTCGAGCGGCGGCGGCGAGAAGTCCGTCGAGCGGCATCGCTCGCGCGGCAAGCTGACGGCACGTGAGCGAATCGACCGGCTACTCGATCCCGGTAGCGCCTTCCTCGAGCTGAACGCGCTCGCCGCGTGGGAGCTCTACGACGGCGCGGCTCCCTCGGCCGGGATCGTCACCGGAATCGGCGTCGTCGAAGGCCAGGAGTGCGTGATCGTGGCCAACGACGCGACCGTGAAGGGCGGCTCCTACTTCCCGCTCACGGTCAAGAAGCACCTGCGTGCCCAGGAGGTCGCCGAACAGAACCACCTTCCGTGCATCTATCTGGTCGACTCCGGCGGCGCGTTCCTGCCGCTCCAGGCGGAGGTCTTCCCCGACCGCGAGCACTTCGGCCGGATCTTCTACAACCAGGCGCGCATGTCCGCAAAGGGGATCCCGCAGATCGCCGTCGTCATGGGCTCGTGCACCGCCGGCGGGGCCTACGTGCCCGCGATGAGCGACGAGACCGTGATCGTGCAGGGCACCGGGACGATCTCCATCGGCGGGCCGCCGCTCGTGAAGGCGGCCACCGGCCAGGACG
>JBKJSM010000141.1:0-5303 GCA_046594445.1 Gaiellaceae bacterium | reverse complement strand
GCTACGTCGCCGACATCGTCACCGTCTGCGAGGGCGTCGCCGACCAGGTCGCGGCGAGCGCGGCGACAGGCGCGCTGCCGGTCGTGCTCGGCGGTGACCACTCGGTGGCGCTCGGCTCCGTGGGCGGCATGGCGCGGCTGCGCGGCCCGGGTGGCGCCCTCTGGCTCGACGCTCACGGCGACCTCAACACGCCCGAGACCAGCCCCAGCGGCAACGTCCACGGCATGGTGCTCGCAGCGGCGCTCGGCCTCGGCGGCGACCGCTTCGCCAGCCTCTCGTGGCCGCGCCAGTCGCTCCTCCCCCAGCATGTCGCCCTGCTCGGCACGCGCGAGCTCGACCCCGGCGAGCGCGCCCTCATCGACGAGCTCGGCATCCTCGTCCTCACGATGAGCGACGTCGACCGCATCGGCATCGCCGACGCGATGAACCGTGCGCTCGTCCGCGTCATGGGCGCTGCCTTCGCGCACGTCTCCCTCGACCTCGACGTCGTCGACCCGGAGCAGGCGCCCGGCGTCGGCACGCCCGTTCCCGGCGGCCTCTCCTTCCGGGAGGCGCACCTCGCCATGGAGATCGTCGCCGAGTGGGGGCAGCTGGACTCGCTCGACGTCGTCGAGGTCAACCCGATTCTCGACCGCGAGAACCGCACCGGCCGGCTCGCCGTCGAGCTCGTCGCGAGCGCGCTCGGCGCCCGCATCCTCTGACGGTTTCGGCTCTGTCCTGGTACGAAGCCGGGCTGTCGGCCGCTTGGCGTCCGATGGGTGACAACCGTTTTCCGGAGCATGAGGGACGACGGCGAGGGGATGCCGCTCTGCGGACCCTCGTCTCGGATGCTAGGCGTCCGCCTGGAAGGAGATGTGACGATCCGCGAAGGCGGACTCGTGTGGCCCGGAGGCGGTGGCATGTCGGCCGCAGCAGGCCATCTGCTCAATCTCCCGATCCACCGGCGTCAGCCTCGCGACGGAGGCACAGGCAAGGATCCGGTGTGGAAGCTCGACGTTGGTGACCTGCCGGAGGCGCTCGCCTTTCGAACGAATTCGGCAGGTCGACGCAGCCACGGCTTCATCGAGCCGAGCGAGCCGATGCACCTCGACGACTTCCAGGCGGCCCTCGCGTTCACCCGCTTCTGGTGGGAGCGAGCGTAGAATGGAGGAGCAGTGACCGTCGCCGAGCAGAGCATCCATGACGCCATCGCCTCGGCCGAGAGCCTTGGCTGGCTCGCGGCCTATCTCCAGGGCGTGGTTGATACGGGATTTCCGGTGCCGGACCTGATCGCGTTGCTCGAGCAGGTCCGTGTCCATCTCCAGGAGAGCGGGAACGAGACCGCCGAAGACCTCGTGCTCGACGGGCTCGATCTCCTGGCCGGCTGGTGCGGCCCCGGCCGGCAGATCGTTCCCTCGCGCGCCCGGTAGCCTCCTGCGCATGCCCGCTCCGAGCACGCCTCTGCCTACGCCGCGCCGGCTCGAGGGCCGAGTCGCCATCGTCACCGGCGCGGGCCGCGGCATCGGCCGCGCCACGGTGCGCCGCCTCCGCGACGAGGGCGCCACCATCGTCGCCGTCGAGTTGCGCAGCGAGTATGCCCGCGAGCTCGGCAAGGAGCTGGGGGCGCCGCACCTCGTGGTTCACGGCGACATCGCCGACGAGGCTACGGCCATCCAGGCGGCCACTCTCGCCCGCGCCGCCTTCGGCCGCATCGACATCCTCGTCAACAACGCCGCCGTCCACCACACCGCCGACCTCGACGAGCTGACCGGCGACGAGATCCACCGGATCCTCGGCATCAACCTCGTCTCGCAGTTCTTCACCTGCAAGCACGTCGTGCCGGTGATGGTCGAGCAGGGTAAGGGCGCGATCGTCAACGTCTCGTCGAACTCGGCGTGGATCGGGCAGGAGCTGCAGGGCCGCTCGACCGCCCTTTACAACGTGACGAAGGCCGGCGTGCTGCAGCTCTCGGTGTCGCTGGCGACTCGCTACGGCGCCAACGGCATCCGGGTCAATGCTGTGTGCCCCGGCCCGATCAAGACCGACATACTCGTGCACGAGGGCTTCGACCGGTCCTTCTCGGACTCGTTGTACGACGCCGCGGGCGGGTTCGGGCTGCCGCTCGGCCGCTCCGCCGACCCGTCCGAGGTTGCCTCCGCCATCGCCTTCCTCGCCTCCGACGACGCCTCGTTCGTGACCGGGACGCATCTCATCGTCGACGGCGGCTCGCTGGCGCGGTAGGCGGGGTGCGCGAGGCGCGGGGCGCCGGCCGCGGAAGGCGCCGGCCGCGGGCGCCTGACGGCCGTCGCGCCGCTCCTACTCGCGCGGCCGCGGCCGCTCCTCGCCCGACTCGCGGCGCGGCTCGTAGTAGCGCGTGCCCTGCAGCTCCTCGGGGAGGTGGTCGAACTCGAAGCCGCGCGGGTCGTCGTGCGGGTAGACGTAGCCGACGCCGTGCCCGAACGTCTTCGCGCCGGCGTAGTGCGCGTCGCGCAGGGCGGCGGGCGGACGCAGCGAGCCGCGCTCGCGGGCGTCGCGGCGGGCGGCCATGATCGCGCGTGTCACCGCGTTCGACTTCGGCGCCTGCGCCAGGTAGATCGCCGCCTGCGCCAGGTTGAGCTGCGCCTCCGGCAGGCCGACGTGCTCGAGCGCGTGCGCGGCTGCCACCGCAACCTGCAGCGCGCGCGGGTCGGCATTGCCGACGTCCTCGGAGGCGAGGATCACCATGCGCCGTGCGATGAAGCGGGGATCCTCGCCCGCCTCCAGCATCACCGCAAGGTAGTAGACGGCGGCATCGGGGTCGCTGCCGCGCATCGACTTGATGAACGCCGAGGTGACGTCGTAGTGCGCGTCGCGGTCGTGGACGATCGGCCGCTTGTGCGCCGCGTCGTCGATGTGGGCGGCCGTCAGCGGCGACCGCTCGGCCCGTGCGGTCTCGCCGGCGAGCTCGAGGATGCCGAGCGCGGTGCGCGCGTCGCCGCCCGCCCGCGCCGCCACGAGCGCCAGCAGCTCGTCCGCAGCCTCGACGGCGATCTCGGCGGCGCCGCGGCGCAGGATCGTCACCACCTCGTCGGGGGAGAGGGCCTCCAGCGTGTAGAGCTGACAGCGCGACAGCAGCGCCGCGTTGACCTCGAAGTACGGGTTCTCGGTGGTCGCGCCGACGAGCGTGAGCAGGCCCTCCTCGACCGCCGGCAGCAGCGCGTCCTGCTGCGACTTGTTGAAGCGGTGGATCTCGTCGAGGAAGAAGATGGTCGGCTCGCCGCTCGTCTTGCGCCGGTGGGCGGCGCGGTCGATCACGCCGCGGACCTCGGCGCGGCCCGCCTGGACGGCGGACAGCTCCTCGAAGGCGGCGTTGGCGGAGCGCGCGACGATTCGTGCGAGCGTCGTCTTGCCGGTCCCCGGCGGGCCGTAGAGGACCATCGAGTGCGGCCGCCCGTCGCTGATCGCGCGGCGCAGCGTCGTCGGCTCCTCGGCTGTGCCGAGGACGTGCTGCTGGCCGACGAGCTCGTCGATCGTCCCCGGGCGCATGCGAACCGCGAGCGGGGCGTCGGCCGCGGGCACCGGCGTCGCCGTGCGGGCCGGCTCGTCGCTCATGTCGAAGAGCTGGTTGGACACGCCTGGAGTATCGCGTCCGGACCGGCTGCGCCGGTCGGCGCGTGGAGCACCTGCCGGTCGATGCCGCCCGGCTCTAGACGGCGGACGACCCTGATCGCGATACTGGGAACGTGGATCATCGAGGCGCATACCCGGCGGATCGTGCAGCAGCGCTTTCAGGCGTGCCGAAGTCCACGGTGCATTACTGGGCGCGCCGAGAGATTCTGGTCCCGAGCATCTCCGACGTCCGGATCAAGTTGTGGTCTTACAGCGATCTAATGAGCCTGCGCGCGATCGCCTGGCTTCGCGCCACCAAGACCGCCCCCGACGGGCAGGACGTCCCCGGAACCGCCATGCGCGCAGTCCGGCGCGCGTTGAATGAGCTCGCCGGGCTGGATCTTGACCTCTGGACCGAAGACGCCGGACCGAGCGTCGCCGTAGACCGCGGGGGCAACATCGTGTTGGACCCTAAGACGGATCCGCAGCACGCCGATGGTCAACGGCTCCTCGACGCGGACCAGTTCGAGCTTCTGCGCCCGTTCGAGATCACGAGCGAGCTTCGGGGCCCTGATCTGGTCGCTCCCCGGCCGCGCCTACGCATCGTTCCGGGCAAACTCTCGGGCGCCCCGCATGTCCACCGCACGCGTATCGAAACCGAGGCCCTGGCCGCACTCGCCCGCCGTGGCCTGACGAGCGAGCGGATCATTGCCTTCTATCCGGTAATCGAAACCGCCGATGTTCGCGATGATCTGGATCTTGAACGTGATCTGCAGCCTGCTTTCTCGCTCGCCGCCTGACACCTCGAGCGCATGCCCCGCCGCTTCGCGCTCGACCAGAAGTTTCCCGAGCCGATCGTCGACGTCTTGGTCGACTGGCTCGCGTCCGACGCCGAGCTGATGCCGATCCGCCGTATCGACGAGAGAATGGCGACGCTCGACGACTGGGAGGTCTTGCAGGCGCTCCACACGGACGATGCCGGCTGGGACGGCCTCATCACAACCGACGCCAAGAGCTCAACCTCCCGCGTGAGCTCGCCGTTCTCTGTCAGACGAACCTCACCCTGGTGGTTGCCGAGGCGGTCGGACACGATCCCATCAAGGCCACGGGCCTCGTGCTCGCTCACATCAGCCGGATCTGCGAGCAATCTCGCGCAGATACGGCTCAGGTGTGGCGCCTCCGCACGAGCACAAAGCCAGCTGAGAGTCCGTGGGACTTCCTGACTCGCGTTGCCGAACGGAGAGGTAGCCCTGCTCAGGAGCTGTACGCGAGCGAGCGGCTGACCAAGCGCCAGTTACGACGCTCGCCGCTCGATTGACTGCGATCATTGCCGGCAAGGTCGGCTTTCGCCGCAGAGTTCATCGATCCGCCGCTCGTCGCCGAAGGTCGGTCCACAAAGCGAGCCGTTGAGAAGCATTGGCGAGACGAAGCTACGCGCTGCTGCGTTTCACTCGCCGAGCGCACCGCAGCGACGCTCGTCATGCTCGACCGCCGGATCGCCGGCGCGCCAGGACTGCGCTGCACGATCGACGCCCCTTGACAAGCGCGACATCGCGCACCGCTTCGTGGCTATCGTCGCATTGGATGAAACACGGACGGACGCTGGCCGGCTCGGCCCTCCTCATACTCGCGGCGCTCGTCGTCAGCGCGTGCGCGAGCGAGGACCAGGCCGCCAAGGGCGACCCGGTCGCGGGCAAGCAGCTGTTCGCCTCCGAGGGCTGCTCGGGCTGTCACAC
>JBKJSM010000081.1:0-23056 GCA_046594445.1 Gaiellaceae bacterium | reverse complement strand
GGCCTCGACCGCGTGCTGAAACGAGTCGTCGCCGGCGCACGACAGCTGTTGGACGCGCCGCACGCCTCGCTCTGGCTCCAGGAGTCGATCCAAGGCGACCTAGTCGGTCAGGCCGCGATCGGCTACGAAGACAACGGCCGGGTGGTCGGGCGCCGCTTCCCGGTCGACGCCGTCAAGCCCTACGCCAAGCGCACCGGCCCGTTCGAGCTCGCGCCCGAGGAGTACGCCGCGTTCAGCGACGTGCCGGCGGGCGGTTCGGGAACCTACGTCGTCTCCCCGTTCTCGATCGAGGGGCGCTGGGGCGCGATCGCGGTCGCCTCCCCGCCGGGCGTCTCCTTCGGCGACCGCGAGCTCGAGCTGCTCGGAGGGCTCGCCGACCAGGCGAAGCTCGCGATCGCCAGCGCCTCCAGCTTCGAAGGCCTCGAGCGCACCTTCCTTTCGACCGTCGAGGCGCTCGCGAACGCGCTGGAGGCGCGGGACGAGTACACCTCCTCGCACGCCCGCTGGATCACCGACACCTCCCTCCGGGTGGGAGAGGAGCTCGGCCTCGACAGCGAGACGCTGAAGCGGCTCGAGCTGGGAGCGCTCTTCCACGACATCGGCAAGATTGGGATTCCGAACTCGGTGCTGCTGAAGCCGGGCCCGCTCACCGAGGAGGAGCGCGGCCTGATCGAGACGCACCCGGAGCTCGGCGCGAAGATCATCGGCCCGATCGAGCAGCTGCAGGACGTGTGCGTGATCGTGCGCGCCTGCCACGAGCGCTGGGACGGTGAGGGCTATCCCGACCAGAAGGCGGGCGACGAGATCCCGCTCGAGGCGCGGATCATCTTCGCCTGCGACGCGTACCACGCGATGACGACCGACCGGCCCTACCGGCACGCGCTCTCGACCGACGAGGCACGGCGCCGGCTCGAAGAGGCGGCCGGCACCCAGTTCGACCCGCGCGTGGTCGAGGTCTGCCTGCGCGTGCTCGAAGCCGAAACTCCCGCACCCTCCTGACGCAGTCTCTCAGCGCATCCGTCTCACTCGCGCGACAGCACGCTGGCCCATCCGAACGACTCACTTTCGGCAGCCTCGCTCGGCGGGCAGTGCCCTCGGAGGGGTGACTCACGCCTCGGGCAGAAGCCCACGGGCGGTTGTCAAATCATCCTCGTCTACGAGTATTTCCCGCCAACCGCCGAACTGGCCCCCCAGTTCTCCGGAGATGTCTGTGACACGATAGGCGCAGCGGATGCCTTCGGCGCGGAGCATTTGACACACCATCTCGGCTTCGCCCTCGTTCGGGACGACGGTCAAGCGGACAGCTTCTCCCACGCCGGGAGTCTATTTCGCGAATCTCCTCTACGAGCGTTCTACACGGACCGGCCTCAAGGGGACATTCCCGAACGAGGCAGAGAACCACATCACGCTCGCGCTCAGGGGACATTCCCGGACGCTGGCCCAGTCAATGTCTCCGGCGCGGAGGCGTACTCCACTACTAGATCCACGGCGCGGCGAGCGCGATGCCGACGATCGCCCACGCGGCGACGAGGATCCCGGTCGCGACGAAGCGCGCGCGCGACGGCGGCTCGCGCCGCCAGGAGATGGCGACCACCACGAGCGCGGCCCCGAGCAGGAGCGGGAAGAGTGTCCCGAAGAGCGCCGCGACTACGGAGAACACGACGCCGCGTAGTGCCCAGCGCGTCTCCGAATCCGTCGGGCCGGGTGCGCGCGATCGTGCGTCACTCCACGCGACACCGTCGCGGATCGCGACGAGCACCACGACTAGCCCCGCGAGGAGCAGCGTGGCGATGAGCATGAAGATCTCGCTGAGGAGCGGGTAGGGCTCCTCGCTGTGACCGAGCCACGACACGAGCTGGAGGATCAGGAACAGCGCGAGGAGGTCGCCGAACAGCAAGGCCCACCTCAATCGCCACGGACGCACGAAGGCGAAGCCGACCTGCGCGAGGGCGAGCAGGGGCGCTACGACGAACGACGCGAGTTGCGGCCAGTCGATCCCATCACGATCGCACGGCCGTCGGCCAGAGGCTCTGTGCGGTGACATACCCGCGTGAAGTACGGTCCCTCAGGGGACATTCCCGGACGCTGGCCCAGGCGAAGGACGCTCCATTTTGCGCTTCCGCTACCGTTGGAACTCCTCGTGGACGAGAGGCGTAGTACCTGATGTGATGGCGCGCTTACTGATCGCTTTGATCGCTGTCTCGCTCGCAGCTGTCGCCGTCCCCGTAGCCGCCGAGGCAAAGCTGTGCGTCCGCATCACGGCATCGGCAACGGCGTCGCGCGGAGAGCCGACTCGCGTGACCGTGACAACGCTGATGCCGAGTGCCTGGGTGTCGAGCCGTCCAGTTGGCCTTCGGCCCGAGCCATCGAGTGTTCGGCTACGACTTGTTCTTCAATGACCAGGCGGTCAGTACCGAGAGGTCGCGTTGCGCCGCACGACACCTAAGGCTTCGGAGGCGAGCGCGATCATTCGTCTGGCTGCACCCGGCAGCTGGAAGCTGTCGGTGTTGGGGTGGGCCGCCGCACCAAGAGCCTGCGCCCCGCCTAAGCTCGTCCGCGTTCTGTAAGGGTCGCTCAGGTGACATTCCCGGACGCTGGCCCAGGCCACCGCTGCACTGCCGCTGACTGTCCTCCTGGAACCGTCGCACGTCACGGTGACGGCGGCGGGTGGTTAGATGCGGGCAGGCTGCCATGCAGAGTTACGAAGCATTCGCACGCTTCTACGATTCGGTTATGGGTGACCGGGCCGATCACGCCGCCTACGTGCGCGGGCTGATCGAGCGGCATCACCCTGGTGCGGGGACTGTGCTGGAACTGGCCTGCGGCACCGGTTCGATTCTAGAGCAGCTTCGTTCTGACTTCGAGGTCACCGGAGTCGATCTGTCCGCCGCAATGCTTGCGATCGCGGCCGAGAAGGTGCCCGAGGCGCGTCTCATACAGGCCGACATGACAGAGGGCAGCCTCGACGAGACCTTCGACGTGGTCCTGTGCGTGTACGACTCGATCAATCACCTCCTGACGTTCTCGCAGTGGGAGGCGCTGTTCGCTGGCGCGCGCGAACATCTCTCAGACCGAGGGATCTTTGTCTTCGACATCAACACCGAGTACCGGCTCCGCGAGGTCGTCGCGCAGCCGCAGCAGGCGATCTGGTTCGGCGACAACCTCTTGTTGATGGAGGTCGTTGACGCTGAGGTCGGCGGTGTTGTCCACTGGCACCTCCAGGTGTTCGAGTGCCAGGAGGAATCGATCTACCAGCTCCACTCGGAGGCCATTCCGGAGATCTCGTTCAGCGTCGAACGGATCAAAGACAGCCTCGGCGACCGTTTCCGACGCATCAAAGTCTACGACCGGCAGCGGGCTCGACCATCGAAGAAGTCCGGCCGCCTGCACTTCGTTTGCGAGCGGTGACCCCACTCGTTCGGGTCCGTTGATCAGCCCCAAGTCTTCGCCTCAGGCCGACATCGTTCAGGGGACATTCGTGAACACTGGCCCAGGCCGCGGTCGCACTAGCCAGCGTGCTCTGCAGCAGCTTCGCGTTGGAGCTCTTCGTCGCCTGACTCCGTCAGGACGACCGTGTAGAACGCATCCCGACCCGACTCGGCGGGCGTAGTCCAGTTGGCGTCGTCGGCGACCACCGAGAGGGCCGTCCTAGGGTCGAGGGCCGACGCTGAAGACCCGGTCTCCTCGTAAAGCTCGACCAAGCCTTGCCTCAGCAGCTCGATGAGTTCGGGCCTGAGTTCCTCGATGGTCCTCTCGGGATGGTTTTCGATCGTCCGGCGACCGCTGTGAGTCGTGTGCCGAAGCGCCAGTTCCCATAGCGACGAATCGTCGCTCGCGTCATCGAGGATGCCGTAACGGATCTGGCTGGACACGACGAAAGGGTAGCCGCCCTTCAGGGGACATTCCCGGACGCTGGCCCAAGCCAGACGAGGAATCCGCTGGCGCGTCTACGGTGCGAGCTTGAAGAGCTATCGAACCACATCTCGTCCGACATAGCCGATGCTCTGCCCGACCGACGAGCCCACCCGCCTTGCGTGCAGGAATGCGGTCAGGGCGACTGCGAGAGTCGATAGAAGGAGCAGGGCGATTGCGCCCTCCCAGAGTAGGGACGGCAGCGCGACGAACGCGCCGACGACGAGCACTGCGCCCGCAGCCAACGCCGTCCAGAAGCAAACGTCGCGGATTCCCCAATAGTTCGCGCGTTCGAGCTGGCTAAGGGCGTGCGCGAGGTGCGGAAACGACCGGATCGCGATTCGCAGGGACTCGCTGCCAAGCTCACCCCTCGCGGCGTCGACAAACGACAGCCAGACAGCGTTATCGGCGGTGTCGTCATAGGGGTCACCATCAGCATCAAGGTCGATCGCCGCGTCCAGGTCGGTCAGGAGTCGCTTCAGCTCATCAGCGGCTTCTCGGTTCGACGGGGCGCGAGCAAGGTCAGCTGCATAGAGGGTCACATCGGTGAAGAACACGTGGGCGAGAATCTCGCCATCGAAGTCGCGGAGATGGTCCTCGAACAGTGGAGCAAGGCCCGGGTGACGGGGAACGAGCCACTTGACGAACTCAGACGCCCCGCGGGGAACAACACCCATGCCGAAAGCCTACGCCGCGCTCAGGGGACATTCCCGGACGCTGGCCCAGGCGAGCAACCAAAGCGAGCTACTCTCGCGCCGTGCCCAAGCGGATTCTTACCTACGGAGTCACGGGGTCAGGCAAGACCGCCTTCGCAAAACGCATCTCCGCCGCCACCGGCATCCCGTGGCACTCCGTGGACGATTTGACGTGGGAACCGGACTGGGTAGCGGTTCCTGATGACGAGCAGCGACGACGGATCGAGGCGATCTGCGCGGGTGACCAATGGATACTCGACACGGCGTACGGCAAGTGGCTCGATATCCCACTCGCGCGGGTCGAGCTAATCGTCGCCCTCGACTTCCCCCGCTGGCTGTCGCTCTTCAGGCTGATCCGTCGCACGATCGCGCGAGCGGTTGATGGTCGTCCGCTCTGCAACGGCAACCACGAGTCGTTCCGACACATGTTCTCGCGGGACTCGATCATCCTCTGGCACTTCAAGTCATTCAGCCGCAAGCGCCGCCGGATTCGCGCCTGGGAGGCAGACCCACCCGCAGCGCGAGTAGTGCGTCTGACCTCACCGCGCCAAGCCGACGACTGGCTCGCCCGTCATGCGGCAAAGCGGCTCACCAGGTGACATTCCCGAACTCTGGCCCAGGCTGGCGCCGTCTACGTCAAGGGCGTCTCGGCGAGGAAGTCGCCCAGCTGCTCAGTTCCAACCTCCGGCGAGCATGATTCCGCTGGTCGCGGGTAGTTAACTCCGCAAATGGACGATCTCCAAAAAGCACGCCTCGCCCAGAACGAAAACTTGTTCCGCGAGGTCAACGAGCGGATCAGCGACAGCGCCGAGTCCCACGGGACTTCCATCCACCACTACGAGTTCTTCTGCGAGTGCTCGGACACCGCCTGCATGGAGCGCGTCGTGCTCAACCTCGCCGAGTACGAGCACATCCGTGCCGAACCGACGAGGTTCGTCGTGAAGAAGAACCACGTTATCCGAGAGATCGAGCACGTCGTCGAGACGGTCCCGGACCACATGGTCATCGAGAAGCACGGCGAAGCAGGGAAGATCGCCGTCGAACTCCAGGCTAAAAGCAGTTCCGAGTAGGCCTCCCAGACCCCGCGCGTGTATCTGGGCGGTATCCCTTTCCGCTCCTGGCGTGACGCGACGGCTCGGGGGACATTCCCACACACTGGCCCACGCCAGCTCGCAGTATTCTCCGAGCATCCAATGACGACTGAGATCGAGGTCACGGAACGCGCCGCCGGGGGACGCCGGGCCCGTCGTTTCGCACCCCGCCGACTCCTCTTGTTGTCATTCGCTGTGTTCGCGGCTGTGTTGGTGCCGCTCGCCGCGGTCGGAGCCGCTAACGACTGGTGGTTCCTGAAGACTGGGGCCGCTCCCGTACCGACGACAGCGCCCCAAGTCGTGATGGAAGGGGAGTGGAACGGGCGTCCGTGGCAGCTGGTCGCCTACCCGTCTGCCACGCACGGTCTTTGCATCTCGATGACTCCAAAGGACTCGGCCGCCAGGGGAGAAGGCGGGGCGATGGCCTGCGGTCCGTTCGTCGGAATCGCGCGCACGCCGGAGTCCAAAACATCGCCCGACATCTCGATGACCGTCGGCGGTGGCGACGCCACCGAGGGGCTGCGGGCCAACATCTGGGGTGCGGTCATCGAGCCAGCATCTGCAGTCGAGATCCGCGTTCGCGACGGGAGTGTCCTGCGCGTGCCCACCGTCGCGGGTCCGGAACCGCTCCAGCACGTCCGGTTCTACGCGGCACAGCTGCCCGCAAACCTCCACATAGACCCGGAGAACGTTACCAGCGTCTTTCCTAGTTGGGTCGCCGGGCTCGACGCGAGCGGGAACGTGGTCGCGTGCCTCGCGCCACGCACCGAAAAGAACGGCATCTCCGCCCTCTCGGACTGCCGCTGACCGCTCGCGGGTTCGCCAACCCTCCAAGCAGCTCCCGCCCGTCTCGGGTGACATTCCCGGACGCTGGCCCAGGCGAACACCCTCGCCCTCGTTTCCTTCGGCGATACTTCCGCCGTGATGTGGAACCCACCGCCTGGCTATCCGCGCGTGTCGCCGTACCTGTTGTATGAAGACGCAGCAGCAGCGATTGATTACCTCCAGCGGACCTTCGGGTTCGAGCTTCGCCTTTCACAGACAGGCGCCGCCGGGCGATCACACAATGAACTTCTTCTAGGGGGAGACGGACTGGTCATGGTTGGCCAGGCTGGGGAAAGTTTCTCCAGTCCACGCACACTCGACGTCTTTCCGCCCTCGATGGTTCACATCTACGTCGAAGATGTCGAGTCACTCCACGCGCGGGCGAACCAGGCTGGCGCCGAGGTCACTGACCTCGAACTCTCTCCGGCAGGAGATCGGCGGTTCACCGCCACGGATCCCGAAGGTCAAGTGTGGGTTCTCGCCCAGCGCATCACCCCGACCGACGAGTAGTCGCCTCAGGGAACATTCCCGGACGCTGGCCCACGCGAGCGTGGCAATCTTCGGGTGTGGAGAGATCCCGTGCCTACGAGGCGATAGCCGAGGTCTACCGAGAGTGGAACGTCGAGGGTTGGACTCCCGACGCGATCGCGGAGGCCGAGCAGCGGCTGGCGATCGATGACGCCGACGTGTCCGACTCGACCGTGCACTTCGCCGACTTCGCTCTCCAGGTGCTCGACCGACTCGGAGTAGTCGATCCTTACGAAGGGCATGGTGACTTTCGCCCCCGCCCTGCGTAAGCGAGTTCGGTCGTTGCTGAACTCGCGCCGTCGGACGAGCTGCCGCCCCAGCTGACGCGACTCGCGAAGTAGCTCTCGATCAGGGGACATTCCCGAACGCTGGCCCAGGCGTGGATCGCAGTCCCCTGCGATGCACCACTCATAATCGCCGCCGTGGCTCGGCCAACCAAGCGACGCACCGTGGCAAGCAAAGCCGCTCTCGTGGCTTCCGTCGCCCCGACGTCGGTTGCAGTCGCATCGGCGATGGTCGGCGGATACCGCTTTCCCACGGCCGGACTCGCGGCCATTGGCCTCTTCGGCGCGGTCGTCGCAGCGTTCTTGGCGGGTGGCGGCTGGACGCGCCGTCTCGCACTCCTTGTCGCCGCCGTCGCCGTCTGGACGGTTTGGAGCGTCGTAGCGGTCTAGCAGCTTCCGTGTTCAAGGGACATTCCCGGACGCTGGCCCACGCGACCGTTCTGGCTCTACTGAGTGGAGGTTGTCACGTAGCTCGTAGAACTTGACGGCGGTCCCTCCGGCCTCGTCCGCTTCTGTTGGAAGCGTTCGAGGCGATCCGCCAAAGATCGAAGGAGGAACCGCCGTGAAGGAGACAACCGTATCGCTCGGGCAGGCCGTTATCGCTGAGGGGGCTGTGCTGCCCGGACGAACGGGACATCCTCTTTGGCCGTCAGGAGAGGAGTCAGCCCGACCAACCTCCCGGTCATCGGGGGCCTCCGGTACGATCGGAGCCCTAGGCTAACTCCTCGAGATCTCGCCCTTTCGCTTGGGTTTGTGATGACGGCCCTGGATACCTTCGTTCTCATCAGTGGCACCTTCAGCGTGCTTTCGGTGCTCCCGCTCATGTATCTCGCGGTGCGGAGCGTTCGCGACGCCAGGGATCTCCGCGTAATCCAGTACGAAGTCGCTGGTCTTGTTACCGAGGCCAAGGAGCTCGGCGAAGAGGTGCACGAGCTCCAACGCGAGATCCAGAGCGACCAACGAGACGCGAAGACCGACGGCGAGCACACCCGGCGCACGGTTGAACACGTCAGTGAAACCGTTGAGCAGGTCAGTTCTGCGGTCGAGCACGTCAACGAAGCTGTCACGGCCGGTGCCGCTGCCCCGCCGCGGCGGCAGCCGCTAAAGCGGATTGCTGCTCTCCTACCCGGCGTCTCTACTGGTAGGCGGGAGCGCCGTGGGTCCGAACGGAGGTCTGGGTAGCGAGGTATCCCCCATGCCCCGAACATGGTTTGGCTCGAACGGCATACGCGGTGGGGTCGTGTCAAGGCTTGGGCGTACGGGCGGTACATTCGGAACCTGGTCTCTGACGATAATTCGCAGCGTCTTGAGTAGGGAGCGGGCTCAGGGGACATTCCTGAACACTGGCCCAGGCGACGGTCGTTGTCCGGCGGACTAGGATCGGCGCGTGCTGCGTGCCGTCATCTTCGATCTCTTCGACACTCTGGTTGACTACGATGAGGCCGCGTCGCAAGCCTTCAGCGACTCAATAGCCCATTTTCTCGATAGGCCACGCGACGAGTTCGCCAGCGTTTGGCGTGCCGGTCGGCCCCTACGCGAGAGCGGGCCACTCGCGCCCTATCTTCAGACACTCGACCTTGATGAGACGCAGTTCCGCGAAGTGACTAAGCGACGGTTGGAGTGGACGCAAAAGCTGGTCTCGCGGCCGCGAGCAGGAGCTATCCAGACTCTGCGGCACCTCCGTGCGCGTGGTCTTGCGACGGGCTTGATCACAGTGTGTAGCGAAGACCTACCGCTGATTTGGGAGCAGACGCCGCTCGCTCAGGTCATCGACGTCGCCGTCTTCTCGTCCTCAGTCGGGCTGCGCAAGCCAGATCCGCGGATCTACCGACTGGCGTGCGCACGGCTCGGAATCGAACCCGAGACGGCGATTTTTGTCGGAGACGGCGCCAACGACGAATTCGCGGCGCGGAGCGCGTTGGCATGCGGAGCATCCTGATTCACCGCGAAGGAGACGAAGTCGCCGCGCGTCAGTTTGCCGGAGCGCGCATAACACGCATCTCGCAAGTGACCGCTTTCCTCGACTGACTTCGGCCGATTCAGGGGCACTCCCGAACGCTGGCTTAGTCGAGCGTCCTCTCGGCTCAGGCCGATGCGCGCTCCTGCTTGCGGCGGTCGAGCTCGGCCTGCGCCTTCTCTGCCAGCTTCCGTGTGCGCTCGGCGTTTGCGAGCATCCGCTCCCGGGCCGCCCTGTCCTCCTCACTCATCCGCTTCTTCTTCACCCTCGTCCTCCCGCAGAAGGTCCTCGATGCGAGCGAGGCTCGCGACGATGTCGCTCACGTTGAACAGTAGCGCGACCACCTCGTCGCGCTCGATCAACGATTCGCTCACGAGCGAACGGTGCCGCGCAACGGGTGCGCGCGCAAGGTGTCCGGTCCGGACTACGCCCGCTCGGCCAAGAGGATCGCGCCGGTGCCGAGCACATCGCTCCACGCGCCGGGTGGGGCCTGGAAGCTGGAGAGATCGCCGCGAACCGCGACCGCGACGAGCACTTCGCCGCCTCGCGTGAACGCGCAGATGTCCCCGCCGGCCTCGATCGGGTCGTAGCTGCCGCCAAATGCCGCCGGCCGGCGCTCGCGCAACGCGAGCGTGCGCCGGATCAGGTCGAGCTTGGGCGCCTCACCCGAAGCAAGCAGCCGCCGGCGCAGCTCCCAATCCACGGGACGGCGGTTGTCCGGGTCGACGAGCGCGTGGAATGGCAGCTCGTCCCCCTGGTAAAGGTCGGGCACGCCCGGGCACGTCAGCTTCAGCAGCGTCATCCCGAGCGAGAAGCGCTCGCCGCGTTCCGCGAGCTGGCGCGCGTAGTCCGAGAGCTCGTCGTCGGCGAGCAGGTCGACGGCGAAGCGCGTCGCCCCCGCCTCCCACTCGTGGTCCTGGTCGATCCAGGTCGTGTGCACCTTGGCCTCGCGCAAGGCTTTCTCCAGGTACAGCTCGAGCCGCTCGGCGTCGAGCGGCCAGGCGCCGACAACGGTCTGGAGGATCAGATAGGCCTCGTTCGGGTCGCGCCAGCCGCCGATCCTCGCCCGGACGATCGACTCCCACTCGGCGGGGTCCGAGGCGATCGCAGCGAGCCGCGCCCGCACGTCGCCGGTGCGCTTCGTGTCGTGCGTCGTCGTCGCGAGCAGACCGCCGGGTGGACGCGCGAGGTTCGAGGCGTGGAAGTCGGCGACCGAGAGGGAGAACCGGCCCGGATCGCCGCCCACCTCGTTCAGCGCAACGAGCCGGTGCCAGCGATAGAACGCCGTGTCTTCGACGCCCTTGGCGTGCACCGGTGGAGTCGTCTGCTGAAAGCGCACGACGAAGGCGTCGTGGCCGCGCTCGTCGAGCAGGAGAATCTCGGCGAGCTCATCCGGGAGGCCCGCGGACGCGACCGCGGCGCTGTCCTCGCTTGCCACGAGGCCGGTGTCCGGCTCCACGTAGGTTCGGTAGACGTCGAACGACGCGAGCGCCCGCTCGACGTCCGCGTCGAAGGGCAACTTCGCCGCCAGCTGCGCAGCCTCCTCGGCGAAGGTCGTCCGCGCCTGCTCGAGCTTCGCCTCCTCGGCCACCTCGCGGAACGGGCGGCGCTCTCCGGTCAGCTCCTCGTACAGACGCGTCAAGGGAGCCTCGCCGGCCGGATCGACGAAGAGCGCCGTCACGTCGTTCAGGAACTCGTAGCCGGTCGTCCCCTCGACCGGCCAGTCGGCGCGCAATTGCTCGCCCGGCTCGAGGATCTTCTCCACCCATACGCGGTCGACGCCGGCTTCGCGCAGCCGCTCGAGGTACCTGCGGGGATTCGCGAGCCCGTCCGGATGGTCGATCCGGAGCCCGTCGAGTAGCCCTCCCCGGACGAGCTCGACGACCTTCGCGTGCGTCACCTCCCAAACCTCAGGGTCTTCCACCCGCACGCCGGCGAGCCCGCCGACGTCGAAGAAGCGCCGGTGGAGGCCGGTGCGCCAGTCGAGGTCGAAGAACTTCGCGCGCCGGAGTGGGTCGCGCCAGAACGGATTCTCCTCTTCGCTCGTCGCCATGTGGTTCGGGACGATGTCGAGCACGATGCCGAGCCCGGCCTCGCGTGCATCCGCACAGAGCGCGCGCAACTCGTCCTCGCCGCCGAGATCCTCGGAGATGCGCGTCGGGTCGACGACGTCGTACCCGTGCGTCGAGCCCGACCGGGCCTGCAGCGAGGGTGAGAGATAGAGGTGCGAGACGCCCAGGTCGCGCAGATAGGGAACGAGCTCGCGCGCCTCACGAAAGCCCAGGTCCGGCCCGAGCTGGAGCCGATAGGTGGCTCGGAGGGTGGGCACTAGCCGATTCGGCGGAGAACGACGAGCGAGCGCCCCTCGACCGGGACGACGCCACGGGCCGGGTAGACCTCGACGCCGGCCTCGACCTCGGGCTCCGCGGTCGAGAGCTCATTCGTCCAGCGGCGGCCGAACGAGACGGCCGGGAGCGTGAACGCGATCGGGTCCTGCCAGGCGTTGAAGAGGATCAGGAAGCTGTCGTCGATCACGGGGGCGCCCTGGCGGGTCTGCGTCGGGATCTCCGAGCCGTTCAGGAAGACGCCGAGCGTAAGCGCGTCGTCGTCGCGCCAGTTCCGCTGCGTCATCTTCCGCCCGTCCGGCCGGAACCACCAGACGTCGGGCGCACCCGAGCCGAGCCGCTCCTCGCCGGTGAGGAAGTCGGCGCGGTGGAAGACGGGGTGCTTCGAGCGCAGCTCGATCAGCCGCTTCGTGAACGCCAGCTGCCGCCAGGCCCTCTCGTCGAGGTTCCAGTCGATCCAGGAGATCTCGTTGTCTTGACAGTACGCATTGTTGTTGCCTCCCTGGGTGCGCGCGATCTCGTCGCCGCCGACCAGCATCGGGACGCCCTGGGAGAGGAAGAGCGTGGCGAGCAAGTTGCGCATCTGGCGCCCCCTCAGGGCGTTCACCTGCGGATCGTCCGTCTCGCCCTCGACGCCGTGGTTCCAGCTGCGGTTGTGGTTGTCGCCGTCCTGGTTTCCCTCGCCGTTCGCCTCGTTGTGTTTGTCGTTGTAGGAGACGAGGTCGCGCAGCGTGAAGCCGTCGTGGGCGGTGATGAAGTTGATCGACGCGAACGGCCGCCGGCCGTCGTGCTGGTAGAGGTCGCTCGAGCCAGTGAAGCGCTTGGCGAACTCGCCGACCCCGCTCTCGCCGCGCCAGAAGTCGCGCATCGTGTCGCGGTACATCCCGTTCCACTCCGTCCAGAGCACGGGAAAGTTGCCGACCTGGTAGCCGCCCTCGCCGACGTCCCACGGCTCGGCGATCAGCTTCACCTGAGAGAGCACGGGATCCTGGTGGATGATGTCGAAGAAGGCGGAGAGCCGGTCGACCTCGTGGAACTCGCGGGCGAGCGCCGAGGCGAGGTCGAAGCGGAAGCCGTCCACGTGGCATTCGATCGCGAAGTAGCGGAGGGAGTCCATGATCAGCCGCAGCACCGAGGGGTGCACCGGGTTGAGCGAGTTGCCCGTGCCCGTGTAGTCCATGTAGAAGCGCGGGTCGCCGGGGACGGTGCGGTAGTAGGAGCGATTGTCGGCGCCCTTGAACGCGAGCATCGGCCCGAGGTGGTTGCCCTCCGCGGTGTGGTTGTAGACGACGTCGAGGATCACTTCGATCCCGGCGCCGTGCAGGGCCTTGACCATCCCCTTGAACTCCTTCACCTGCTCGCCCCGCCGGCCGGTGGCGGCGTAGAGCGCGTGCGGGGCGAGATAGCCGATCGAGCTGTAGCCCCAGTAGTTGGACAGCCCCTTGTCGGCCAGGTGCATCTCGTCCGCGATGTGGTGGATCGGCAGCAGCTCGACGGCGGTGACGCCGAGCGAGGCGAGGTACTCGAGTGCGGGCTCGGACGCGATCCCGGCGTACGTGCCGCGCAGCTCCTCCGGGACGCGCTCCATCAACTTCGTTAAGCCCTTGGTGTGAACCTCGTAGATCACGGTTTCGCTCCACGGCCGCACCGGCAGCCGGTCGTCCTGCCAGTCGAACGACTCGTCGATCACGACCGACTTCGGGATCGCGCCGGCGTCGTCCTCGTCGTCGCGCTCGAGGTCGGCGTCCTCCCCGCCGGGGACGTACGGGAGCGTGTTGCCGCGCTCCCACTGGATCGGCCCCTCGATCGACTTCGCGTAGGGGTCGATCAGGAGCTTCGCGGGATTGAAGCGGTGACCCTGCTCGGGCGCCCAGGGGCCGTGGACGCGGTAGCCGTAGCGCTGGCCCGGCCCGACGCCCGCCAGATAGCCGTGCCAGCTGAACGCCGTGCGCTCAACGAGCTCGTAGCGCGACTCGCGGTCGTCGTCGTCGAAGAGGCAGAGCTCGACCTTCGCCGCGTTCTCGCTGAAGAGCGAGAAGTTCGTCCCCTCGCCGTCCCACCAGGGCCCGAGCGGGAACGGCTGGCCCGGCCACAACCTCACGACAGCTCGACGGTTTCGTTCGCGAAGTCGGCGCGGAGCGTGACCCCGCCGCGGCGGAGGGTCAGCACGCGCGCGTCTTCGTCGGCCTCGACCTCCAGCTCCCGCGGCAGCTGGCGGCGCAGCCGCAGCAGCTCGCGGTAGAGGGGCTCCGGTTCGCGCGGAGCCAGCTTCGAGCGCTCGAACGCCTTCTTGTCCTCCGGATCCGGCACTACCCCCTGGAAGCCGGCGAAGTGCTGGAACTCGCGGAGCCGCCCTTTGCGGGTCGCGTCGGCAGCGATGAACGGGTCGATGTGGTCGGTGAAGTACTGGAACGGCGCCGTCTCGCCGTACTCCTCGCCCTGGAAGAGGAGCGGTGTGAACGGACTGAAGAGGACGACGGCCGCAGCAAGGCGGCGCTTCCCGTCGGGCAAGCGGTCGCCGACCGCCCGGTTGCCGACCTGATCGTGGTTTTGCGCCGCGGCGACGATCCGCGCCGCCTCGGGCCGCTCGAGCTCGGCGGCGATCGACGCCATCGAGCCGTCGAACTCCGCGTAGTAGCCGTCCCGCTCTCCCGTGAGCGCTACGTGCAGGGCGTGGTGGAGGCTGTCGAGCCACATCGCGTCGTGGCCCCACTCGCGCAGGGGGCGGAAGTCCGGCGGCCCCATCTCGCTGATCACGAGCGCGGTTTCGTCGACCTCGCGCACGCGCTCGGCCAGCTCGAGGAGCACGTGCCGCGGCGGCTCGTCCTGGACGGCGTGGACGGCGTCGAGCCGCAGGCCGTCGATCCGGTAGTCGCGCACCCAGAGCTCGGCGTTCTGGATCGCCCACTCGCGCACGCCGGTCTGCGAGAAGTCGAGAGCGTCTCCCCACGGCGTCTGCCCGAGACGGTCGGTGAAGTAGGGGCCGAACGCGGTCAGCGCTTCGTTGCCCGGGCCGAGGTGGTTGTAGACGACGTCGAGCACGACGGCGAGACCCTCGCGGTGGGCCGCGTCAACGAGCCGCGCGAGGCCGGCCGGGTCGCCGTAGGCCGCGTGCGGCGCAAAGGTGTAGAGACCGTCGTAGCCCCAGCCGCGGTTGCCGGGGAAGGTGGCGACGGGCATCAGCTCGATCGCCGTGATTCCGAGCTCGCGCAGGCCGGCGAGCCTAGGGATGACGCCGTCGAACGTCCCCTCCCACGAGAAGGTGCCGACGTGCAGCTCGTAGAGCACGAGCTCCTCCAGCGCGAGCCCGGGTCCGGGCGCGATCTCGAATGCGCCCGTGTCGAGGATGCGAGAGGGGCCGCGGACGCCCTCGGGCTGCCAGCGCGAAGCCGGATCGGGCCACGCGTCGCCGCCGTCGAGCACGAAGCGATAGTCCTCGCCGGGGCTCGCCGCGACCTCGCCGGCCCAGAGGCCGTCGCCGGCGTCGGTCAGCTCATGATCGTCCCCGAGGCGCACGGCGACGGAGCCCGCGTGCGGGGCCCAGACCCGGAAGTGCGCCTGGCCGAACCCGCGAGGAATCGCGCCGAGCTCCGTTGTCGTCGCGATGGACACGCGGCGACGGTACCCGAGCACGCGCGCGACGAACCTAGCCTGCGGCCTCAGCCCTGCGCAGGCCGGTCAGAGACCACATCCCGAACAGCACGACGAGGCCGCCCGCGATCCCGAACGCCGAGAGCACGTGCACCTCGTCGCCGGCGAGCATGCTGCGGGTGGCCTCGAAGACGTAGGTGACCGGGTTCAGCGTCGCGACCGCTTCGATCCAGCCGGTCAGCAGGTCGAGCGGCACGTAGACGGGCGCGAAGAAGAGGATCAGGAAGACGGGCATCTGCATCAGCGGACCGGCCTGCATCGTTCGCAGGCGCATCGCCACGCCGGCGGCCCAGAGGACCCCGGCGACGTTGATCAGCAGCGCGAGCGCGTAGAGCCCGAAGATGTCGATCGGGCCGCCGGAGACGTTCATCCCCGCGATCAGCGCGACGACGGTCAGCAGGGTCGCTGTCATCAGCCACCGCACCATCGCGGCGAGCGCGTAGCCGAGCACGATCCCCGTCCGGTTCGGCGCCGCGAGCAGCAGACGCCGGGCGATCCCGCGCTCGAAGTCGCGGGCGATTCCGAAGCCGGTGAAAACGCCGCCGAACGCGGCGGACTGGATCAGCACGAAGCAGAACTGGAAGGCGGTGTAGCCGGGCTCGTAGTCAAAGCCCGGGACGTTCGCCACCTGGGAGAGACCGCCCGCGAACGCGATGAAGAAGAACAGCGGGAAGACCAGGGACGGAATCAGGATCGAGGGATTCGTGAAGACGAGCTTCAGCGTCCGCCACGCGACTCCCTGAGCAACAGTCCACATTCTCATGTCCGAGCCAGCCTCTCCTTGAGCGCGCCCGCCGCCATCAGGGTCGAGACGATCGCGATCGCCACCCCCGCTCCGAAGCCGAGTGCAAGCGCCTGTCCGTCCCAGCCCGTGATGATCAGGCTGCGGACGCACTCGATCAGGTACGAGACCGGGTTGACTGTCGCGACGACCCGGAACCACTCGACCTCGATCAGGTTGCGCGGCGCGTTCATCGAGGAGAGAAAGAGGAAGACGAAGAGCATCGGGAAGATCGCCTGGATCGCCTCGCCCGAGCCGGTGCGGAGTGCGAGGAAGGCGCCGAGCGCGCCGAAGCCGATCGAGACGAGCGCCGAGAAGCCCAGCAGGACGAGCACCCCGAGCGGACCCGAGGCGAACTCGACGCCGGTGGCGAGGCCGACCGCGAGGTACACCACCGCCTGCACGAGCCCGAGCACGACCGCCCCCGCGAGCTGCCCGGCGAGCAGCGCGGAGCCGCGCATCGAAGTCAGCGAGAGCCGGTTGAGGAAGCCGGTCTGGATGTCGCGCGCGAGATCGGTGCCGGCGTTCATCGTCGAGAAGAGCGCGCCCTGGATGAACGGCACCGCCAGCGCGAAGGCGAGGAAGGAGTCGGTCGGGAACCCGGGCAGGTTGGTCGACGCGTCGAGGCCGGCCGCGTTGACGAGCATCAGGCTGACCGGGAAGAGAATCGGCGGGATCGCGCTCGCCGGCTGGCGGGCCGTCCGCGTGATCGAGCGCAGCGCCAGCGCGCCGACCTGCGTCGCGACCGCGCTCACGCGGTGGTCGGCTCGGCTGCGTCCGCCTCCGACTCGCCGGCCCCCTCGAGCGAGCGTCCCGTCTTGGCGAGGAAGACGTCGTCGAGCGAGGGCGCGTGCAGGGTGAGGTTCCGCACGGCGAGCCCGTCCGCGTCGAGCGCGCGAACGACGTCGGCCAGCCCGGTGACGCCCTCGCGGAGCCGAACGGCAACGCCCTTGTGCGCTCCACCCACCGATTCTCCGAACCGCGCCATCGCCTCGGCGATGCGTCCGCGGTCGGCGTCGTCCGCAGGTTCGGCCTCGACGGTCGGCCGCCCGATCTCCGCCTTCAGCGCCTCGGGTGTTCCCTCCGCGACGATCCGGCCGTGGTCGATGATCCCGACCCGGTTGGCGAGCACGTCCGCCTCCTCCAGGTACTGCGTCGTCAGGAAGACCGTGACGCCGTCCTCCCGCGCAAGCCGCGCGACCTCGTCCCAGAGCGCCGTGCGGCTCTGCGGGTCGAGCCCGGTCGTCGGCTCGTCGAGGAAGAGCAGCCGCGGCCGGTGCACGAGCGCGAGCGCGAGGTCGAGCCGGCGTTTCATGCCGCCGGAGTAGCCGCCGACCTTGCGGTCGGCCGCCTCGGCGAGCCCGACGCGCTCGAGCAGCTCGGTCGCGCGCGGCTTCCGCTCGCCCCGGGGGATCCCCTGCAGCATCGACTGCAGGCGCAGGTGGTCACGGCCTGTCAGGAGCGGGTCGAGCGCGGCCTCCTGGAGCGCCGCGCCGATAACGGAGCGCACCTTCGGCCCCTCCTTGACGACGTCGTACCCCCCGACGCGCGCCGTGCCCGCAGTCGGCGGCAGCAGCGTCGTCAGCATCAGGACGGTCGTCGACTTGCCGGCGCCGTTCGGGCCGAGGAAGCCGTAGATCTCGGCCGGCTCGACCCGCAGATCGATCCCGTCGACCGCGCGTGGCCCCTTTTTGAACTCGCGGACGAGCCCCTCGACCTCGATGCTGTTCGCCCGCTCCACCCGGGCCACACTACCCAGCGTCCGGCACCAGCCAGACGGTCGCGAGCGGAGGCAGGGTGATCTCGGCCGAGTGCTCCTGCTCGCTCCAGGGCAGCTTCTCGGCGTCGAGCCCGAGGCCGTTCCCAACGTCAGAGCCGCCGTAGAACCGAGAGTCCGTGTTGAGTGCCTCGCGCCACTTGCCGCCGGCCGGCAGGCCGACGCGCCAGCCCTCCCGAACGACCGGGGAGAGGTTGGAGACGCAGACGAGCCAGCGCTTCCCGCCCTCGGTCGCGCGCGCGAACGCGAGCATGTTCTCGCTCGCGGCGTTCGGCTCCAGCCAGCGGAAGCCCTCATGCGAGTGGTCGAGCTCCCAGAGCGCGGGCTCGCCGGCGTAGACGCGGTTGAGGTCGCGGACGAGCGCCTGGACGCCGGCGTGGTCGGCCTCGTCGAGCAGGTGCCAGTCGAGCGACCCAGCCGGCTCGCTCCACTCCTTCTCCTGGGCGAACTCGCAGCCCATGAACAGCAGCTGCTTGCCTGGATGCGCCCACATGTAGCCGTACAGGGCGCGCAGGTTCGCGAAGCGCTGCCAGCGGTCGCCGGGCATCCGCCCCAGCAGGGAGCGCTTTCCGTGCACGACCTCGTCGTGGGAGAGCGGCAGCACGAAGCTCTCATTCCAGGCGTACACCATCGAGAACGTGAGCTCGTGGTGATGGAAGCGGCGGTGGAACGGGTCCTTGGAGAAGTACTCGAGCGTGTCGTGCATCCAGCCCATGTTCCACTTGAAGTCGAAGCCGAGGCCGCCGAGGTGCGTCGACCGGGAGACGCCCGGCCACACGGTCGACTCCTCCGCGATCGTGACGGCGCCCGGCTCGCGGTCGTGCAAGACGTCGTTGACCTCGCGCAGGAACGAGACGGAGTCGAGGTCCTCGCGGCCGCCGAACGCGTGCGGCACCCACTCGCCCGCCTTGCGCGAGTAGTCGAGGTAGAGCATCGACGCGACGGCGTCGACGCGCAGGCCGTCGGCGTGGAACTCGCGCACCCAGTAGAGCGCGTTGGCGAGGAGGAAGTTGCGCACCTCGTTGCGGCCGAGGTTGAAAATCAGCGTCCCCCAGTCGGGGTGCGAGCCTCGGCGGGGATCCTCGTGCTCGTACAGCGCGGTGCCGTCGAAGCGGGCGAGCGCGAACTCGTCGCGCGGGAAATGGGCGGGCACCCAGTCGAGGATCACCCCGATCCCGGCCTGGTGGAGTGTGTCCACGAGCGCGCGAAAGTCGTCCGGCTCGCCCATCGTCGAGACGGGCGCGTAGAAGCCCGTCACCTGGTAGCCCCAGGAGCCGGAGAACGGGTGGTGCATGACCGGGAGGAGCTCGACGTGGGTAAATCCGAGCTCCTGCGAGTAGGAGACGAGCTGCTCGGCGAGCTCCTGCCAGCCGAGCCCGAGACGCCACGACTCGGCGTGAACCTCGTACACCGACATCGGCTCGCGCAGGGGCTCGGCGGCGCCACGCCGCTCCAACCAGGCGTCGTCGCCCCACTCGTAGCGGGAGCGGTAGATCCTCGACGCGGTCTTCGGTGGCACCTCGGCGTGGAAGGCGAAAGGGTCGGCCTTCAGGCGCAGCTTCCCGTCGGCCCCGTGGACCTCGAACTTGTAGCCCTCGCCCTCCGAGGCCTCGGGGACGATCGCCGCCCAGATACCCGACGAGCCCAGCGGCTCGAGCGGATGGGCGCGGCCGTCCCAGCCGTTCCAGTCGCCGACGACGGAGACGGCGCGGGCGTTCGGCGCCCAGACCGCGAAGGACACGCCCTCATCGATCAGATGGGCGCCGAGACGCTCGTAAATACGCTCGTGCCTTCCCTCTCCGGCCAGGTGCAGGTCGAGCTCGCCGAGCTTCATTCGTCCGCTTCGAGCATGCGGAGGATCCCGGCGACGGGGATCGAGGCCCAGTCGGGGCGATTGCCGAGCTCGTAGCGCAGCTCGTAGACCGCCTTCTCCAGCTCGAACACCGTCAGCAGCTTCTCGATCGCCTGCTGGCCGGGAGGCAGCAGGGCGGGGTCGACCTCCTCCAGGTAGCCCGCGAGGAACTCGCTGCGGCACCGCTGCTCCCAGTCCTTCGGAGGCTCGGCGCCCTGCTGGATCACCGACGCCGAGGCGGCGTACGCGAACGACCGGAGCATCCCGGCGACGTCGCGCAGCGGCGAGCGCTTCAGCCGGCGCTCGGCGACGGGGCGAGCGGGCTCGCCTTCGAAGTCGAGGACGAGCCAGTCCTCCTCATCCGTCCAGAGCACCTGGCCAAGGTGGTAGTCGCCGTGGTGGCGGATCACCTTCCCGACCTGGCCGATGTGCGTGAGCGAGCGGAGCCGGTCGCGGACGGCGTCGCCCCGGCCGTGCACCGGCTTGACCGCCTCAACGTCGGGCAGCGTCGCGAAGACCACCTCGATCTCCTCGTCGATCGACGCCGATAGCAGCGCGAGGGCCTCCTGGCTCGGCTCCTCGGGAGCGAAGTGCGGGTCGCTCGGATCGGAGGCGAGCGCGTTGTGCACAGCCGCGGTGACAGCGCCGAGCCGGCGCGCATGCTCGGGGAGCCAGTCGGGCTCGGAGCCGATCGTCTCGAGCGCGAGCTTCCAGCCGTCCCCCCGCGAGGGGATGAACCGCTGCACGATCGCGAGCGTCGCGTCGAGCGGCCGTCCCTCGTAGGAGACGTAGCCTTCGAGCGCCGCGATGTGCTCGAAGCCGCGCTTGGTGAGGAAGCGCAGGATCTCGAGCTCCGGGTTCAGGCCCGGCTCGATCCGGCGATAGAGCTTGAGCGCGAGCCGCTCGTCGAGCACGACGGAGCTGTTCGACTGCTCCGCGCCCATCGGCCGTATCGACTCGATCTCCGCCGGCAGGTCGCCCGAGGCGCAGAAGACGATCGCCGCGTCTCCGAGGTCGAGCCTGGTGTCCGTCCGGATCAACTCGATCATCCGGCGGGCGAGCTCCGGGTCGACGATCGCGTCGTAGACCGTCCAGCCGTCCGTCTCGGCGATCACCGACTCGGTCCATCCGTCCGAGACGGGCCGGAAGCCGAGCGGCAGGTGGTAGAGGTCGTGGCTCTGGAGCCCGTAGCGCACCTCGACGATCGCGAAGGCGAGGATCGGCGGGCCGCCGGGGGCGACGCCCGCGTCGAGCACGCGGGCATCGAGCACGTCGCGCGACTTGCCGCCGAACCACCGCTGCGAGGCGATCGTCCCGAGCAGGACGAGCCCGTCCAGGAAGTGCAGGTCGCCCTGCTCGATGCGGGTCTTGACGTCAGCGCTCATCGGCCGGGTCCTGGAGCTGGAACCAGAAGAAGCCGCGCGGACCGAGCGTGAGCAGGTACGGCAGCTCCCCGATCCGCGGGAACTCGGTGTTGCCGAACAGCTCGACGGGGACGCGGCCGGCGAAGGCGGAGAGGTCGAGCTCGACCGCCTGCGCCGTGCGGGCGAGGTTGTGCACGCAGAGGACGATGTCCTCCGAGAAGGAGCGGATGTGAGCAAAGATCTTCAGGTTGTCCGGGCGCAGGACGCTGTACTCCCCGAGGCCGAAGACCGGGTGTTGCTTCCGCAACTCGATGAAGCGACGGAGCCAGCGCAGGAGCGAGGTCGGCGTGCGCAGCTGCGCCTCCACGTTCACGGCCTGGAAGCCGTAGACGGGGTCCATCAGCGGCGGCAGGAAGAGCTGCGCGAAGTCGGCGCGGGAGAAGCCGCCGTTGCGGTCGCCCGTCCACTGCATCGGCGTCCGAACGCCGTCGCGGTCGCCGAGGTACACGTTGTCGCCCATGGCGATCTCGTCCCCGTAATAGAGCACGGGCGAACCCGGGAGCGAGAAGAGGATTGCGTGCATCAGCTCGATCTCGTCGCGCCCGCCATCGAGGAGCGGCGCGAGCCGGCGCCGGATGCCGACGTTCAGCTTCATCCGCGGGTCCTTCGCATACTCGCCGTACATGTAGTCGCGCTCGTCGTCGGTGACCATCTCGAGCGTCAGCTCGTCGTGGTTGCGGAGGAAGAGGCCCCACTGCGCGCTCTCCGGGATCGCCGGTGTGCGGTCGAGGATCTCGATCATCGGCAATGCTTCCTCGCGCCGCACCGCCATGAACATGCGCGGCATCACCGGGAAGTGGAAGGCCATGTGGCACTCGTCGCCATCCCCGAAGTACTCGACGACGTCCTCCGGCCACTGGTTCGCCTCGGCGAGCAGAATGCGGTCGGCGTAGTTCGCGTCCACCTCGGCCCGGACCCGCTTCAGGTACCCGTGCGTCAACGGCAGGTTCTCGCAGTTCGTTCCCTCCTCCTCGAACAGGTACGGCACGGCATCGAGCCGGAACCCGTCCAGCCCGAGGTCGAGCCAGAAGCGCAGCACGTCCAGCATTGCGTCCTGCACCTCGGGGTTCTCGTAGTTGAGGTCGGGCTGGTGGCTGAAGAAACGGTGCCAGTAGTACTGGCCGCGAACCGGGTCGAGCGTCCAGTTCGAGGTCTCCGTATCGACGAAGATGATCCTGGCGTCGCGGTACGGCTCGTCCGTGTCCGACCAGACGTACCAGTCGCCCTTGGGGCCGGTCGGGTCGGAGCGCGACTCCTGGAACCAGGGGTGCTCCGACGAGGTGTGGTTCATCACGAGGTCGACGATCACGCGCATCCCGCGCTCGTGCGCGGCCTCGACGAAGGCGCGAAAGTCCTCGACGGTGCCGTAGTCCGGGTTGATCCCGTAGAAGTCGGCGATGTCGTAGCCGCCGTCCTTGAGCGGCGAGGGATAGAACGGCAGCAGCCAGATGCAGTCGATCCCGAGCCACTGCAGGTAGTCGAGCTTCTGCTGCAGGCCACGCAGGTCGCCGGAGCCGTCGTCGTTGCCGTCGAAGAACGCCCGCGTGTGGATCTCGTAGAAGACCGCGGTCTTGAACCAGAGCGGATTGGACTCGAACCAGTGGCCGGGCTCAGACATCGGCGCCGATCTTCATCACATGCGAGCCGCCCGGGGCGAGGCCGACGTAGTTGCGCCCGATCCGCCAGCGGTAGCGGGCGCCCGTGAGGAGGTCGACCAGAGGGAACTCCTCCGGCAGGCCGGCGTCCGGCGGGACGACGACGACGTCCTCTCGCGGCGCGGTGGGATCGAGGTTGACGACGACGGCGATCTCGGTCCCCTTCGCGTAGGCGAGCACGTGCTCGCCGTGCGTGTCGAAAAAACGGACGTTCTCGAACCGCTGCAGCGCAGGCTCGGCGCGGCGGATCTCGTTCAACCGCTTCACGAGCGGGAGCAG
>JBKJSM010000039.1:0-5334 GCA_046594445.1 Gaiellaceae bacterium | reverse complement strand
GCGGTCGTCGCGAAGGGCTACGCGCTCGCCGCGGTACCTCCGGCGCTGCTCTTCGTCTGGGTGCGAGCGGGCCGGACCGAGCTCCGGCGCGGCGCGATCGCCTTCTTCGCCACGGCCCTCGCCATCGCCGCGCCCTTCCTGGTCACCGGCCCCGGCGGCCTTCGGCACGCGTTCTCGATCCAGGCGGGCCGGGGGTTGCACATCGAGAGTCTGGGCGGGTCTGCTCTCGCCGCCGCGGACCGACTCGGTCTGTACCGCGCGGACGTGGTCGGAGGCTTCGCCTTCGAGCTGGACGGCTCGTTGCCCGACGCGGTCGCGCTGCTCGCGACCCTCGCCCAGCTCGCGGTCGTCCTCCTGGTCTGGATCCTCTACCGCCGAGGCCCCGCCACCGGTCAGCGCCTGGGAGTCGCCGCGGCGGCGTCCGTGGCCGCTTTCGCCGCGTTCGGGAAAGTCCTGTCGCCGCAGTTCCTGATCTGGCTCGTCCCGCTGGTCCCGCTCGCCGCAGGCGTGCTCGCTCCGGCGCTCCTGCTCGCTGCGCTCGGACTGACGCAGGCGTTCTTCCCGGACCGGTACCGCGGCGTGCTCGACGTAGGCGGCGAGACCTGGCTCGTGCTCGGCCGCAACCTCGTGCTCGTCGCGCTTGTCGCCGTGCTCGCGGCACAGCTGCGGACTCAGCGCGAGTAGAGCGCGAAGCCACCGACCTCGACGCGCTCGTACCCGTCGGCGAGGAGGCCCCGGCGAGCCTTCCGCTCCAACGGCGTGCCCGCGACGAAGACGTGGGCGGGACCGGTGCTCGCCTTGACCCGCTCGGTGAACGGCGGGTAGCGGTGCGAAGTCGCGACGATCCGCTCGCGGCTCTCGAACGTGATTCGCTCGGCCACCCAGTAGTCGGCCCGTACGAAGCGCTCACCGCGCTGGTCAAGCGCGTCCAGCAATGGCCCGAGGTCGTCCGGCACGTCCATGTGACCCGTCCGGGTCTCGTAGCGGAACGACTCCTGCATCCGCTCGAGGCCGGTGGCGGAAAGCGCGAGCGCCACCCCGAGCACGACCACGGCGACCGCGGGCCGGCGCAGTCCCTCCGCGACGAGCAGCGCGAGTACGGGCGTGAGCAGCACGAGATAGCGTGGCTCCTCGACGAGCCACGTGAAGGAGGAGGCTGCGTAGAGGAAGGGGAACGCGAGCGCGACGGCGAGCAGCGGCCCAAGCCGGCTGCGGCGACGCACGACGAGGAAGGCGGCCCAGCCGAGCGCCGCGAACAGCAGCAGGCCACTGACGACCGCCCCGAGCGCCCACTCGAGTGCGAAGGGAACGCGGAGGTCGAGCGCCATCGGCAGCGTCGCGGTGAAGAAGCCACGGAACCGGGAGACGTACGTGCCGCCGCCCGGCGCGTAGTCGAACGAGTACCAGTCGTGCCGCACGTTCGCGACGAGCCAGGGGAGCGCGCCCAGCACCGCAGCTGGAAGCGCAGGCCAGAAGCGTCGGAGCGCGTCGCGTCGCACGACCAGCAGCCAGAGAACCGCCGGCGCCGCGACGAGCGCGAACTGCGGCGTCGCCCACCAGCCGAGCCCGAGCACGAGACCGAGCAAAGTCGCGTCGCGCCTCGACGGTTCGTCGCGCAGCCGCAGCACAAGCAGGAGCGCGAGCAGCGAGAGCACCAGCGCCGAGCCGTAGAAGCCGTGGGCGCGCGTCGACTTCCAGACGCCATACGAGGGCCAGATCCAGAAGAGCGCTGCGGCAATCCGAGCGGCCGGCTCACTTATCGTGCGGCGGCCGACGCGCCAGACGAGCAGCGTCGCGACTGCAAAGAGGGCGGCCGGAACCAGCTTGAGGGCCAGCGTTGAGGAACCGGTGACCGCGAAGACGGCCGCGGTGAGGAACACCTCATGGGTGCCGCCGTACGGCTGGCCCCAGTAGAACGTGCTCAACTCTCTGTCGAGCACGTGCCGCGCCATCAGGCCCCAGACGGCCTCGTCGGCGTCGAGCGTGCCCAGCGGCGTCGCGAGCACCCAGGCGCGGAGCGCGAGCCCCGCCGCGGCCGCCGTCCCGAGCACGAGCCACAGCAGCCGACGTTCCCGCATACGGGGATTGAACCCGAGCAGGAGGTACCGTGTCCTGTCGATGTGCGGGATCAGCGGACTGTTCGCGCCGACCGGCGCCGGGGCGCCTGACCGTGCCGCCGTCGATGCGATGCTCGACGCGATCAGGCATCGCGGCCCGGACGACGGCGCCTCGACGCCGCTCGGCCCGTGCGTGCTCGGCCACCGACGCCTGCGGGTGATCGACCTTGCGACGGGCGAGCAGCCCGTCACCGACGAGTCCGGGGACGTCGTCGCCGTTTTCAACGGGGAGATCTACAACTTCCAGGCGCTGCGCGAGGAGCTCGCGGCGAAGGGCCACGCCGTCCGTGGCACCGGCGACACGCCGATCATCCCGCACCTCTACGAGGAGTACGGCGAGCGGTTCGTCGAGCGGCTGCACGGCATGTTCGCGCTCGCGCTCTGGGACGGGCCCAAGCAGCGGCTCGTGCTGGCCCGCGACCGCGTCGGCAAGAAGCCGCTCGTGTGGACGCGGCTCGCCGACGGCACGCTCGCGTTCGCCTCGGAGCTAAAGGCGCTGACTCGGCTCTCCGGAGTCTCGCGTGAGCTCGATCTCGCCGCCCTCGACGCCTTTCTCGCGCTCCAGTACGTGCCCGGCCCCGGAACGGCCCTGCGGGGCGTGCACAAGCTGCCGCCCGGGCACATCCTCGTCGCCGACGCCGGTGGTGATCGCATCGAGCGCTACTGGGAGCCGAAGCCGGCCGAGCTCCAGCTCTCCGAGGGCGAATGGCTGGAGCGCGTGCGCGAGACGGTGCGGGAGGCGGTGCGCACGCGCCTCGTCGCCGACGTCCCGCTCGGCGCACTCCTTTCGGGCGGGATCGACTCGAGCATCGTCGTCTCGCAGATGGCGCAGCTCCAGCCCGAGCCGGTGCGGACGTTTTCGGTCGGCTTCGCCGACGCTCGCTACGACGAGCGGCAGTACGCACGGCTGGTCGCAGAGCGCTACGGCACCGTGCACGAGGAGGTGCTGCTGGAGCCGGACGCCGCGGATGTCCTTCCCCGGCTCGCCGCGGCCTACGACGAGCCCTTCGGCGACTCCTCCGCCCTTCCCACCTACCTCGTCTCGGAGGTGGCGCGGCGCGCGGTCACCGTCGCCCTCGTCGGGGACGGAGGCGACGAGTCCTTCGCCGGCTACGAGCGTTACCGCGCGCACGTGCTCGCCGGGCGGCTGGAGCGCGTCCCCTCCGCGGTGCTCCGCGCCGGGGCGCGGTCGCTGCGGTTACTGCCCTCTGGGCGCCGCGAGCTGCGGGCTCCCACCGTGCGCGCCGCCCGCTTCCTCGAGACGGCGGCCGCCGATCGGAGCGAACGCTACGGCGGACTGATGGAGATCTTCCCCGCCCCGCTGCGCCGGCGGCTGTGGACGGACGAGGCGCTCGCGCACATCGGCCGGCCGCGGACCGCGGCCGAGCTGCTCGGACCGCCGCCGTCCGCCGGAGTCACCGGCCTGCAGCAGCTAGACCTGACGACGTACCTCCCGGGCGACCTTCTCTACAAGGCCGACATCGCCTCGATGGCGCACTCGCTGGAGCTGCGGGCGCCCTTTCTCGACCACGAGGTCGTCGAGCTGGGGCTCTCGTTGCCGGACGCGCTGAAGCTTCGAGGACGGCAGGGCAAGGTCGCGCTCCGCCGGGCGTTCGCGCGCGATCTGCCGCCCGAGATTCTCGGCCTGGGCAAGCGAGGGTTCGGCGTGCCCGTCGCACGGTGGTTCCGAACCGACCTGCGCGAGCTCGCGGGCGACCTCCTGCTCGGCGAGCGCGCCTCAGCACGCGGCCTCTTCCACCAAGACGCCGTCGAGACCCTGCTCGCCGATCACGTCTCCGGTCGCGCCGACCACGCCGCTCGCCTCTGGAGCCTCGTCATGCTCGAGCTCTGGCAACAGGTGCACGTCGACGCCGCCACCGCTCCGGCCGCGGCGCTCGCGACCGCTCCGTGAGCCGCCGCGTTGCGTACGCGGGCGTCACCGCCGCCTGTGTTTTGCCCCGCCTCATCGTTCTACTGTTCGAGCGTGGCGACGTGCTCGCTTCGTTCACGGAGAAGAGCGACGACTTCGCCCGGACGTTCGTCGAGAGTGGCACGTACGGCTTCATCCCGGGCGAGCCGTCGGCGTACACGCAGCCGCTGTACGGCTTCCTGCTCGTCCCGCTCTACGCACTCGACGGACGCCACTGGGCGGTCGTCGGGCTCGCTCAGATCGCGCTGGCTGTGGCGGCAGCGCTCCTCGTCTACGAGGTCGCGCGACGCTGGCTCTCGCCGCAGGTTGCGCTGGGGGCGGCGCTCGTCGCGACGCTGAACCCTTATCTCGTCTGGCACGACGTGCACGTGAATCGGGAGATCGTCGACCAACTGCTCGCTGCCGCGCTCGTCCTCGTCACTCTCGTCGTCGCCCAGCGGCCGACGCTGCTGCGCGCGGCGGCGCTCGGCGGGCTCTGCGGGCTCGCGATCCTCGGCAACTCGCGCCTGGCGCTCCTGCCCCTGCTCCTGCTCGCGTACCTCGCGTGGCGGCTCGGCTCGTGGCGCCGCCTGGCCGGGGTGGCGGCGGTCGTCGTCGGGGCAACCGGTCTCGCGCTCGCTCCCTGGGTGGTGCGCAACGAGGTGTCGGTGGGCTGCGCCGCGATCACGACGGACGCCCGCGCGCTCTGGAAGGCGAACAACGTCGCCACCGACCAGGTGCTCGAGTCCGGGCGCTGGATCGACGCCGTCCCCCGCTTCCCCGGCGACCCGCCGACGCCCGAGGACGCAGGCGTCGTCTACCGCGAGACGGGGCGCGTGATCGAGCTGGACGAGTGCGAGCAGATGCGCGTGTATCGCGAACGCACCGTCGACTTCTGGCGGGAGCATCCGGGCGAGAAGGCGGAGCTGGCGGCCCGGGGGGCCGCAATGCTGTGGGATCCGCGGGTGACGCGGAACGAGGAGAACCCCGGCGCCGGCACTTGGCTCGACACGCTGCGCGGCTGGCCCACGGGCGTCCTCTTCGCGGTCGTCTTCGCAGCAGCGCTTGCGGGGCTGCGCTACACGCCGCGCTCGTTCGCGGTGCTGGCGGTCGGGCTCCTCGCCTACCAGACCCTGTTCGCGATGCTCTTCGTCGGCGCGACGCGCTACCGCGCGCCCTGGGACTTTCTGCTCGTCCTGCTCGCCGCGTCCGCGGTGCCGCCGCTGCTCGCCCGGTTCCGCCGCCGATGAGGGTCCTCCACGTCCATCGGATCGCGGGAATCGGCGGCTCCGAGCGACACCTGCTGGC
>JBKJSM010000078.1:0-2807 GCA_046594445.1 Gaiellaceae bacterium | reverse complement strand
CGGACGCGCGACATCCGCTTCCGCTGTCTCTGCCACACGCTGCCGCTGCACAACCCGATGGTGCTCGCCGGCGAGATCGCGGAGGCCGACAACCTGCTGCGCGGCCGGCTCGACGTCGGCGTCGGTCGTGGCCATGCCTGGCTGAACGATCCCGCCAACATCATCTGGGAGGAGAACGTCGAGCGGTACCCGGAGTGCCTCGACATCCTGCTGCAGGCGTGGACCGGCGAACGCTTCTCCTACGACGGCAAGTACTACCAGGTCAAGGACATGCAGGTCGTCCCGCGCACCTGGCAGAAGCCTCATCCGCCGATCTGGCAGGTCGGGACGAGCGCCAAGTGGGTTGGCCGCGCCGTGGAGAACGGCTGGGGCGTCGCCCTCGGCGGGCCAGCCCCGAACGTCGTCTTCCGCGAGCCGATCAAGGCGTATCACGCGGCGTGCGAGGAGCTCGGCACCAAGTCGAACTTCGCCTACAGCAAGGCGATCTACCTCGACGAGGACGAGGGCAAGGCGATCGAGGAGGGTCGGGAGCCGCTCACGAACTTCATCCACTACAACGTGTCGCCGATGGACTCGCTGCCGCGTACCTCCCCGGAGGAGAAGCAGCGCCTGACCGACGCCGGCTACGCCTTCTACGCGGGCGAGGACTTTCCGAACACGCGCAACCTGTCGTACGAGCAGTTGCTCGAGCACGACATCGTCTACGCGGGCTCGCCGGCGAAGATCGCGGCGCGCCTCGTCGATCTCTGGGACGAGTTCCGCTTCGACGAGTTCCTGCTGATCGCGCACTACGGCGGCACGCGGCGCTGGCAGGCGATGAAAACGCAGGAGCTCTTCATGACGAAGGTCGCGCCGGTGCTGAGAAAGGCGGCCGAGCTGGGTGCGCGCAAGAGCGCCGTCGCGGTCTCGTAGCGACGGGGCAGAGGCCCGCTTGCGCTACGGCCGGTGACATGTTACGGTCGCTGATCGCATAATTCCCTGCAAGCGTGTCCCAGGATCAAGTTCTGGCAGAGGGGCGGTCGATCCGCCCCACGACCGAATAGAGGAGAGCAAATGGCTGGACGCAAACTGGCTAGTCTCGGGATCGCGGCGGTTGCCGCCTCGCTTGTGGCGATGGCACTGGCCGGCACTGGTGCCGCCCGCAGCAACGCCAAGATCCTGATCGCGTACATCCCCCCGGTGATCGCGAACCCGGCGATCAGGGCGATGAACGACGCGATATCCCTCAAGGCGAAGTCGCTCGGCATGGACTTCGCGACAATCGGCGGCGACTACAGTCCGCAGGCTCAGATCGTCGCGGTCGACGCGGCAATCCAGCGGAAGGTCAACGCAATCCTGATCTGGCCGCTCGACCCGAAGGGCATTCAGCCCTCATTCGACAAGGCGCGCGCAGCGGGCATCAAGATCCTCGCAGTCTGGTCGCCGGGGGTGCCTGGCATCGTCGCCAACTTCCAGTACGACGACTTCACCGCCAGCAAGAAGATGGCGCTGGCTACGGCCGCCGAACTGAAGAGGCAGGGCAAGCCGTGCGCCGTCGGCATCATCCAGGGCATTCCGGTAGTCGATATCCTCCGCACCCGCAACGAGGGACTCGCCGCAGGCGCCAAGGCCGGCGGCTGCAAGATCCTCGAGCAGACGGTCAACCAGAAGGACAACATCGACGGCGCCCAGCCGATCGCAGCCGCCTGGAAGACGAAGTACGGCTCGAAGATGACGGCGATCCTCACCTACAACGATCCGAGCGCGCTCGGCGCCGTTGCGGTCTCAGGCGGTTCCTTCAAGCCGCTCATCACCGGTATGAACGGCGACGCGCTCGGCATCGCCGCGGTGAAGTCGGGAGCGATGTTCGCAACCGGCTCGGCCCCGAACGTCGAGGTCGGAAACGCCATGGCGCAGGCGGCGTACGACACGCTCGTCACGAAGAAGGCCGTTCCGAAGCAGATCAACTTCCCGATCCAGATCCTCACGAAGTCGACTGTCGGCGCGTACAAGGCCTGGGACGTCCGTCTCAAGGGTGGACCCCAGAAGATTGTGTTCGTCAAGTCAGGCGCGGCCTGGACCGTAAAGGCGACCCCCGACTACTCGAAGTAACGAGCAAGCTCCGAAGCATGAGGAAACCGGCCGGCGCGGCGCTCGAAGTGGGGCGCCGCGCCGGCCATCGTCTACGACGGGGAGATCGGTGCTCGAAGCGCGGCACATAGCAAAGACCTACGGCGTCGTCCGGGCCCTGATCGACGTTGACTTCTCGGTCGGCAAGGGCGAGATCGTCTCGCTGGCCGGCGAGAACGGCTCCGGGAAGTCGACGCTGGCGAAGATTCTCGCGGGCGCCGTAACGGCCGAGAGCGGCGAGATCACCCTGGACGGCACGCGCTGTTCCTTCACCCGGCCGCGGGATGCGCTCGGAGCCGGCATCGCGCTCGTGACCCAGGAGCCGACGGCGTGCCCGTCGTTGAGCGTCGCCGAGAACATCCTGCTGACGAGGCTGCCGCGCCCGCTGTCGGCATTCTCGCGCCGCCGCTACAACGACCTCGCGCGGCCGATCCTCGAGACTGTCGAGGTTGACGTCGATCCCGGAATGCCGTTCTCCGCGCTCAGATCAGGCGACCGCGAGCTCGTCGAGATCGGCAAGGCTGTCGCCGCCGACCCCCGCTACCTCATTCTCGACGAGTCGACGAGCCGCCTCGGCGAAAGCGACGTGCTGCGCCTCTTCCGGCTGCTGCGACGCCTACGCGACCAGGGGATGTCGATGATCCTGATCACGCACCGGCTGGCCGAGATCATCGAGCTCGCGGACCGCGCGGTCGTCC
>JBKJSM010000077.1:0-3350 GCA_046594445.1 Gaiellaceae bacterium | reverse complement strand
GAGCTGACGAAGGCCTCCGCGCAGGCGAAGCTGAAGTGCGGCGACGTCGCGATGGCGGTCACGATCGAGGCCGTTCAGATCCTCGGCGGCTACGGCTACATCAAGGAATACCCAGTCGAGCGCTTCATGCGCGACGCCAAGATCACGCAGATCTACGAGGGCACGCAGGAGGTGCAGCGCCTTGTGATCGCTCGCGAGATGCTGCGCGAGAGCCGCGCCTTCCTCCTCGCCGGCGCCGGCTGAGCCGTGCGACCCGAGCTCGGCCTGAGCTTCGGGAGCGTCGCCGACGACTATGCACGCGGTCGTCCCGGCTGGCCGCTGGAGGCTGTCGACGTCGTCGGGTTGCCGGCCGAGTCTCGTGTCCTCGATCTCGCCGCGGGAACAGGCAAGCTGACCGAGCTTCTTGCCTCGCGCTTCGAGGACGTCGTCGCGGTCGAGCCGGACGAGTCGATGCGCGCTGCGAACCACTGGGGCGAGTCCTTGGCTGGGACAGCGGAAGCGATCCCGTTGCCCGACGACGCCGTCGCTGCGGTCTTCATCGCCGAGGCGTTCCACTGGTTCTGCGACCCGCCAGCGCTGCGCGAGATCGAGCGCGTGCTCCGGCCCGGCGGGACTCTAGTCCTCTTCTGGAACCGGCCGGTCGGGTCGCTCGAAGATCTCACCGGCGTGCACGAGCTGATGGAACGCCTCCGCGCTGACGCCGGCATCAGTTCCAAGACACACCGCTTCTACTCCGGCGAGTTCAAGAACGTGTTCGCGGGCTCGGCCTTCGGGCCGCTGCGGGAGGCCGTGTACGAGCACGAGCAGGCACTCGACCGGAGCGGGCTCGTCTCCTACTTCATGTCGCAGTCCCAGGTCAGCTGTCGTCCCGCCGACGAGCGGGGCGAGATCAGAGCCGAGTTCGAGCGCCTGATCCCAGCGGGGCGCTACATCCGGCCCCTCCGCGCCGAGGTCTACTGGACGAAGCTCAGCGAGACTTCGCGAGGTCGGCGCGCGTGAGGCGGAGCGGGCGCAGGCCAACGGTCAGCCGGCGAAGCTCGGCCGCCAGCTTCGGCGGCACGGCGTACCACTGGTCGCGAGCGAACCGCTCCAGATGGACGCCGTAGCTGAGGAAGCGGTCGAGCCGGTTCGTGGCGACGATGCCGGTGGCGTAGCCGTTGTCGAAGCGCAGCTCGTAGTAGGGCGTGCCGAGCGCAGGTGCGCGCACGTGGGCCAGCGCGGGGCCGCTGTAGTAGAAAGGCGGGAGCTGCGACACGCCACCGGGCCTGACGATCGCGACGCAGCGCATCCCGTTGCAGACGCTGACATCGCCGGGGCCGAACTCCTTTGCGCTCGCGGACGGGACGAGCAGCGTCACCGCCGCGACCAGAGCTCCCAACAGTGCTCTCACGCCCCTGATACCCCGCGAAAGGCGTCGAGGTTCCCGAGCCGCTCGAGACCCTCGTCGAGCACGTCGTCGGGAACGGCGAGCGAGAGCCGCATCCAGCCGGCCCCGCTCGGGCCGAAGCCCTCACCCGGCGCGACAGCGACGCGGTACTCCTCGAGCAACCGCGCTGCCGTCATGCCTGCGGGGAGCGGCGCCCAGACGAAGAACGTCCCCTCGGAGCGCGCGCCTGGGATCACCCCGATCACGCGGTCGCGGCGCTGCTCGTAGATCGCGCGCCGCTCCTCGACCGTGTCCTGCGGGCCTAGCAGCGCCGCGATCGCCGCTCGCTGCAAGGGCGCGAAGATGCCAGCGCGGAGATGGGCTTGCAGCAGCTCGATCCGGCGCACCAGCTCCGCGTTTCCGACGACGAAGCCGAGCCGCCAGCCCGCCATTCCGTAGCTCTTCGACATCGCATAGAGCTCGACCCCGACCTCGCGCGCGCCGGGCTCGGCGAGGAAGCTCGCCGGACGCCTGCCGTCGAAGACGAGGTCGCCGTACGCGAAGTCGTGTAGGACAGCGGCGCCCGTGCGCTCCGCGTACCGGACGGCGTCGCCGAACACGCCCTCGGGCGCGGCCAGGGCTGTCGGGTTCGAGGGGTAGTTCAGATAGACGGCCGCAGCACCCCGCGGCGCTGCGTCGAAGTCGGGCCGCGGCTCGATCGCGAGCGGCATGTGCCGCGCGCCGGCGAGCGCCACGGCCGAGAAGTAGTCCGGGTAGCCCGGCTCCGGCAGCAGCAGCGCTTCTCCCTCCTCCACGACGCAGAGCGCGAACTCGACCAGCGCCGACTTGATCCCGGGCACGACCGCGATCTCGCGAGTCGGATCGAGCTCGACGGCGTAGGCCTCGCGGTAGCGGTGCGCGACCGCCTCCTTCAGCGACCGGAGCCCCGAGAACGGCGCGTAGCCGTGTACGGCCGGGTCGCGCGAGCCGGCGGCAGCGGCGAGCGCCTCGGCGACGTGGGGCGGAGGCGGGATGTCCGGGTTGCCGCGGCCGAGATCCACGACGGGAAGGCCGTTGCGAGCCGCCGCCTCGCTCACGCGTGCGAGCAGCGCGGCGAAGTACTGCTCGGGAAGTCGCTCGAAGCGCTCGGGTGCCCGTCGCACCCGGCTGATGCTACGGCCGCGGCAGCTTCGACGTCTCGACCGCTTCGAACGCCGAGCCGGGAACGCGGCGGAGCGTATGCAACTGGTCGTTCGACCACTTCGGATGCGGGGCGCCGCTGACAAACCAGTCCGAGCCGTTGTCGGCCAGGATCATCCCGTACTCCTTCAGTGCTTGGAGCACGATGCGCGCCTGGCGCGGGAATCCGGCGATCGGATAGCTCCGCTTGAGGCGGAAGCGCATCCCCATCGGCGGTAGCGCAGGATCGGTCTCGCTGCTCGCGTAGTGCCGCGCCGGCCAGACATAGGCGCGGCGGCTCCGCTGGACGGTGAACCGGAGCGCGTGGTCGATGCGGCCGCGCGCGACCTCCTCGTAGCGCGCGAGCCCGGGCAGGATCGGCAGGCCGGCGGCGTCCGCGGACGTCCAGCCCGCCGGGCGCAGCGTGTTCGAGCGGAGGTCGAAGATCGCGCCGGACCCGGCACGCCAGCCGCCGGCGGGCGTCGGAGAGAGCGCAAAGAGCTCGTACAGCTTGCAGGCGTCGCGGTCGACGATCAGCGCGTGCCGGTCGCCGTCGGAGGCGCGACCGCCCTCGATTGCGACGTTCCGCGGGATCGGGTACGGCCCCTTGTCCGACTCGTCTGCGTACTCGAACGCGACCCGCGACTTCGCCTGCGTGCCCCGAACGACGGTGATCGGAATCCCGATCGGGCCGCCCTCCCAGAGGCCGGAGCCGAAGTCGGCGTGCATGCTGTCGTCCGTCCCGATCGACGCGACGAGCCGGGCCGAGCCGGCCGCGACGGGGAGCGTGTCCACGCGCTGGTTC
>JBKJSM010000019.1:0-14936 GCA_046594445.1 Gaiellaceae bacterium | reverse complement strand
CAAGCTGGAGGCGTTCGGCTCGCTCTCGCTCGACTCCGTGAACGAGTTCGCCGACGGCGGGCTCCACCCTGGGTACGCATTCCCGCTCTGGCACGGCTTCCTCGCGCTCGTCGCCCGTGTCGCCTTTCTCGATCCGTCCGAGGTCGTGCTGCACGAGGCCTCGGTGCTGGCTCCGCTCGCGCTGCTCGTCTCCTACGAGCTCGGGTATGCGCTGTTCCGCCGCGTCGGGCCTGCGGTGGCCGTCGTCTGCGCCCAGGTCGCCGTGACCGCGTTCGCCCCCGGGCACGGCGGCGCGTACACGGCGCTCGGGCTCCCCGCGACCGCGTCCAGGCAGCTGCTCGTGCCGGCCGCGCTGGCGCTCGCCCTCGCGTATGTCGAGCGGCCGCGCCGCGGCCTGCTCGCTTCGGCAGCCGCGGCCGGGCTCGTCCTCGCGGTCGTTCATCCGACCTACGCGATCTTCATCTGGCTGCCCTTCGCAGGGTTCCTCGTCGTGCGCGCGATCGCGGCGCGGGAGGAGGCGCGGCGGATTGCTGCGGCGCTCGCGGCGCTCGTCGTTCCCGCAGCGGCGTACCTTGCCTGGCTCGTGCCCGTCGTTCGGGACACCGCCTCGCACCGGCCCGGGCGGGACGAGCTCCGGCGCGCGTTCGAGCAGTACGCGGGCCAGCTCGACGTCTTCTCCGACGGCAGCTACCGGCTGGCGCCCGAGGTCTTCGGCCGGAGTGGCGCTATGGCCGTTGCTGCGCTCCTCCTCGTCCCGCTCGCCGGGTTCGCCCTGCGCCGGCGCTGGGCGGCCTACGTGCTCGGCGGCTTCCTCGCGGTCGCGGCCGTGATGCTCGTTCCTCAACTCTTCGGCCCGTTCTCCGACCTCGTCTCGATCTCGCAGTCGCGCCGCGCGGCCGGCTTCTGGCCGCTCGCGATCGCGTTCGCCGGCGGCCTCGTCGTGCTCGCCGCAGTGCTCCGCGCCCTCGTGCTCCCGGCCGCGCTCGCAGCCGGGACCGCGCTCCAGCTCGCCTACCCCGGCGAGTTCGGCTATCGGCTCGCTCACGGCGGCCCCGCGCTCGTGACCTGGATCGCGGTCGTCGGCGGTCTCGCGGCACTTGTGTTGCTGAAACACAAGCGGACCATGGAGCGGCCGACGGGGCTCGTCGGCATCGCCGCCGCGCTCTTCGTCCTCCCGGTCGCCGTCCACGCCGCGTGGAACTGGAGTCCGTCCCCGGGCCGGGAGGCGAGCCCGCTCACGCCGGGACTCGTGCAAGCGCTGCGCGAGGACGTTCCCGAGGGCGCGGTCGTCTACTCCGACCTCGAGACGAGCTACCGGATCGCCGCCTCCGCCCCGGTCTACATCGCCGCCGCGCCGCCTGGCCACGTCGCCGACACGGAGAAGAATCGGCCCTACGCGCGCCGCAGCGCCAATCGCCGTTTCTTCGAGACGGGCGACTTCGCGATCCCGCGCCGCGCCGGTGCCGACTGGCTCGTCGTCGACCGGAGCCGCTTCACGGTCGCGCCGCCGTCGAAGCCAGTCTACGAGGACAAGCGCTACCGGCTCTACCTGCTCGAGTAATCGACGCGAATACGATCGCAACGATGAGCGAACAGGGATTCACCGTCTGACTGACCGGGCTCGCGGGCGCCGGCAAGACGACGCTCGGCGACCTTGTCTCGGCGAAGATCGAGCGCCGCGGCAAGCTCACATAGAGACTCGACGGCTCCGACGCGCCCGCGAGCTCGTCGAGCCACACGGCTCCTTCGTCGAGGTGTACGTCGCCGCGTCGGTGGAAGTGTGCGCGAAGCGCGATGTGAAGGGGCTGTACGGCCGCGCTCTTCGGGGAGAGCGGCCGACTTCACCGGCGTCACCGCGCCGTACGAGGTGCCGGCTGCGCCCGAGGTGCGCGTCGAGACCGAGCGCGAGGAGCCGGCCGAGTCCGCCGCGCTCGTGATCGAGCACCTCGAGCGGGCCTCGCTGCTCGCCTGAGGCTCCCGCCGCTACCGGCTCGAGCGCAGCCGCTCGTAGTCCGCGAACGTCAGCACGTTCTCGCCGCGGTAGCGGGCGGGCGGATAGGGCGGATTGATCATCGCGCGGATGAAGCGCTCGACAACCGCGTCGGGCCAGGAGTCCTGGATCTCGCCGTCGTAGGGTGCGCCGCGGCCGTGGTAGCTGCTCTCCTCTCCCTGCGGCTCGCCCGCAACACCGTCCCGGACCAGCTCGAAGGCGCGTGGCCAGTTCTCGACGACGACGTCCATCGCGCGGTCGTAGAGCGTCGCCTGCGTGTCGTCCGGAAGGATCGCAAAGCGAGCCTGAAAGAGGATCGGCCCAGTGTCGACTCCCTCGTCGATGTAATGGAACGTGACTCCCGTCTCGGTGTCGCCTTCGACCATCGCCCAGGTGAGCGACGACGCGCCCCGGTGCCGCGGCAGGAGTGACGGGTGCGCGTTGAAGATGCGGCCTTCGCAAGCCTGGATCACCTCGACGGGAACGATCGAGCGGTAGTAGACGCTCGCCACGATGTCGGCGGCGTGCAAGGTGTCGCCGGTGAGCCGCTCGGTCGTCCATTCGGCCCCGAGGGCATCCGCACGCTCACGGATGTCCGGAACACCCGGTCCGGGCTCGTGCGTGTACACCGTGACGCGATCGACGTCGGGACGCGACGCGGCGTGCTCGAGGACGGCGCACCCTGCACGGTGGTACGCCGCGAGCACGAGGTCCATGGAGGAAGCGTACTTGCGGGCAGTAGCATCGACCGCGTGAAAGTGCTGCTCGTCTCGCTCTACTGGCCGCCCGCGGGTGGCGGGGGCGTGCAGCGGCCGCTCAAGTTCGCGCAGTACCTTCCGGCGCTCGGAATCGAGACGCACGTGCTGGCGCCCGACGACTCGAAGTGGATCCACGAGGACGCAGACCTGCGCGTCCCGACCCAGGCGTGGGTGCACCGGGCGCGCTACCTCGGGCCGAGGGGCCGCCGGCCGGCCGAGGAGCTCTACGGCAAGGAAGGACTCGGCCGCGCGCTCGTGCATGCGCGGCTCGCCTCGCGCCGGCTGCTCGTCCCGGACGAGAACGTGAGCTGGAACCTGACAGCGATCCCAGCCGCGATCCGGATCGCCAGGCAGGAGCAGATCGACGTCGTCCTGACGACCTCGCCGCCGAACTCGATTCATCTCGTCGGCGCGGCGGTGAAGAAGGCCACCGGGGCGACGTGGATCGCCGACCTGCGCGACTCGCTCGTTGCGCACCCGCACCGGCGCGCTGACACCTACGCGACGCGAGCGAAGGGCAAGGTCGACGAGGGCATCGCGCGGCTCGTCGCCCGGTCAGCCGACGCGATCACCTGCGTCTCGGAGGCGATCGCCGCGGAGGCGCGCAGCTTCTCGCCGAAGGGGAAGGTCGTGACGATCTCGAACGGCTGCGACTTCGACGACTTCGCCGGGCTCGACTATGCGCCCGGCAAGCGCTTCCGGATCACGCACACCGGCAGCTTCTTCGGCAAGCGCGACCCGCGCCCGTTCCTGACCGCGCTCGACGAGTCGGGGCTCGACGTGCAGGCGCGCTTCCTCGGCGACTTCCGCTCCTCCGACAAGGAGTGGGCGGACGAGCGCGGCCTCGCCGACCGGCTCGAGCTGATCCCGTATGCACCCAGACAGGCCGCGCTCGAGCTGCAGCGCGACTCGGAGGCGCTGCTGCTGCTGATCCCGGAAGCGGGCGGGCGGGGGAAGGGCGTGCTCTCGGGGAAGGTATTCGAGTACCTCGCCGCGGAGCGGCCGATCCTCGCCGCCGTGCCTCCCGACGGGGCCGCCGCCGAGCTGATCCGCGAGACGGGAGCGGGTATCGTCGTCGCGCCCGACGACGTCGACGGGCTCGAGGCGGCGCTCGCGAACCTGCACGAGCGCTTTGCGAACGGCGGCCTGCCGGCGACGGACATCCCGGAGGAGGCGCGCTACCGGCTCTCGCGCCGGGCGCGCGCCGAGGAGCTCGCGGAGCTGCTCCGCTCGCTGTGACCGTCGCCAGACCCGGCCCTGTGGTCGACGCGCTCTTCTTCACCACGCTCTTCACCGTCACGTTCGCGAAGCTGCAGTGGGAGGTGGCCGGGACGCTCAGCCTCTCCGATGTGCTCACGGGGGTCTTCCTGGTCGCGTGGGCAGGCACGCGCATCGGCACGGGCGACCGGCGGCTCGCCTGGGGCGCTGCGGTGGCGGGGCTCTTCTTCCTCGCGTTCCTCGCCGTCTACCTGATCGGCTTCTTCAACCTCGAGACCGAGCAGGCGCTCGCGCAGTGGGCGAAGGGGATGTTCAAGTTCCTGCTCCACTTCCTCTTCCTCGTCGTCGGGCTCGCATTCCTCGCACGCCGCTCCGAGCGGTTCTTCTGGACGACGCTCGGAGTCTTCATGGCCGGATTCGTCGCCAACGCGCTCTACGGGATCGTCCAGCTCGGCGCCGCGGAGGTGCTCGGAATCAACCTCGACCAGTCGGTGCTCTCGCCGCTCACGGGCGGCGCCAGCCAGATCAACATCTACGGCGCGATCGAGGGTGCGAGCGTCTTCCGGCCGAATGCGCTCACCGGCGACCCGAACCATCTCGGGATCGAGCTCGTGGTGCCATTGCTCGTCCTGACCCCGCTCTACCTCCGGCTCGAGCGCGGGCACCGGCTGAGGGTGCCGCTGGCGCTCGTGCTCGCCTTCCTGCTCGTCGTCGAGCTCGCGACGCTTTCGCGCAGTGGGCTGCTCGGGCTTGGAGCCGGCCTGCTCGTCCTCATCGCGCCTTACCGGCGCAAGCTGCTCTCGCGCGAGCTGCTGCTGCCGCTCGGCGGCGTCGCGGCCGTGCTCGGGCTCGTGCTCGCCGCCCGCTGGGACTTCTTCCTGCAGGTGCTGCGCTCGCGCGTCGACACGTCCGCCAACGGCACCTCGACGCACTTCCAGGTCTACGAGTTCATCCCGGACGTGCTCGCTTCCCATCCGCTCTTCGGGCTCGGGCTGAACAACTTCTCGGTCTACTACGAGTTCGTCACCGGCCGGACGAACTTCGGTCCGCACTCCTTCTACGTGGCGACGATCGTGGAGACCGGCCTCGTCGGGACAGCGCTCTTCGCCGCGTTCCTCGTCCACGTGTTCAGGCGGCTCAGGCGGCTGCGGGCGATCGGCCGCGCGCTCGCCTCGCCTCGGATCCGGCCGCTGGCGTGGGGGATGACCGCGGCGTTCGTCGGCACGATCGCCTCGAATGCCTTCTACCTGACGATGTCGTTCTACTACTTCTTTGCGTTTGCGCTGCTCGCCCTGGCAGCGCCGATCGTGTTCGCCCGCCGGCTGACGTGAAGGTCGTCGTCCTGACGACCTCGTATCCCCGCGACGAGCGCGATGTCGCCGGCCTCTTCGTGCGCGACGCGGTCGAGGCTGTCCGGCGCGAAGGAGTCGAGGTCGACGTCGTCTCGCCCACGTCGTTCCGCCACTACGGGATCGCCTACGGGCACGGGATCGTCGGCAACCTGCGTCGGCGGCCGTGGCTCGCGCTGCTGCTGCCAGCCTTCCTGCTCTCGTTCGCACGCGCCGCGCGGAGCGCTTCCCGAGACGCCGACCTGGTACACGCGCACTGGCTCCCGTCGGGACTCGTGGCGCTCGCGACCGGAAAGCCCTACGTCGTCCAGCTCTGGGGGACGGATGTCGAGCTGGCGAGGAAGGCGCCCTGGCTCTTCAGGCCGATCCTGCGCCGAGCGCGGCTGGCGATCGTCGCCTCGGACTTCCTCGCAGGTGCGGCGCGCGAGCTCGGCGCGCGCGAGGTGCGCGTCGTCCCGAGCCCGGTCGAGCTGCCCGAGTCCGTCGGCGAGCCGGAGGAGCCGCCACACGTCCTCTTCGTCGGCCGCCTCTCGCCGGAGAAAGGGATCCACGAGTTCCTGGCGGCGACCGAGAGCCTTCCGCGCGTGATCGTCGGCGCCGGCCCGGTCGACGTCCCCGAGGCGGTCGGCTTCGTCCCGCGCGCAGAGCTCGGCGCCTACTACGAGCGGGCCGCGGTGGTCTGCGTGCCGTCGCGGCGGGAGGGTTACGGTGTCGTCGCCCGCGAGGCGATGGCGTATGGTCGGCCGGTGGTGGCCACGGCAGTGGGCGGCCTGCCGGACGCGGTCGAACACGACGTGACAGGAATTCTTGTCGCCCCCGTTAATTCGATCGAGCTGCGTCGTGCGCTGCTGCGCTTGCTGGATTCACAGGCTTTGAGAGAGTCGCTTGGGGCGGCTGCGCGCGCGAATGCGCACAAGCTCAGCTACCGCTTGACTGGGGCAGCTGCCGCGGCTGCGTACGATCGCGCGGTCCGCAGCGAAGACAGTCTTTTGCACGAGTAACCGCACTCACTTGCGGGAGAAGTACGGCGATGTTGCCAGCTCGAGTCGCCGTGCGAGCGTCGGGTCGGGATGCTCGGCCGGCATCGCTCCAGGTTGCTTGCGCGCGACGAGAACCCAGGTGTCTCGAAGCCCGTCGAAGACTCTGCTCACCGCGAGGTGAGCCATCCGAGCCGGCAGCGGAAGCCGATGAGCGAGGTGATGCGCACCGTGTAGCCGAACCACCTCGAGGCCTAAGTTGTGGGCGAGCGTGCGAAGATCATCTCGGACGTACTCACGGACATGGCCGCGCCAATCGCCGTTTGACCAGTAGTACGAAGCGAACTCCGGCATGTTCGACCGGCCCCGCAGTACCGCCAGTCGCTTGCGGATGTTGACCGCATTCGGCACCGTCACGAACAGATATCCGCGGTCGGACAACCGGCGTACGAGCTCGGTCAACAGAGGTCGGGGCGAGTTGTGAAGGTGCTCGAGGATGTCGTGCGCCATCACCAGATCGAAGGGGCCGTCGGGGATCGAGTTGGGCGCGAGGTGGTATTCGATGCCCTCCTCGGCAGCAAATTGCAGGATCTTGGACGCGTTGTCATCGAGTCGGTGCCACTCATCGTTTAGGTCATCGAACGCGGTGCATTCGTAGCCCAGCCGGCTGAGAACTGCGGTCTTGTCTGCAGGCCCGGCCGCGAAGTCGAGAACTCGACCGCCACGTGGCAGCAGCTCGCTGACGGTTGCAGCGACCTCGCGGTGCGATCGCGGCGATGCTTCCACATACCCCGGGAACGGGAAGGATCGTGCGACCCCGCGCAGAGCGACATCGATTCGATCCACGCAACCAGCATCGCAGATCAAGCGGCGAAGGATCCCGCTGCTGCTCGCCCCGCTTGTCGATTGAGGCGTCGCGGGTCGATATCCTCGCCGCTCTGAGCGGGACCGATCTCCAGACCCCCGACGGCCCTGCCGCGGCGACACTCTCCGGCGCCGCCCCGGCGTTGCTCCGCAGGTCGGGCGCGTTCATCGGCGCGGTCAACCTGATCACCCAGGCAGCCGATCGTCTACTGGCATTCGGCCAGATCGTGCTCATCGCGGCCGTGTTCGGCGTCTCTCTCGATGCAGATCGCTATTTCCTTGCTGGAGTCGTCCCTCTCACGATCGGATATGTCGTCGGGGATCTCGTCAGTCGCGCCTTCATGACGCTCGTCTCGGAGGACCCAGCACGCGCGAAGCAGCTCGCTGCGTCGGGTTTGGTCATCTGCGCCGCCGTGCTCGCCGCGCTCAGCGCCGCCTATGTCGCCGCGGCCGCCCTGATCGTGCAGCTGGTGACGCCGACTGGAAGTGCTGATCTTGCTATCTGGCTCGCGTTTGTGCCGATCCCTCTCGGCCTTGGCTTGAGCGCATTCCTCGGCGCGGTGCTGCTTTGGCGCGAGCATTACGTGTGGAGCGCTGCTCGTCTTCCCGTCGCGACGGCTATCGGTCTGGCGTTGGCAGCCGCAGCAGCTCTGGCCGACAAGGGTGTCGTTTGGTTCGGGCTCGCGACGAGTGCCGGCTACGTCCTGACGGCGGTCGTCCTCTATCTTCGTGTCGCCGGCGATCTAGGAGTGCGCTGGCCGGCGCGAGTCGACCGCCAAGCACTGGGGCAAGCCTGGGGAGTCCGCCGGAAGCTCGTCGCCCCGGCGATCGGCAGCGTGATCGGAGGACAGGTTCTCGTCTTGGTCGAGCGGGCACTGGCCTCGCCGCTCGGGATCGGCTCGGTCGCAGCCATCGCCTATGCGCGCGGCATCGCCACGGCGCCCACGGCGGTGTCGCAGGCTCTCGGAGCAGCGGTGTATCCCGCGCTTGTCCGCGGAAACGCGGCCGCGTCGCCCGCGTACATCCGCGATCTCGTTGGACGCGGGCTCAGGCTCGCGATCCTCTTCGGTACGGGGATCGGCGCCTATCTCGCGCTGTTCGGGACCGACGTGATCGCGTTTCTCCTCCAGCGCGGTGCGTTCGACGCCGCTTCGGCGGAGCGCGCCGGATCGCTTCTGGAGATCTTCGGGCTGGCGGCGTTCGCCGCCAGCCTCGTCTTCTTCCTCGTCCCGGTCCTGTACGGGCTCGATCACTTTGGGGCGATCCTCGTACTGGAGTCGGCGATCTTCTTGCCCTATCTGGCGCTGGCCTTCCCGCTCCGGGCGGCGTTCGGGTTGGAAGGCCTGGCCGCCGCGTTCGCGCTCGCACTCGCGGTCGGCGCCGCGGTGGCAATCGGGATGGTCGCGCGGCGCACCGCTCTCTCACCGCAGGTCATCCTCTCCGACGTGTTGATTCCGATCGTGCCCATGGCAGCTGCGGTCACGGGCGCGCTCGGGATCTACCGGCTCGTGGTGGACGTCGTGGACGTCCGCATCGGCCTCGACGGCGTCGTTCGTATCGGCGGATCCGCCGCCGTTCTCGTGCTCGCCATCGGCCTGGCACTGCTCGCGTCGCCGAAGCCGGAGGGTGCTCGGCTGCGATCGCTCCTACGCGGAGGCCGCCTTCGCAGCATGTGAACGCAGGAGCTCGCCGACTGTCTGCGCTAGCGCGGGCAAGGTCACGGAGACGTCGAAGTACCGCTCGACGCGCTCACGGGCCGCGAGACCCATGCGCGCTGCGAGGTCGGGGTTGTCGAGCAGCCGGCGAACCGCTGCCGCCACGGGCTCAGGGGAGCGCTCCGCGTAGAGGCCCGAGTGACCATCGGCGAACGCATCGAGGTTTCCCTCGATCGCCGTCGCGACGACCGGTCGCTCGCACGCCATCGCCTCGAGCAGCGCATGCGCAAAGGCCTCGGTCTTCGACGGGACGACGACGACGTCCATTGCAGCCAGCCACGCGTACACCTCCGGCTGGCCGACGTAGCCGACGAGCTCGACGCGATCGGTCAGGTTCAGGCTCTCGATCAGGCCCGCTATACGCCGCTCGAAGGCGCGGCTCTCGAGGTGGTCTCCGAGCGTGCCGCCGATCAGATAGAAGCGGGCGTCGGGGTAGATCGGGGCCAGACGGGCAGCCGCCCGGAGGAAGAGCTCATGGCCCTTGCGCCGGTCGTAGGCGGCGACCATCCCGATCCGCGTGCCCGCATGGGCGACTGGCGTCGGCAACGCGGCTCCCGCCTGCACCGCCGCGACCGAGATCCCGTTGTGCACGACCGAGACACGGCTGCTCGCCGCGCCCAGCTCGATCAGCATCTCCGCGACCGCTGCCGAGCACGCGATGAACTGGTCGGTGATGCCGCCGAGGAAGCGCACGTAGGTGTTGGCCGCAACGCGTGGTGACTGGATCGACATGCCGATCACGTGGACCGCGCTCGGGAGCCTGAGCCCGCGTGCGGCCAGGCTGCCTGCGTACGTGGCCTCAGAGATCGAGTAGATGGCGACGGCCTTCTCCTCCCGTGCGACACGCCCGATCTCCCTCACGGTCGCCTGGTGGTTGCGGAAGAACCGCGCCAGCCGGAGTGGATCGTAGGTCCTGGGGAAGGTCGTCAGCGAGCCCAGCGTTCGGATCGGGGTCCCGAGCGCGGCCAGGTTCTCCGTGATCCGCGCTCCGTCCGGCACCGCCGCGATCGGGTGGTATCCCGCGTCGGAGAGGCTGCGGCAGACGTGCTCGAGCGTTTGCGGCGGGCCGTACTCCGTCCGGTAGGGCGACACGACGACGATCGTTCCCCCGCTCACGTCGCCTCGCTCAGAACGCCGTCGTAGATGGCCATGATCTTTGCCGTGTTGATCTCCGGATTGAAGTTCTCCTCCGCGTGCCGACGCGCTCGTTTCCCCAGCCGCTGGCGGAGCTCCGGCGCGGCAATCAGCGTCTCCAACGCGGCGGCGAGGACGGCCGGAGACCGGCGCGGCACGAGCATGCCCGTTTCCTCCGGGAGGACGAGGCCGGCTCCGTCAAGCGAGCCCGAGGTGACGACGGGCCGACCCGATGCCGCCGCCTCGAGTACCGGCCGTCCCAGCTCGGGGCCACGGGACGGCGAGACCACGACATCGCTTGCGCAGTACAGCTGCGCCGTGTCGGGGGTGTACGCGATGAAGTGGAAGAGATCGCTCAGGTCGAGCTCGGCGACGATTCGCCTCGCGTCGCTGACGTAGTCGCTGGCGAGGCCCAGCGTCCGCAGCGTCCGGCCGAAGTACGACCCGAAGAACTCCCGGCTGCGCACACCTCCGCCAACGATCAGATACGTCGGAGCGATGTCGCGAGCGCGCAACAGCGATGCGGCCTGGATGAACTCGTGAATGCCTTTCGACGGGTAGACGTAGCCGAAGTAGGACACGACCGCGGCATCCTCGTCCAGCCCGAGCCCGGCCTTCGCCGGCCCCGCAGATCCCGGCTGAAATCTGGTCAGATCGACCGTGTTCGGAATCACGTGCGCGTCGACGTCGAACGTCGTCGCGATGTTCCGGTTGATGGCGATCGATGCAGCGGCGAGCCGCCGGATCGTGCTCCTGAGGAGGGCTGAGCGGACTCCCCGCCCGTCGCGCCCGAGCGCTGATCGCAGATGCCACACGATAGGCACCCGGGCGCGCCGGGCCAGCCAGGCCGCAGCGATGACCGGGGAGTCGTTCAGGTGGACGAGGTCGTAGTCGCCCCGCTCGAGGCAGCGCCGGAAGTCGGACAGGTGCCGCGGGAGATGGAGGAGCTCGCGGCCGAGCACGAGCCACCGCCGGCCCGAGTAGACGCTCGCCCAGATGTGGGTGAAAGCGGCGATAGCTCCCTCGTGCACCGTGACGCCGGCACTTCGGAAGAGGTCGGCGGAGGGGCCTGCCGGGCAATAGACGTGCGGCTCGAAGCGGTCCCGGTCGAGCGCGCGCAGGAGCTGGTAGAGGCTCGTCGGCGATCCGCCGAGCTCCGGGCGATGGTGGACGTAGAGGATCCGCTTGGGTCGTGCCTGCACGATCTAAGCGGATTGTCCGCGCCGGACGACGTGGTTACCCAACACGAGCACGTCGATGCGCGTCTTCTGGAAGCAGGCGACGGCCTCCACGGGGGTCATCACGATCGGCTCGTTTTCGTTGAAGGAGGTGTTGAGCAGGATCGGGACGCCGGTGAGGCGGTCGAACTCCTCGATCAAGCGCCGGTAACGGGGGCTCTGCGCGGCCTCGACGGTCTGCACGCGCCCGGTGTCGTCGACGTGGTTGACCGCAGGAACGGTCTCGCGCTTCTCTGCGCGGGTCTTGTAGACGAGCACCATGAACGGCGAGGTGTAGTCCTGCTCGTACCACTCACCGATGCGCTCGGCAAGGATCGAGGGCGCGAAGGGGCGAAACGGCTCCCGGTGCTTGACGCGTGCATTGAGGATGTCCTTCATGTCGTCGCGGCGCGGGTCGGCCACGATCGACCTGTTGCCGAGCGCGCGCGGCCCGAACTCCATCCGGCCCTGGAACCATCCGACCACGTCGCCCGCGGCAATACGGGCCGCGATCGCCGGGTACAACTCGGCGTCGTCGAGCCGCTCGGACTCCAGACCCGCGTCGGCGAGCGCCGCGGCGCACGTCTTGTCGTCGTACTCGGGGCCGGTGTACGCGTCGAGCATGACCGTGCCGCGCGGCTTGCCGAGGGTCCCGTTCCAGACAGCGTACGCCGCTCCGACCGCCGTCCCGGAGTCACCCGCCGCAGGCTGCACGTAGACCTCGTCGAAGGGTGTCTCCGGCCGGATACGGCCGTTCGCGACCGCGTTGAGGGCGACACCGCCGGCGAGGCAGAGTCGCGGGATCTTCGTCTGCTCCCAGAGGGTGCCGACGAGATGGAGATACGCCTCCTCCAGCATCTTCTGCATCGACGCGGCGACGTTTTCGTGCTGCGCGGTCAGCTCCGATTCGGGCTCGCGCGCCGGGCCGAGCAGGCGCTCGAGCTCGGGCGAGAAGATCCGGCCGATCGTCGGCGATCCGTCGTCCCAGGTCATGTCGACGCCCTCGTCGTGGTGCGTGAAGAAGCGCAGGTCGAGCTCGAAGAGCGGCCCGTCGAGCTTGACGATCTGCCGCATCTCGTCGAGTGCTTCGGGTACGCCGTACGGGGCGAGGCCCATCACCTTCCCTTCGTCGCCGTAATGCGGGAAGCCGAGCCATTGCGTGACCGCGGTGTAGAAGATCCCGAGCGAGTGCGGGAAGAGCACGCGGTCGAGCACCGTGTAGCTCGAGCCGCGTCCGGTCGCGAGCATCGTGCTGGCGAAGTCGCCGAAGCCGTCGACGGAGAGCACCGCGGCATCGTCGAAGGGCGAAACGAGAAAGGCGCTCGCGACGTGCGCCTGGTGGTGCTCGATGTTGTGCATCTTGGCGCTGAGATCGCTCTTCTCGACGCCGAGCGCGTGTGCCAGCTCCCCTCGGACGTCCCGGACGCGCGCGGCGTTCTCGAGTCGGCTTTTCAGGTACGAGAAACTCGGTGTCTGCCGCAGCGTCCGCAGGAGCTTCTGGCCCGCATTCGCCTTGGGGTCGCGGCCGACCGCGACGTGATCCAGGTCTTCCGGGGCGAGGCCGGCATCTTCGAGGCACCACGCCGCGGCCAGGCCCGGAAAGCCGGCGCAGTGCTTGACCCGGTTGAAGCGCTCCTCCTCCGCCGCGGCAACGAGCTCGCCGTCGATCACGAGCGCCGCGGCTGCGTCGCCGTGGTACGCGTTCAGGCCGAGGATGGCAGTCACCCGTCGATCTTAGTCAGGCACTGCGACCTGCCAGTTGGCCGACTGCGAATCCCCGCCCCCAGGAGTTCCGCCGCGCACTAGGCTAGGCTGGCTCGATGATCCGTGGACTCGTCGCCAGGGCGACGCGCATGCGTGTCCCGCTCGTTACGCTGACGGTTGAGGTGCACGACCCGAGCGGCAGCGCGCAGACTCTGCACACGCCAAAGGAGTGGGATGCGCTACGTGAGTCGCAGGTGGGATTCGCGATGCCCGGCAGTCGCAGCGCGTGGAGTCTGGCCGCGGAGAGCAATCCCGAGTTCGTTGGTCGTGCCGTCGACATTGCGCGCATCGCGCAGCAGATCGGTGCGGCAAGCGTCTGCTCCTACGGTGCTGGGGTTGGGGCGCTCGAGTGGTGCCTACACCGTGCCGCTCCGGGCATCGCGATCACGTGCACGGACTTTGCGCCCTTGTCGACCGAGCGGCTTGCCAGCTATTTCCCCGAGGCTCGCGTCCTCGTGCATGACCTGGCACGAGATGAGCCGATCCCAGCGGATCTCGCTCTGCTTCATCGGGTCGATACGGAGTTCGACGATGCGGCATGGCGTCGAATCCTCGCGGGGCTCGATCGCGTTCTGATGATTCCGAGCGACTTCCTGCGCTGGCAGCGGCTTCTGGAGAGCCGACATAAGCAAGGCACTCGGATCGCGTTTCTCCGAACGAAGCGGGCGCTTCGCGCACTGTGGCGCGAGACGCACACAGAGGAGCCGGTCACGGTCGGCGGCCTGGACGGGTTCATTCTCTCGCGCCGGGAGCGAATCAGCAGGCAACCGTAGAATCGCCGCGTGCTGCCATCGCACATCCGCGCCGCCCTCGACTCCCTTCCTGACGACGCGCTCGTGCTCGATGTCGGCGGCTGGGCTGAGGTCGACCCTCGCGCCGACTGGGTGATCGACATCGGCCCGTTCGAGACCCGCAACTGGTACCGGACGCTCGGTCAAGAGATCTCGGGCGACGAGCGCGTGACGGCCGAGCAGTGGGTGCTGATGGACATCTGTTCCTCAACGCCCTGGCCGTTCGAGGACAAGATGTTCGACTACGTCGTGTGCTCGCAGACGCTGGAGGACGTTCGGGACCCGATCCGCGTGTGCGAGGAGATGACGAGGGTCGGGAAGGCCGGCTACGCGGGCACGCCGCACGCGGCGATCGAATTGACCCGCGGAGTGGACTCGCCGTTCTGGTGCGGGTGGCTTCATCACCGCTGGCTCGTCGAGCGGCAGGGCGACGGCCTGTCGTTCCTCGCAAAGCCGCATCACATTCACAGCCCGGTGTGGCCGGCTATCCGATCGCCGCGGCTTTTGATTCCGGAGGCCCATCAATCGCTCGACGTCGAGTGGCAGGGCTCGCTTCCGGCCTCGGAGCTGGTTCTCGTCGAGCGGGAGGCGCTCGACGAGCACCTGCTCGGGATCGTGCGCGAGTCGTCCCGGGCAGATCGCGCCGGCGATATGCAGCGGCGTGTCCGCAGCGCGGGGTGGGGTGCGTACCGGGGACTGCGGCGCGGCGCCCGCCGTGCCGTTGGCCGCTAGGTTCCTGCCTGTGTCCGACCGGCCGCTCGTCTCGATCGTCACGCCCTCGTACAACCAGGCGCGCTACCTGGAGGAATCGATCCGGTCTGTCCTGGAGCAGGACTATCCGAACATCGAGTTCATCGTCGTCGACGGTGGCTCGACGGACGGCAGCCGCGAGATCATCGAGCGGTATGCGGATCAGCTGGCGTGGTGGAGCAGCGGCCCCGACGGGGGGCAGGCCACGGCGCTGAACGAGGCGTTCGCGCGGGCGAAGGGAGACATCCTCGGCTGGTTGAACTCCGACGACACGTTGCTGCCGGGATCGATCTCGACCGTGGTCGCGGCGCTCGAGGAGGATCCCGACGTCCTGCTCGAGCGCCGCGACCACGGTCGAGATCGATCCCGGCAGCAACGTGTCGTCGGAGTTCAACCAGCCGAGGATGTC
>JBKJSM010000034.1:0-11763 GCA_046594445.1 Gaiellaceae bacterium | reverse complement strand
GACGAGATCAAGGACCTGCGCCGGGAGCTGATGGCCCTCTCGACCCACGCCGAGACCAGAGCCTGAGGAGGCCGTATGTGCCGGAACATCAGAGTGCTGCACAACTTCGATCCCGCCGCGACGCCCGAGGAGATCGAGGCGGCTGCGCTCCAGTACGTCCGGAAGATCGGCGGCGCGACGAAGCCGTCGAAGGCGAACGAGGCGGCGTTCGCGCACGCCGTCGAGGAGGTCACCGCCGCCTCGACGCGGCTGCTCGCGTCGCTCGTCACGATCGCCCCGCCGCGCGACCGCGAACTCGAGGCCGTCAAGGCCCGTGCGCGCTCCGCCGCCCGCTTCGCATAATGTCCTCCTATGACGGGTGGGCACGACGTTCTTGGGCCGCGGGCGGCCCCTTTAGGGGTCTTCGCGCGATGAGCGTCCGCTTCTGCGGATGCTCATCTTGCGCTGACAAGTAGTGCTTGGCGCACTCCTCTCGCTGATCGTCTCGGGACTGATCATCGGCCTGCTCGCGCGCTTCGCGGTGCCGGGGAAGGATCCGCTGCGGCTCTGGCAGACGGTCCTGCTCGGAGTCGGCGGCTCGCTCGTCGGCGGCGCACTCGCCGCACTGCTCGGCTTCATCGACGGCGACGACACGGTCGAGCCCAGCGAGGCGATGGCGTCGTTCCTCTTCTCGCTCGGCGGCGCGATCGTGCTGCTGATCCTCTACCGCCGCTTCGTCCAGAAGCGGCCGCTCACCGGGCCCGACTCGCGCTAGGCGGCCGCGAGCGCGCCGAGCTTGTCCTTCAGATAGCGCACGTACGGGCCCGCGTCGATCGGGCTGCCGACGACGCGCTCGAGCGTTTCTTGCGGCGTGAACTTGCGCCCGTGCACGTAGAGGTTCGAGCGCACCCACTCGTGTAGCTGCCCGAACTCGCCCTGCTCGAACTGCTCGGGCAGATCGGGTATCTCGGCGAGCGCCTTCTCCCAGATCTGCACCGAGATGATGTTGCCGAGCGAGTAGGTGGGGAAGTAGCCGAAGCCGCCGCCGGACCAATGGACGTCCTGGAGCACGCCGAGCGTGTCGTTCGGCACCGGGATCCCCAGGTACTCCTCGAAACGAGCGTTCCAGGCCGCCGGAAGGTCTTTCAGCTCGATCGACCCGGCCATGATCTCCTGCTCCAGCTCGAAGCGGAGGATGATGTGGAGGTTGTAGGTCGCCTCGTCCGCGTCGACCCGGATGTACGAGGGCTGCACGCGGTTGATCGCTCGGTAGAAGCGCTCCTGGTCGACATCGCCGAGCGCCTCGGGGAACGCCTGCTGGAAGGACGGATAGAAGTGGTTCCAGAACGGGCGGCTGCGCCCGACAATGTTCTCCCACATCCTGCTCTGCGACTCGTGCAGGGCCGACGAGACCCCGCTGCAGAGCGGCGTGCGCTCGAGGGAAGGGGAGACGCCGTGCTCGTAGAGCCCGTGGCCGCACTCGTGCATCGCCGTGAAGATCGAGGTGATGTCGTCTTCCTTGTACCGCGTCGTCAGGCGGATGTCCTGAGTTCCCGAGCTGGCGGCGAACGGGTGCACGGTCAGGTCGAGCCGCGCAAAGGAGGGGTCGAACCCGAACCGCTCGATGATCTTCAGCGAGTACGCGTGCTGGGCGTCGAGCGGCCAGGGCCCGGCGCGGAACGCGTCGTCGCCCTCGACCGAGGAGACCTCGGCGATCAGCGGCACGAGCTCCGCTTTCAACTCATCGAAGACCGCGCGCACCTCGGCCGTCTTCATCCCCGGCTCGTAGTCGTCGAGCAGCACGTCGTACGGCTCGTCGTAGCCCTCGAAGCACGCGACGTAGCGATGCTTCAGCTCGACCGCATGCTCGAGAACCGGGAGGAAGAGGGCATAGTCGTCGTCTTCGCGAGCCTTTGCCCAGATGTCGTGGCCCTCGACGGCCGCGCCCGTGATCTCGGCGGCGAGCTCGGCGGGGACGCGGCGCGCCTTCTCCCAGTCGCGGCGGGCCGTGCGGATCAGGCTTGCCTCGTCGGAGTCGTAGTCGAGCTGCTGCTCATACCCGGCGAGCTCGTCCAGCAGGGCGCCGGTCTCGTCGGCGACGAACTTCTGGTGTGCGATCCGGTCGAGGGTCGTTACCTGCGCGCCGCGGACGACGCTGCCGCCCGGCGGCATCATCACCGTCTGATCCCAGAAGAGCATCTCCTGCGCGCGCCGCAGATCGTGGATCTCGGCCAGACGCTCCTTTAGCTCGGCAAAACGGCGCTCCATCGGTCTCCTCGGATCGTTGTCGGCGTGGACTCTAGCGAGCGTTTGCGCCAGCGTCGCGCGGGAGAAGATCGTCGCGACATACGTCCCACCCACTAGGAGGCTCGATGGGGATCATCGCGTTCATCATTCTCGGCGCCATCGCCGGAGCAATCGCCAAGGCACTGCTGCCAGGCGAGGATCCAGGCGGATTCATCGTCACCACGATCATCGGCGTCGTCGGCGCGATCCTGGGCGGCTTCCTTGCGGCGGCGCTCTTCGACGCCAAGCCGATGGACGAGTTCTTCGACATCAGCTCGTGGCTGACGGCGATTGTCGGCGCGATCATCCTGCTCCTGATCTACCGCATGGTCGCGGGCCGCGGCGGCAACAGGGCAACGGTCTAGATCTACTCGGAGTCGAAGGCGCCGGGCCGCGAAGCGGCCCCTTCAGGGGTCTTGCGCGAGTGAGCAGCCGCTTCCGCGGCTGCTCACTCTGCGCGGAAAGCAAGTGCCTCACGGCCGCGTGGAAATGTTCTCACGGCCGTGAGCCCCCAGCCGTCCTCGCGCCAGATGTAGGTGAGGATCCGGATCGCCTTGTCCGCGATGTCGTAGACGTGGAGCCCGCGCGCCTCGCCGCGCCGGTTCGGGCGCGGCTGGCCGAATCCGGGCGCGATCGAGATCACGACCGCGTGCTCGCCTCCCGGCGTCGAGAGCTCGAACTCGCGGCGCTCGGCCACCGTGCTCTGGTGAATGTGGCCAGCGAGCACGAGGTCGGCGCAGCCCTGGACGAGCCCGGCGAGGACGCGGTTCCGCTTCGCGACCGGCTTCTTGCGCGAGCGCCACGGCGCGCCGAGCAGGTGGTGGTGGAAGGTGACGATCCGGAAGGCGCCCGGCGGGGCGGCGGAGAGCACCTCGTCCGCCCGCTCGATCTGGTCGTCCCGGAGCCGGCCGGACTGGTGGCGCCAGGGCCGCACCGAGTTGAGCCCAACGACGACGAGGTTCTCCGATCGATAGACCGGCTCGGTCGTCTCCCAGATCCGCTCGAACTCTTGCCACGGGCTCGTGAACCGCTTCGGGAAGGTGTAGGGGATGTCGTGGTTCCCGGGGATCGTGACGAGCGGCAGCTCCAGCCCGCGCAGGAACTCGGCGGCGCGCTCGTGCTGGCTGCGCAGGCCGCGATGGGTGAGGTCGCCGCTCGCGATCACGAGCTCGGGGCGCACGTCGTCGACCAGCCGTCCGAGCGCCTCGATCGCATCCGGCTGCTCGTTACGGCCGAAGTGCAGGTCGGAGACGTGGAGGACGCGTGTAGGCACAGCCGATCGAGGCTATACAGTCCGGCACATGGCGGCGGAGCCTGAGTCTCCCGAGATCTTCGACGACCTATACCTCGGTCTGAGGGCCGGCGGGGCGCTGCGCAAGCAGCGGCGCGGCGAGCCGCTCACGACCGAGGAGCAGGAGGTGCTCGGGCGCTGGAGCCGGCTCTCGTTCGGACGCAAGACGATCGCGGTCGGCGCCTTCGCGATCGGCACCTTCGGGCTCGGGCTCACGCTCGGAGGCCTCATCTTCGGCCGCTGGCGCAAAGCTTGAGCTAGACCGTCTCGGAGTCCGACGGGCTGAAGATCACAGTGGGCACGTCCTCCTCGGTCGGGTCCTTGCCGCGGACGATCACGTCGATCAGCGTCGCCAGCACGGCGGCCAGCGGGATCGCGAGCAGGACGGCGAACTCGCCGAAGATCAACGCCGTGCTCGTGATCGAGAAGAGCACGAGCAGAGGGGAGAGCCCGACGGCCTCGCCGAGCACGCGCGGGATGATGATGTAGTCCTCGAGCATCCGCACCGCGAAGACGGCGACTCCGGCCAGCACGGCGAGTTGGAGCGAAACCGTCAGGCCGACGCCGATCGCGACGGCGCCCGCGGTGATCGGCCCGATCACGGGAACGATCTCCACGATTCCCGCGAAGATCCCGATCAGGAGCCAGTAGGGCAGCCCGATCGCCCAGAAGACGAGCGAGAGCACGGTGCCGACCGCGACGATGAGCAGAGCCTGCCCGCGCACGTACGCGCCGAGCTTCAGGTCGATCAGGTCCCACGTGTCTCGCACCTTCTTCCGGCTCGGTCGCGGTAGCAGCGAGCAGACGAGGTTCACCGCCTTGTCGCGCTCGAAGATCCAGTACGCCGCGCTCGCGAGCACGAAGAAGATCCCGATCAAGATCTCGAACCCGATCAGACCGACCTCGAGGGCGGGGTCGACCAGCTCGTTCGCCGAGGGGAGCTCCTCGAGCCGGTCTTGGATCCCGACGAGGATCTGGTGCCGCACGCCGGTCGAGTCGCTCGCTTCCTCGGCGAGCTCGTCGCGCGAGCCCGGAACCGCTTTCCCCACCTGGTCGGTCGCCCGAGGGACGACGAGCCAGAGGAGCGCCGTGATGAAGCCCGCGAGGACGAGGTAGTGGAGCGCGATCCCGAAGCCCCGTGGCACGCGCCGCCGGCGCAGGGCTTCGATCCCCGGCCGCATCGCCGCCGCGATGATGAATGCGAAGAAGAGCAGCGCGACGAGCAGGCGGATCTTCCAGAGCGCGAGCGCGAGCACGACGATGCCCCCCGCGACGAGCGTGGCGAGTGCGGCGCGCTTTGCGGTCACGGCCATCGTCCGGCTGTTCCCACGTGGACCGCGTCAGTAACTAGTGCGGAAGGACTGCGACGAGAATTGTCAGCAGTCCGAAGATGACCACGAGTGTCCTCATGGAGAAGAGCCTGCACCTGAAGTGTGAGCAAACCGCGAGGCGAGTGTGAGGATTTCGTTTCGATCGGCACGTGAAGTCCGACCCGAAGCGAACACTTGTTCGATCGAGACTCCGACGCTACAATGGCCCCTGATGGCCGTCGAGGAACTGTTCGTCCACGGGGCCCGCGAGCACAACCTCAAGGACATCGACGTCCGGCTGCCGCGGAACGCCCTGATCTGCATCACGGGGCTCTCGGGCTCCGGCAAGTCGTCGTTGGCGTTCGACACGATCTACGCCGAAGGTCAGCGCCGCTACGTCGAGAGCCTCTCCGCGTACGCGCGCCAGTTCCTCCAGATGATGGAGAAGCCGGACGTGGACTCGATCGACGGGCTCTCGCCGGCGATCTCGATCGACCAGAAGACGACCTCGCGCAACCCGCGCTCGACGGTCGGCACGGTCACCGAGATCTACGACTACCTGCGCCTGCTCTACGCGCGCGTCGGCCGTCCTCACTGCCCCGTCTGCGGCCGCCCGATCGCCGGGCAGAGCCTCGACCAGATCGTCGAGCAGATCCTCGCGCTTTCCGAGGGGACGCGGTTCACCGTCAACGCACCGGTCGTGCGCGACCGGAAGGGGGAGTTCCGCGACGTGCTCGAGGAGCTGCGCGCCGACGGGTTCACGCGCGTCAAGGTGGACGGCGAGCAGCGCCTCCTCGAGGAGGAGATCGTCCTCGACAAGAAGTTCAAGCACGAGATCGAGGTCGTGGTCGACCGGCTGGTGCTGAAGCCCGACCTGCGCCAGCGGCTGACCCAGTCCGTCGAGACGGCTGCGTCGCTCGCCGACGGGCTCGTCGCAGTAGACGTCGTCGATGGCGAGTCGATGCTCTTCAGCGAGAAGTTCGCCTGCCCCGAGCACGGCGTCTCGCTGCCCGAGCTGCAGCCGCGGATCTTCTCGTTCAACTCGCCCCACGGCGCCTGCCCGCGCTGCACGGGGCTCGGCTCGCAGCTCGAGATCGACCCCGACCTGATCGTGCCGGACACCTCCGTCTCGGTCGGCGACGGCGCGCTCGTTCCGTGGTCGGTCGGCAACGGCGGCTTCTACGACTCGGTCGTCCAGGCGATCTGCGACCGCTACGAGATCGACCCCGACACCGCCTGGCGCGACCTCGCGACCGAGCAGCAGGATCTCTTCCTCTACGGCACCAAGGGCGAGAAGCTCTACGTCCAGTATCGGAACCGGATGGGCCGGCGCCGCTCGTACACGATGGCGTTCGAGGGGATCCTCATTTCGCTGCAGCGCCGCTACAAGGAGACCGACTCGGCGCAGCAGCGAGAGCGGATCGAGGAGTACATGAGCTTCCGGCCCTGCGGCACCTGCAACGGCGCGCGGCTGAAGCCGGAAGTGCTCGCGGTCACGATCGGCTCCCAGTCGATCAACGAGTTCACGAAGATGTCGGTGACGCGCTCGCTCGCGTTCCTGGACGAGCTCGGGCTGACGCCGACGGAAGAGCTGATCGGCCACCGGATCGTCAAGGAGATCCGCGAGCGGCTCACCTTCCTCGACAACGTCGGCGTCGGCTACCTCCAGCTCGACCGGGCGGCGAAGACGCTCTCCGGCGGCGAGGCGCAGCGCCTGCGGCTCGCGACGCAGATCGGCTCGCAGCTTGTGGGCGTCCTCTACATCCTGGACGAGCCGTCGATCGGACTGCACCAGCGCGACAACGGCAAGCTGATCGGGACGCTCCAGCGGCTCAAGGATCTCGGCAACACCGTCCTCGTGGTCGAGCACGACGAGCAGATGATGCGCACCGCCGACCACCTCGTCGACATGGGCCCGGGAGCGGGGGAGCATGGCGGTTACGTCGTCGCCGAGGGCACGGCGAAGGACGTGATGCGGAACAAGGCCTCCGTCACAGGCCAGTTCCTCTCCGGCGAGCGAAAGATCGCGATCCCGCCGCGGCGCGAGGACGACCGCGGCCACTTCACAGTCCGCGGCGCGGCGATGCACAACCTGAAGGGCATCGACGTCGAGTTCCCGGTCGCCAAGTTCGTCTGCGTCACCGGCGTCTCCGGATCGGGCAAGTCGACGCTCGTGAACGAGATCGTCTACAAGGCCTGCGCGAACCGGCTCAACCGCATGCGCGTCAAGCCCGGCGATCACGACACCGTCGAGGGGATCGACGTCTTCGACAAGGTGATCGACATCGACCAGAAGCCGATCGGCCGCACGCCGCGCTCGAACCCCGCCACCTACATCGACCTGTTCACGCACATCCGCGAGCTGTACTCGCTCACCCCCGAGTCGAAGGTGCGCGGCTACAAGCCGGGCCGCTTCTCGTTCAACGTCCGCGGCGGCCGCTGCGAGACCTGCAAGGGCGACGGCACCATCAAGATCGAGATGCACTTCCTACCGGACGTGTACGTGCAGTGCGAAACCTGCCACGGGCACCGCTACAACAAGGAGACGCTCGAGGTTCGCTTCAAGGGGAAGTCGATCGCCGACGTGCTCGAGATGTCCATCGAGGAGGCGCTCGGCTTCTTCGCGAAGATCCCGAAGCTGCACCGGCGGCTGCAGACGCTGCACGACGTCGGGCTCGACTACGTCAAGCTCGGCCAGCCGGCGACGACGCTCTCCGGCGGCGAGGCGCAGCGGGTCAAGCTCGCCGCCGAGCTCTGCAAGGTCGCGACCGGGCGGACGCTCTACATCCTCGACGAGCCGACGACCGGGCTCCACTTCGCCGACATCGAGAAGCTGCTCGAGGTGCTGCAGCGTCTCGTCGACGCCGGCAACACGGTGCTCGTGATCGAGCACAACTTGGACGTGATCAAGCAGGCCGACTGGGTCGTCGACCTCGGCCCCGAAGGCGGCGAGGCCGGCGGTGAGCTGATCGCGGCCGGGACGCCGGAGCAGGTCGCAGAGACCGAAGGCTCCTTCACGGGCGAGTTTCTCCGTGCGGTGCTCGCGCAGCGCGAGCCTGTCGCCGCCTAACACTGTCCACTTAGGACAGTTGACAACAAACCGCGGCGGCCTTGTACCTGAGAGGCTTGTCCCGTCGCCTCCTTCTCTGCGGCTGCGTCGCAGCCGCATTGTGCGGTGGCGACTCCTCTGCACGTGCCGCCGACTACTTCGTCAAGCCGGTCGTCGGCCCGCTTGGGACAGTCGCAACCGTCGCTGACGTCAATGCGGGCGGTGAGATCCTCGGGACGTGGCGTCGCCCCGACGGCTCCGCGCAGGCGTTCGTCGTCAGGGAGGGAAGGCGGGTCGACCTGGGCGAGCTCGACGGGAAGTCGACCTTCGGGATCGCGATCAGCGACAGCGGCCTCGTTCTCGGCGCGCATTCCGGGGGCTACTTCGTTCACGACGACGACGGCTTCCGCGATCTCGGCAGCCTCGCCGGATTGCGGGCAAAGGACATCAACGACAGCGGAACGATCGTCGGTGCGATGGTCAGCGGAACGAATGCGCGGCCGGCCCGCTGGATCGGAGGCCTCGATCTTCTACCGCTGCTCGGCGGACGTAACAGCGCCGCCTATGCGATTAACAACCGCGGCCAGGTCGTCGGTGGGGGCCTCTGGTCGACCGTGTTCTACCCCCAGAGCTTCGCGTGGCGCTACGAAGCCGGAGCGGTCACTGGTCTGAGCAATTTGGGCGGGCAGTTCAGCGTTGCGTACGACGTCAACGCGGCGGGTACCGCGGTTGGCGAGGCGAGGCTGACGAACGGTCTGTCGCATGCGTTCCGTTCGGCAGGCCCACTCGCTGCCGTTGACCTCGGCACGCTGCCCGGCGAGCTGACGAGCATCGGGACGGGCATCAACGCTGAAAACGATGTCGTCGGTCGCGGCTCCACCGGCGGTTGGCTGCACTCGGAGGGCGTGATGACACCGCTGACCACCGTCGCGGGGAACCCGCCCGGGTGGCAGCTTCTCGACCCAGTCGGGATCGCCGACGACGGCCTGATCGCAGGCAACGGCCGCCTCGACGGCGAGAGCCGCGCCTTCGTGCTGACCCAGTCCACACGCGTACCGCTCATATTCGTCCCGGGGATCACCGGGAGCGTCCTTGAGCGGTCTGGCGACGAGTTGTGGCCTCGGGCCGGCAGCCTCTACTGGAAGAACGACGAATGGCTGCGCGACCTGCGGCTCGACGAAACCGGCAGGGATGAATGGCCTGGCGTCTCCTCCGCACACGCCTCCGACATCGTGCGCTCGTTCGATCCCTACGGACCGGGCACGATCGGTCTCGGCCCGCAACCGATCTACGCTCCGACGATCGGGCTGCTCGCCGAGGCAGGCTACGTGGAAGGCGAAGATCTGCTCGTTTTCCCGTTCGATTGGCGTCGCAGCGCGACTGAGAACGGGAATCGTCTGATCGCGTTCATGAAGGAGCACCGCCGGGTGCGAGACATGTCGCTTCGACGTGCTCGCGCACTCGCAGGGAGGGCTCGTCACCATGTCGGCACTTCAGAAGCTGGCCGGCACGGTTCTGATACGTCGTGTCGTGACGCTCGGTACCCCGGTGCTCGGCTCGCCCAAGGCGCTGGGGCTCGTTGAGTTCCGCACCCCTTGTCTGATCGAGCCGGCCGGTGTCTGCCTACTCGACCCGGCCACGAGCCAAGAGGCGGTCAGGAACATGCCGGGCGTGTACGAGCTGATGCCGAGCCGCTCCTTCCACACGGCGAATGGCAGCCCGCTTCGGCGAACGAGCGGATTCCAGGACTACCACGACTGGACAGCGATCGTGAAGGCACACAGGAATGCGCAGTTGATGGGTGAAGCAGACACATTCCACGGCGACGGCTCCGGAAGTGGCCTCGACGACTTCTCCATCCCCTCCGGGGTTGGCGTCGAGATGCTTCGCGTGGTCGGATCGGGTCAGCAAACCTACGATTACGTCGACGAGCGGCGCCGCACGGTCCGACGGTGTGTCCGCGGACGCGAGCCGGCGTGCCGCGAGGAGACAGAGATCCACTACGAGGTGCACACCAGCGCGCAGGCCGGTGATGGCACGGTTCTCGTCAACTCAGCCGACCTGCGCTCGTGTCTGGGGGACACCTCCCCATTCGACAATCGCAATGGCATTCCCAACCGCTACTTCAATCGCGAGCACCTCGAGCTGGCGCAGACACCAGAGGTGATCGAGTACGTCGCCCAGTTCTACGAGACCGGCGAACAACCCCCGCTCCGCGACTGCGGCCAGCAGGCGGAGCGAAGCACGTCGAGCCTGTCGCAGTCGGCGGCCCCATCCCTGCCGGGGATGGAGGAGCCGATTCCGGCGGACGGCGTGCAACTCGAGATCGTGGGCGGGGCGGTTGGATCCGTGGATGCGCTCGCGGGCGGCTCGCTCGGCGTCGTCGAAGGCGCATTCTCCGATGGCTCAGCCGGTTTTGTCAGCAGTCTCGACGGTGGCGCCCTTTGGCGCTTCCCAGCGGATTCGCCGAATGGGATCCTCGAAACGCAGATCTTCACCTTGAACCGACCGGGAACGTTCGTCGGTGACTTCACGGCCACCGACGGACGACCGCTTCGGCTTCGCGTCCGTCGGCTCGACAACGGGATCATCGCCGCGACCGGAACGTTCGATCAGCTTGAGGTACCGGTGGGCGGACGAATGTCCCTCACGTTCGGCAGCGAGCCGGTTCTCGAGGAGATCCGTCTGGCGATCGACGCCGACGGGAACGGCACGGTCGATCGAGTTGTCGCGCCTGGAAGCATCGCCGAGGGAGAACATGCAAGTGACGCCGACGCGCCGGTCACCGAGGCCGCAGGATGGAGCGAGGGAGGGACGGCCACCCTCTCGTTGGAGGCCACGGACACGGGATCTGGAGTCGGCTCGATTCGATACAGCGTCGATGACGGTCCGGAGCTGGTGTACGAGGGAGCCTTCACAGCCCCGGCCGCGGCGCGAATCGCATACTTCGCCGTCGATCAGGCGGGGAACGCCGAAAGCGTCCACGTCGCCGGCGCGCAGGAGCTTGCCCCGGACGGCGGCCCGAGTCGGCGCTTCGCCGCTCGACCCATCCTGGACGGCGACCACCTTCAGTTGTCGACCGGGGCGCCGCTTGGCGAGGACTGGTTCACCTTCGTCGCAGACGGCAGCTCGACGTATCGTGTCCAGCTCCTAGGCGACTTCCGGCTCGAGCTCATCGACGAGTCGGGCGTGGTGCTGACAGCGGAGGTGAACGGAGTGACACGAGAGATTCGTACGCGTCTCGAGGCCGGCCGCTACTTCGTGCGCGTCCGGAGTGAGGGCGCTGTCAGCGAGAAGCGCCAGTACCAGCTGAAGCTTCAGACCTTCGGGTAATGCGATGCCGGCTGCTGATCGGTCGCTGACGCTGATCCGCGTTGGGACGCGGCTCGGACTTCTGAGCTATGCCTTCGTAGCCGCCCTCGGTTTCTGCGCGGTGGCGATCGAGGCCACAGGGGTCGACGGCGAAGCGTGGGTAGCGCCGCTGCTGATTGGCGTCTTCGTAGCCAGTCTCGCGGCGGGCGTCGTAGGTTCGGCGGCGCTCGTTACTGCTGCGGTGGCTGGGGAGACCGAATTGCGCCGGAGTGCGGCGAGGCGGATTCCATTCGCCGCGCTCATCCCCGTAATCGTTGCTACGGGAAGCATTCTGCTCGCGCTCTTTCCGCCGGACTTCAGCTTCATGTGAATCTCCCCCCGGCCTAAAGGACAGCCTGCGTCTGCGTGACGCGGGCGATGTGCTTCTCCGCGTCGTCGAAGAGGTCGGTCTCGACGACGATCGTGCGGCTGCCGCGGTGGAGCGGGCGGGAGCGCGCCTCGACGCTGCCCTCGCGGACGGCGCGGAAAAAGTTCGT
>JBKJSM010000060.1:0-3199 GCA_046594445.1 Gaiellaceae bacterium | reverse complement strand
GAACTTCGCCACCTCCTGGAAGAAGTTGTTGTGCGCGTTGAAGAAGAAGGAGAGCCGCGCGCCGAAGTCGTCCGGCGAGAGGCCTGCGTCGACGGCCGCCTGGGCGTAGGCGATCCCGTTCGCGAGCGTGAAGGCGAGCTCCTGAACAGCGGTCGACCCGGCCTCGCGGATGTGGTACCCCGAGATCGAGATCGTGTTCCAGCTCGGCAGTCGCTCGGCCGCGTACGCGAACAGGTCGGTCGTGATCCGCATCGAGGGCCGCGGCGGAAAGATGTAGTTCCCGCGGGCGATGTACTCCTTGAGGATGTCGTTTTGCGCGGTCCCGCGCAGCGCCGTGCCCGGCACGCCCTGCTCCTCGGCGACGAGCTCGTACAGCAGCACGAGCAGCGCGGCGGGCGCGTTGATCGTCATCGAGGTCGAGACCTCGTCGAGCGGGATCGAGTCGAGCAGGACGCGCATATCGTCGAGCGAGTCGATCGGGACGCCGGTGCGGCCGACCTCGCCGAGCGCGTGCGGGTCGTCGGAGTCGTAGCCGAGCTGGGTCGGCAGGTCGAACGCGACCGAAAGCCCGGTCTGCCCCCGCTCGAGCAGGTAGCGGAAGCGCGCGTTCGTCTCCTCCGGCGAGCCGAAGCCGGCGTACTGGCGGATCGTCCAGGGCCGGCCGCGGTACATGTCGGGGTAGGGCCCGCGGGTGTACGGGAACTCTCCGGGCTGCTCGCCCTCTCCGTAGACGGGGGCGATCTCGATTCCGGACTCGGTCTCTCGCCGGTTCTCGTCCATCGCCATCGATCGAAGGCTAGAGGTTGTCGACGAGCCGTACCATCAGGTCGACCGCCGCACGGCGCGAGAGTCTCTGGCGCCGGACGAGCGAGCGCCACGTCTCGAACTCGAGCGCGTGTCCGATCGCCGCCCGGGCGCGCCGGCTGCGTCCGCGCCCGAGACGGCGACGAAGCTCATCCAGGAGCTGAAGGTGCTCGACCTCGACGTCTCCGAGCTCTGCCGCGTCGCGGGCGAAAACGACAAGGTCGTGCTCCACCGCGGCGTACCACTTGTAGACGGCATCGAGCCCCTCTCGGAGCGCCGCGACACGCTCCGAGTCCGGGAACGGGTGCAGCGCCGCCCAGTGCGCCGTGCACGCCGCGAGCAGCGTGCTGCGATCGGGGAAGTGCGCGTACACGGTGTGGCGCTGCACGCCGGCCCGCTCCGCAACCGCAGTTACGGGCGTTCTGGCGGGACCGAGCGTCGTGTGCAGCTCGACAGCCGCGTCGACGATCCGCTGCCGCGTTTCCGCGAGCCGCTCGGCGCGCCTCTTCAGGTGATACGTGCGAGCCATTTGACTGCACAGAACTGTATCGTTAATATCGATGCACAATAGTGTGCGACGAAAGGAGTTCTATGTTCACCGTCGATCTCGATCGCGTGGAGATGTTCGAGCAGGAGGGCATGCGCTACGCGTTTCCCATGCACGAAGGCACGGGCGGGGCCAGCACCGCGGTAGTCCTCTTCGAGCTCGATCCTGGTGTAGCGCTCGGGTCTCACACCGATAGCGCCGAGGAGATCCTGCTCGTGCTCGAAGGCTCTGGGGAGGCGACGGTGGGAGACGAGAGTGGCCCGCTGTCCGCAGGCCAGACGGCCCTCGTTCCCGCGTCGGTGCCCCACGACGTGCGTAACACGGGGTCTGAGACGCTGCGAGTGCTCGGCTTCTTCTCGGGGTCGACGATCCTTTCCCGCTTCGCGGAGGCTCCCGGGCCCGGTGCGCCGCAGTTGTTCGTGAACGGCGCGCCCGCTGAGCTGCCGGTGCCGCTGCCGAGCTAGAGGACGCCCCCGGTCGACTCGATCGCGTCCAGGGCGATCCGCCGCCCCGTGGCGATGTGGGCGCGGATCGCCGCCCGCGCCGCTTCGAGGTCGCCTGTTTCATAAGCGTCGACGATGGCGCCGTGCTCGGTCGGCAGGTAGGAGCCGCCCTCGAGCTTGCCGCCGCGGATCACCTGCATCATCAGGTTCACCGACAGCTCGCGGTAGAAGCGCGAGAGCAGGCTGTTCCCCGCGAGGTCGACCTGATGCTCGTGAAAGAAGGCGTTGGCGGCGTCCCACTCGGCATGGGAGACCGCCGCCACCGTCGCCTCGTGGAGGGCGCGGAAGCGGCGCAGGCCCGCGCCGGCGACGCGGCCGACCGCCGTCTCGGCCGCCTGCAGCTCGAGCGCAAGCCGGACGTCGTAGCCCTCGGCGATCGCCGCCTCGGTCAGGGCGGTCACGTAGTAGCCGCGACGGGACTTGACAGTGAGCAAGCCCTCGGAGACGAGACGCGTGAGCGCGTGATGGACGGGGCTGCGCGAGACGCCGAGCGACGCGGCGAGCTCATGGAGGCTGACCTTCTCCCCGGGGCCGAGCTCACGGCTGACGAGCCGGCGCTTCAGCGTCTCGTAGACGCGTTCGTTCAGGCTCGCCCGGGGGGCGGCCGACTGCGGCGCGGTCACGGACATGCGGCATACGTAACATGACACGCCCCTGCGAGGCAACCCGCCCTGCCTCGTCTACGCTCAGGCCGTGCAGGTGAGCATCCGCCTCTTCGCCGGGCTGCGCGAGCGGGCCGGCACCGGCGCCCGCGAGCTCGACCTCGCCGACGGCGCACGGGTCGGCGACGTCTGGCCGGCGCTCGGCCTCGGCGACGAGCCTTCAGGCCTCCTGTACGCGGTCAACAAGAGCTACGCCCCCGCGGACACGGATCTCGCCGAGGGAGACGAGGTGGCGCTGATCCCGCCCGTCTCGGGCGGCGACTTTCGGCTCACCGGCGAGCCGCTCTCGCTCGATGCGGCCGTGCGGGAGGTGAGCCGCGACGAAGCCGGCGCGATCGCCACCTTCACCGGCACGGTGCGCAACCGCTCGCGCGGCCGCAACGTGCTCTACCTCGACTACGAGGCCTACGAGGGGATGGCGGAGCAGGTGATGGCGGAGCTTGCCGCCGAGCTGACCTCGCGGCACGACCTGGCCGCGATCGCGATTCACCACCGGGTCGGGCGGGTCGAGATCGGCGAGCCGAGCGTCGTCATAGCCGCCTCGTCACCGCACCGTGCCGACGCGCTCACCGCGTGCAAGGAGGCGATCGACACGCTCAAGCAGACCGTGCCGCTCTGGAAGAAGGAGGTCTACGAGGGCGGCGAGGAGTGGATCGGAAGCGGCAGCTGACGCACTCCTGGGC
>JBKJSM010000132.1:0-6384 GCA_046594445.1 Gaiellaceae bacterium | reverse complement strand
TGGCGACGCGGTTCCTCGACAACGTCGAAACTGTCGTCCACGGCAAGCGCGACCGGATCGAGCTCGTGCTGGCCGCGCTGCTCTGCGGTGGGCACGTCCTGCTCGAGGACGTGCCGGGCACCGCGAAGACGATCTTGGCGCGCGCGATCGCCCAGTCGATCGACGGCGTCGAGTCGTCGCGCATCCAGTGCACTCCCGATCTCCAGCCCACCGACGTCACGGGCCTGTCGATCTACAACCAGCGCGAGCGGGACTTTGAGTTCCGCCCCGGGCCGATCTTCGCCAACATCGTCCTCGTCGACGAGATCAACCGCGCGATGCCGAAGACCCAGTCGGCGCTGCTCGAGGCGATGGCGGAAGGGCAGGTGACGGTCGACGGGGAGACGCGGCCGGTGCCGCAGCCGTTCCTGCTCCTGGCGACGGAGAACCCGATCGAGTTCGAGGGGACTTTCCCGCTGCCCGAGGCGCAGCTCGACCGCTTCTTCATGCGCACCACGCTCGGCTATCCCGGGCTCGAGGACGAGGTTCGGATCGTCGAGGAACAGCGCTCCGGCCACCCGATCGACCTGCTCGAGCCGGTCGTCGACCTGGCGGACATCCACGAGCTGCGGGTCGCCTCCCAGTCCGTCTACGTCGACGACCTGCTGCGCCGCTGGATCGTCGGCCTCGTGCGCGCGACCCGGGATCTCGAGCCCGTTGCGATCGGGAGCTCGGTCCGCGGCAGCCTGGCGCTCGAGTCGGCCGCGCGCGCCTGGGCCTTGCTCCAGGGTCGCGGCTATGTCGTCCCAGCGGACGTCGAGCTGCTGTTCGCCCCGGTCGTCATGCACCGGATCGTCTTTCGCCCGAGCTTCCTTGCCGAGGTACGCCGCTCCGGGTGGCCAGCCGCCGCGGCTCAGCTGCAGGAGCAGTGCCTGGCGAGCGCGCCACCCCCGGGCCACTAAGCACCGGTGTCTTCGGTCGAGCAGATCTTCCCGCTCGTGCCCCGCCGGCCCCTGATCGGCGTCTCCTATGCCGCGATGCGCAGCGCCCGCCGCGGCGTCGGCACCGACGTGGCGGGCTCGCGCGCCTATCGGCCCGGCGACAACGTGGACACGATCGACTGGGCCGCCTCGGCGAAGCTCTCCGCCGCCCGCGGGCTCGACGAGTTCATCGTCCGCGAGCGCTACTCGGAGGAGGCGCCCGGCGTCGTCGTCCTCGCAGACCGGCGGCCCTCGATGGCGCTCTACGCCGACCCATTCCCCTGGCTCCGCAAGTGGGAGGCGCTCGACCACGCGGTCGAGATCGTCCTGCGCAGCGCGCTGGCGGCACGCAGTCTCCCGGCCTACCTCGACTTCGCCGGTGGCGAGGCGTACTGGCGCGCGCCGCGCGGCCGGCGCGACCTCTGGCAGGGCGAGGAGCGCGCCACCTTCGATGCGCCCGAGGACACGATCGCCCTTGGCCTCGAGCGGCTGGCCTACCAGCGGCCGGCGCTCCCGCTCGGCTCGTTCATCTTCGTCCTCTCGGACTTCCTCGCGCCGCCGCCGCGGGACACCTGGCTGGAGGCCGTCGAGCGCGGCTGGGACGTGATCCCTGTCGTGATCCAGGATCCCACCTGGGAGAGCAGCTTCCCGGAGGTAAGTGGGATCGCCGTGCCGATCGTGGATGTGAGCGCCGGCGAGAGCGCCCGCGTGCGCCTGAGCCGCCGCGAGGTCGCCGCGCGCCGCGAACACCACGAGCGCCGTCATCGCGAGCTCCTGGACGGCTTCGAGCAGATCGGGCTCGAGCCGCTACTCCTGGAGCAGAGCAGCCCCTCGGCGGTGCACGCCGCCTTCCTCGACTGGGCCGAGCGGCGGCTGACGGAACGGGGGCGCTGGTGGTAGCGCGAGCGCTCGCCGCGCTGCTCGTCGCGGTCGCAGCGGGCTGCGCAGCCGGCGGCGAGGATCTCTCGCTGCGGCCCGGACAGTCGTTCGCGGTTGCCAGCACGATCACGCCGCAGACGGTCGCGTTCGGCGATCCGCTGACCGCGCGGCTGCGCATCCTGCTCGACCGGGACAAGATCGACGTCGACTCGGTCAGGCTGCTGGCGCGCTTCTCGCCGTGGCGGGACGTCACCACCGTCGAGCGCGTCGACGCCGGCAACTTGACGGCGCTCGTCTACACGATCGAGCTCCAGTGCCTGACTCTCTCCTGCATCGGGTTCGAGCGCGAGTACCGGGCGAGCTTCGGCAACGCGCGGATCACGTCGGTCGGTGGTCGCGTCCACGAAGTGGAGTGGCCGGCGGTGACGATCATGTCGCGCATGCCGCCGCGGGAATTCGTGCCGGAGGAAACCGGCGAGGGCCCCGACGACTGGCCGCCGCGCTGGCGCGCCGCTGTCTCGCTGCCGGAGCCGTCTTACCGCGTGTCGCCGACCTTGCTCGCCTGGCTGCTCGCGGGCGGCGGGCTGCTGCTGACCGGGGCGTCCGCCGCGGCCGGCTGGCGTCTGTGGCGGCGCGGACGGCTGGGTGGCGCGCCCGAGGTCTCACGGCTCGATCGCGCGCTCGCGCTGCTTCGCGCCGCCCGCAGCGACGACGAGCGGCGGGCAGCGCTCGAGGCGCTGGCGCTGGCACTCGATGCGGAGCGCGACCCGAAGCTCGCCGAGCCCGCGCGCGCTCTCGCCTGGTCCGAGCCCCGCCCGTCGGAGCTGGACGCAGAGGAGCTGGCCGAGCTTGCGAAGGGGACGGCGCGATGAGGGGGATCCCGTTCAGCGACGCCGCAGACCTCCGCCGGGCGGCCCGGAGGACGGCGCTCGTCTCGGCGGCGCTCGCGATTGTGGTCGGTCTCGCGGCGCTGGCGCTCAACGTCGCCGCCCGCCGCAGCGAGCCCGCCCGCGTGAGCCTGCTGCCGGCCGGCGCGAGCGTCGTCGTCGTGCTCGACCTCTCGCTCAGCATCCCCGAGGTCGCGTACGAGCGGATGCGAAACGCGATGACCGAGCTGGCGGCGAGCGACGCGCGCGTCGGACTCGTCCTCTTCTCGGACATCGCGTACGAGCTGCTGCCGACCGGTTCGCCGGCGTCCGAGCTCAAGCCCGTGCTGCGCTATCTCACCCCCGTTACGGGCGAGCTCGACGAACAGACCGGCGGGCCGCTGTACGCGGCCGATCCGTGGTCTGGAGGCTTTCGGGGCGGCACGAAGATCTCCGTTGCGATCGAGCGGGCGCGCGAGATGATCGAGCGCGAGGGCAATGCGGGCTCGATTCTGCTGATCAGCGACCTCGACACCGCGGACGCCGACGCCGATCCCCTTGCGGCCGCGCTCGCACGGTTGCGGCGCTCGAAGCTCCCGATGCGGATCGTGCCGCTCTATCCCCTCGACGAGAATCGCGCCTACTTCGCCAACCAGGTCGGCAGACAGGCGTTCTCCGACTGGAACCGCTTCTTCGCGAAGGGCGGGATCACAGCCCGCTTCGAGCCGCCGAGCGCCCGACCGCCGGCGGCCCTCGTCGTCGTCGGCCTCGTGCTGCTGCTGGCTCTGGCCCTGAACGAGCTGCGCGGTCGCCGGCTCGACCTGCCGAGGACCGCATGAGAGCACGCCTCCCGGTCGCGCTCGTGGCAGCCGGCCTCCTGCTCGGCCTCGCCTTGCTCCTGCTCGCCCTCGACGTTGCTCGCGTGCGGCGCACGATCGAGGGCGACGACGCGCGCTTCCTCGCGCAGCCGCGTATCCCCGGCTACTGGGACGTCACGGGGGTGCTTCCGCTGGGCGTGGGCGGGCGCCTGCTCGGCGCGCGCGACGACGTCGCGCAACGCGAGGCGGTGCAGCGCTTCTGGCTCGGGCGGCCGCGCGACCGGTCGATCCCGGCGCCGGAGCGGCTCGCCGCGCGCGCGCAGGCGCAGGCCGCGCTCGCCGAGGCCGAAGCCGACCTCGGGCCGGGAGCGTCGCAGACGGCGACGTTGCTCGGGGTCCTGGCGCTGCTGACGCCGCCCGACCAGGCCGAGCGCCCGCAGGTCGTCCGCGCGGCGAGCTCGGCGTTCCGCCGCGCGATCGTCCTCGACCCCTCGAACGACGACTCGAAGTTCAATCTCGAGTCGATGCTCCGGCTGGTCGCGGACGAGCGCAGCCGTGGGCAGGGCGGCGGCGGTTCCAGCGGGCAGGAGGGGACGGAGTTCGGCGGCGCGGCGCTGAGCCGGCGCGGCAGCGGCTACTGATGCACGTCTCGCTGCTGACCCCGGCCGGTGCCCTTGTCGCTCTCGCCGCGCTCGTGCCCCTCGCCGCCCTCGCGCTCTCCGAGCTTCGTGGCCGACGCGTACGAGGCGTGCTCGGACTTGCCCGGCCGCCTCGCACGGTGACCGTACTCCTGGCGGTCTCGCTCGCCGCCGTGGGCGCTCTCGTCGGCGCGGCGGCGGCGCAACCGATCCTGGAGCGCGGGGCAATGCGCCACGAGCGCATCGACGTCAACGCCTATGTCGTGATCGACTCGACCCGCTCGATGCTCGCCGCGTCCAACCGTCGCTCTGCGACCCGAATCGCGCGTGCCCGCGCGGCTGCCCAGGAGCTCCGCGCGGCGGTACCCGAGATGAAGGTCGGGGCCGCGTCGCTGACCGACCGCGTGCTGCCGCATCTCTTCCCGACGCTCGACCAGGACGTCTACTCCGCGACGCTGGCGCGCTCGATCGGGATCGAGCGACCTCCTCCCAGCGAGCGGAAGCGCAACGCGACCGACCTCGGTGCACTGGCGCAGCTCGGCCCGCAGGGCTTCTTCCCCCCGACGCCGGAGCGGCGGATCGTGGTCGTCCTGAGCGATTTCGAGACCGACCAGTACGCGGTCAGGAAGCTCGGTGCCTCGCTCCGCCGGCAGCGGCTCGAGCTGCTCTTCGTGCACGTGTGGGATGGGCGGGAGCGGATCTGGGGCGGGCTCGGAGACGCGGGCTACCGTCCCGATGCCCGCAGCGGGCCGGACTTGCGGCGGCTTGCCGAGGCCTCCTCCGGCCAGGCATTCCCCGAACGGGATTTGGAGGAAGCGAAGCGTGCGCTCCGCGTCCTGCTCGGCGAGGGTGCGAGACGCCCACTCTGGCGTGAGAGCTCACGCACCGAGCTTGCGCCATGGCTCGCCCTCGGCGCGTTCGTGCCGCTCGGGTTCGTGTTGTGGCGTCGCAACCTTCCGTAGGAGGGCTTGGCGGAACAGGCGCTGAGCCGCCGGGCCGCGTCGGACGCCCCGAGGCGGCGTCCTCAGTCGCGCCGATAGCACCGGCTATCGGCACTCCCTGCGTCCTTGCCTCGGAACGCCCACCGCACCCCGGCGACGAGCGACATTCCACCAAGCCCTCCTTGCCCTCGCTACAACTAGAGGGTGCGTCTTGCCGTCGCCCTCGCTGCGTGCCTTGCTCTGGTCCTGCCCGGCTCGGCGCTCGCCCGCGAGTGCGGGATTCCGGACTCGAACCCGCTCTGGGTCGACTTCGCCGGGCATGACGCTCCTCTGCCGCAGAAGCCCGGGCTGACGCTCGCGTTCACCTCCGGCACGGTCAAGCCCGCGGAGGCGCGTGCGGCCGGCGCGGCCACGGTCTTCTTCGATCTCAACTTCAACAACCGGGTCGGGACGCCGACGGTGCCTGCCGATCCGTCGCTGATCCAGCTCCGAGCGGACCGCCTCTACGACTTCGCCGTCTCGGTCACCGGCTGCCAGACCCCGTGGATCGCGCTGAACGAGCTGTTCGGCGCCCAGGTGCCGACGCCGTGGACCACGACGACCGCTCAGTACCGGGCGAACACGCTCGCGCTGGTGCGCAGGCTGGCCGAGCGCGGTGCGATCCCCGCGGTGACGATCGCGAACCCTCCGTACACGGGCGGCGAGGCGGCCCAGTGGTGGCGCGACCTTGCGGCAACGGCGCTATTGATCCGCCAGGTCTTCTTCACGGCGCCGAACGTGCCACAACTGCACGCGCTAGGTCCTGTGCGTGCGAGCCGTTCGATGCGGAGCGGGATGAGGGCGCTCGTCCGCCGCTTCACCGAGATCGGAATTCCACCCTCCCGGGTGGCGCTCGAGCTCCAGTTTCAGTCCGCGCCCGGAACCGGCGGGCGCGAGGGGCTGCAGCCGCGGAACAAGTGGCTCGAGATCGTCAAGCTCCAGGCGCTCGCGGTGCGGCAGGTGACGAAAGAGCTGAAGACGCATTCGATCTGGTCGTGGGGCTGGGCGACCTTCAGCACCGCCGGGATCGACAAGGACAAGGGTGAGGCGGTCTGCGTCTACCTCTGGGTGCGCGACCCCAACCTCTGCAGCGGCCCCGGGGCGGCCGGGCCCGTCTTCGACGACTCGCTCACGGTCGGCCAGCTCGACCTCGAGCCGGGAGTGATCTGCCGGCTGCCGGCCGGCGAGATCCGCTCCAGCGCGGTCGCGCCGCTGGCTCGGGCGATCGGGGACAGCGACATCGC
>JBKJSM010000100.1:0-4530 GCA_046594445.1 Gaiellaceae bacterium | reverse complement strand
GCCCGCCGGCACGCGGGCGCGCAGCCACGCGTCGAACTCGGCATCCGCCTGCAGCGGCGCGCTCAGGTCGGTGCGGAAGTAGCCGGGCGCGATCCCGTTCGCCTGGATCCCGTGGCGTGCCCACTCGGCGCACATCGACCGGGTCAGCATCTTCAGCGCGCCCTTCGTCGCCGCGTAGCCGCCGGTCGTCTGCCGCGCGATCTCGCTCATCAGCGAGCAGACGTTGACGACCTTGCCGTGCCCACGCTCGATCATCCCCGGCGCGACGGCGCGGCCGACGAGGAACGCGCTCGTCAGGTTGACGTCGAGCATGTGCCGCCACTCGTCGGTCTCGAGGTCGACAAGCAGCTTGCGCAGCGTCATCCCCGTGTTGTTGACGAGGATGTCGACCGGGCCGAGCGCTGCGATCGCCGCGACGAGCGCCTCCTCGTCGGTGACGTCGAACGGCGCCGCGACCGCACTCTCGATTCCGGCAACGACCGCGTCGACGGCCTCGGCCGTCCGCCCGTTGATCGCTACGCGGGCGCCGGCCGCCGCGAGCGCCTCGGCGAGCGCAAGCCCGATCCCCCGCGTTGACCCGGTGACGAGCGCTGTCTTCCCCGAAAGGTCGAAGCTCACCGCGGCACGATCGGCAGGACGACGTGCGACGGGTACTTGTCGGTGTGCAGGATCGTCTGCCGGGCGACCTCCATCCGCGTCCCCGTGCCGACGTCTTCGCCGGTGTTCAGGTTGCGGCTGAAGCGGGGGAAGCTCGAGCTGGTCACGTCGAGGCGGATCCTGTGGCCCTTCTTGAACCTGTTGGCCATGGGATAGCAGCGGATCCGGTACTCGGCGACCTCGCCCGGCTCCAGCAGCTCGGTGCTCTCGCCCGCGACGGAGCCCCGGTAGCGCGCGCGGAGGATCCCCTCGGTGATGAAGATCGAGCGGCCGTCCGGATAGACGTCGCAGACCCGGACGATGAAGTCGGTGTCCTTCGCGCTCGACGCGGCGAAGAGCACCATCTCGACCGGGCCGATCACCTCGACGTCCGCGTCGAGCTCGTCGCTCGTGTACGAGAGCACGTCGTCGCGAGCCTCCAGCTCGCGCTGGTCGCGCGGGCCGGGGAGGATCGGCTGCGTGGCACCCTGCGTCATCGTCAGCACCGAGTTGACGCCGCCGATCGTCGGCACCGGATCGTTCGGGTCGTAGCTGTAGCGGTCGCCCGGCTCGTCGGAGCGCGGCACGTCGCGATCGAGCTTGCCGCCACTGCGGAGGAAGAACTGCGTGAACTCGGTTCCGGGGAGCGGCCACTCGCTCTCGCCCCGCCACTCGTTGCGGCCGAGGACGAAGAGCTCGAGCGGGGAGCGCTCCCCCCAGTCGTTGCCGACGTCGCGGAGATAGCGGTCGTAGAAGGCGAGCTCGTGGTCGCGGATCACGGTCACGGCGGCGGAGAGGTCGACGTCGGCCTGGAAGCTCTCGATCTCCTCCTCGTGCGACCACGGGCCCATCAGCACCCGGTTTGGGACGCGGTCGCCGATCGCGGCGAAGTTGCGCAGGTGCGAGCCGGAGTAGGGGTCGAACCAGCCGCCCTGCTGGAAGATCGGCACCGTCACCGAGTCGGGCCGGTGGTGGAACTGCTGCCAGTACGCGTCGTTCTCCTGGTGCTCCCACCACTTGCGCCAGTAGCCGACCTTGCGGCCGATCGCGACCTCGTCGAGCTCGATCAGGGGGAGGTGGCGGAAGACGCGGTCGTTCAGCATCAGATCGCGGGCGCTCGGGCTGGTGATCAGGCTGATCGCGCTCGTCCAGAGCGTCGCCGCGCCGAGCGTGAGCGCGAGCTGGAAGGCGCCGCCGGTGAAGTAGCCGTCCCAGAAGTAGTCGTCGTGGATCACCTGCGGCGCGATGCACTCGAGGTTCGGGTGGCCGAGGTGCATCAGCTGCCACTGGACGAGGCCGCCATAGCTGCGGCCCCAGGTGCCGATCCGGCCGTTGCACCACTCCTCGCCGGCGGCCCAGGTCAGCGAGTCGTGGGCGTCGACGCCGTCCTTGCTCCAGGCCTCGAATTCGCCCTCCGACTCGTAGCGGCCGCGCACGTCCGAGACGACTGCGGCGTAGCCGCGCTGCGCGAACCAGACGCCCCAGCCCACGAACCGCTCGCGCGTCGACTCGTACGGCGTCCACTGGTAGATCGTCGGGTGCGGGCCGCCCGAGAGCGGCAGATAGACGTCGGCAGAGATGTGGACGCCGTCGCGCATTGGCACCCGCTGGTCGTGCAGGAGCCGGACGTCGCTCAAGCTCACCCGAGCGGAGCGGGCGTCTCGTGGATCGGCGTCCCGGCGAAGTGGCAGGCGGCGCCGTGGCTGTGTCCGTGATCCTCGAGCAGTGGCTCCACCTCGGCGCAGATCGGCTGCGCGATCGGGCAGCGCGTGCGGAAGCGGCAGCCGGAGGGCGGGTTGATCGGGCTCGGCACGTCGCCCGAGAGGACGACCCGCTGGCGCTTGCGCCCCGGCACCGGCTCGGGGTTCGCCGAGAGGAGGGCCATCGTGTACGGGTGCAACGGCCGGCTGAAGAGCTCCTCGGAGGTCGCCAGCTCGACGATCTTGCCGAGATACATGACGGCGACGCGGTCGGAGATGTAGCCGACGACGGCGAGGTCGTGGGCGACGAAGAGATAGGTGAGGTTGAACTCCTGCTTCAGCTCGACGAGCAGGTTCAGCACCTGGGACTGGATCGAGACGTCGAGCGCCGAGACCGGCTCGTCCGCGACGATGAACTTCGGGCGCAGCACGAGCGCGCGCGCGAGGCCGATCCGCTGGCGCTGGCCGCCGCTGAACTGGTGCGGATAGCGATCGGCAGCCTCGGCGCTGAGGCCGACACGCTCGAGCACGTCGATCACGGCTTCGTCGCGGCGCTTGCGCTCGAGTCCGTGGATCCGCAGTCCCTCGCCGACGAGATCCTTCACCTTCATCCGGGGGTCGAGCGATCCGACCGAGTCCTGAAAGACGATCTGCATGTCCCGGCGCGTCGCCTTCATGTCCGAGCGCCCGAGGCGTCGCAGGTCGACGCCGTCGAACTCGATTTCTCCCGCGGTCGGCTCGACCAGCCGCAGCAGCGTGCGGCCGAGCGTCGACTTGCCGCAGCCCGACTCGCCGACGAGGCCGACCGTCTCGCCGCGGAAGACGTCGAGGTCGACACCGTCCACCGCCTGAAGCTGGCCGACCGTCCGCTTGAGGATCCCCTTGCGGACCGGGAAGTGCTTCTTGACGCCGCGCGCCTTTAGCAGCACGTCGGCCGGGTCGCCGCCGGTGCCGAGGTCGAGCCGGGTCGTCGAGAGGTCGGCGCTCACGCCAACACCTCCGTCGTCCGTGGGATGCGGCGCCCGCTCTCGCACAGCCAGCACGCGGACTCCTGCGGCGGCACAGGCAGAAGCGGCGGATCCTCCGCCAGGCACTTGGAGAAGACGTAGTCGCAGCGCGGCGCGAAGCGGCAGTGGTCGGGCCACTCGAGCGGGCTCGGGACGACGCCGCGGATCGCCTTCAGCGGCGTCGAGTAGCGCATCCCGAGCAGCGGGATCGAGTCGAGCAGCGCCTCCGTATACGGGTGCTGCGGGCTCTCGAAGATGTCGGCGACGGGGCCGCGCTCGACGATCCGGCCGGCGTACATGACCGCCACCTCGTCGACCATCTCCGCGACGACGCCGAGGTCGTGCGTGATCAACAGGATCGCCATCCCGAGCCGCTCGCGCAGCTCCTTCATCAGCTCGAGGATCTGCGCCTGCACGGTGACGTCGAGCGCAGTCGTCGGCTCGTCGGCGATCAGGAGCTTCGGGTCGGAGCTGAGCGCCATAGCGATCATCGCCCGCTGGCGCATGCCGCCGGAAAGCTGGTGCGGGTAGTCCCGGACGCGCGTCTCGGCGGAGGGGATGCCTACGAGCTGCATCATCTCGACCGCCCGGTCGAGCGCGTCCTTCTTGCCCAGGCCCTGGTGGAGGCGCACCGCCTCGGCGATCTGGTTGCCGATCGTGAAGACCGGGTTCAAGGAGGTCATCGGCTCCTGGAAGATCATCGCGATGTCGTTGCCGCGGATCTTCCCGAGCTCGCTCTCCTCCAGCGTGGCGAGGTCGCGGCCGTCGAAGAGGATCTGCGAGCCCTCGGAGATCCGGCCCGTCCCGTCGATCAGGCGCATCACCGAGAGGGCGGTGACGGACTTGCCGCTGCCCGATTCTCCTACCACCGCGAGGGTTCCGCCGTGTGGGATTGCGAAGTCGACGCCGTCGACTGCGCGGAGGAAGCCCTGCGGCGTGTCGAAGCCGGTGCGCAGGTTCTTGACGGCGAGCAGCGGTGTGCTCATGCGCGCGTGACCTTCGGCGCCGCGGGCGGGGAGGGGACGTCGATGTGGCGCTCTAGCTGCGCGAGGGCGATCGCAGGGTCGCGCGTCTGGAGCGCGGCGAGCAGGATGCGGTGCTCCTCGACGGTCTCCTCGAAGCTGCGGAAACGTTCGTAGCGGTAGAAGTAGGCGCGGATTCGCGGCCAGATCGTGCGCCAGATCTGC
>JBKJSM010000121.1:0-14288 GCA_046594445.1 Gaiellaceae bacterium | reverse complement strand
GGCGCGCTCTATGCCCTGCGCGGCAACCTCGCGCCCGACGGGAGCCTGATCAAGCTGGCTGGCACCGAGCGCCGCTCGCACACCGGCCCCGCGCGCGTCTTCGACACCGAGGAGTCGTGCACCGAGGCCGTGCGCTCGGGACATGTGCGGGCGGGCGAAGTGCTGGTCGTCCGCTACGAGGGCCCGGCCGGCGGACCCGGGATGCGGGAGATGCTGAGCGTCACCGCGTCGGTGGTCGGCGCCGGCCTCGGCGAGACGGTCGCGCTCGTGACCGACGGGCGCTTCTCGGGCGCGACGCGCGGGCTGATGGTCGGGCACGTCTCGCCGGAGGCCGCGCGCGGCGGACCGCTCGCCGTCGTCCGGGACGGCGACTCGATCACGATCGACGTCGACGCCAAGACGCTGACGATCGACCTCGACGACGCCGAGCTAACTGAGCGCCTGGCCGAGTGGGAGCCGCCGCCGCTCCGCTACGCCGGGGGCGTGTTCGCGCGCTATCGCGCGCTTGTCGGCTCGGCCTCAGAGGGCGCCGTGTTACTTCCTTACGCGACGTAAGGATCGTCCGCGAACGGGTGCGCGGCCGGCCCGGACACTCCGGCATCGGTGACGAAGACGCTGCCCGCGAGCGGCTGCTGCCGGCGCTCGGCCGGCGTGAGCCCCATCGACGCGGTCGTCACATAGAGCGAGCGGCCGTCCTCGCCGCCAAAGCAGCAGGCGGTGACGGTGTCGACGGGCAGGGTCAGGACCCGGTCGAAGCTGCCGTCGGGGTTGTAGCGGCGGACGACGCCGCCGCGGTAGAGCGCCACCCAGACGCCGCCCTCGTTGTCGACCGCGAGCCCGTCCGGGACTCCCTCCGAGCTATCGATCGAGGCGAAGCGCTTTCGTCCCGAGAGCTCCCCCGTGACCACGTCGAAGTCGAACAGGTCGACCTGATAGGACGGCGAGTCGATGTAGTACATGCCCCGGCCGTCGGGTGTCCAGCCGAGCCCGTTCGAGAGCGTGACACCGGCGAGAACGCGCTCGAGGCCCGCGTGCGCGGAGTAGCGATACAGGGCGCCGGCGTCTCGAGTCTCGTCGAGCGCCATGCTCCCGACCCAGAAGCGCCCGGCAGGGTCGCAGGCGCCGTCGTTCGAACGGAGCTGCGACCCGTGCGGGAATTCGACGAAGGTCTGCACCGACTCGTCCGCCAGATCGACGAGCGCGAGCCGGTCCGCCAGCGCGACGAGTACGCCGCCGGACTGGGTCGGTGCGGCCGCACCGACCCGCGCACCCAGGGCGACGCTGCGATCCTCACCGCGCGCCGGGTCGAAGACATGGAGCTCGCCCGCCTCGATGTCCACCCAGAGCAACCGCTGCGCCGCGGCGTCCCAGCGCGGGCCTTCGCCCAACAGGGCTTCGGATCGGATTGCGACGTCGAAGGTCATGATGGAAGACTCGCATGCTTGCACTCGTGACCCAACCCGGCTTCGCCCACTCGACGCGCATCGAGGACGTGCCGGACGTCAGCGTCCTCGAGGGCCAGGTGCCGATCCGCGCTCTCGAAGTCGGCGTCTGCGGCACCGACCGCGAGATCTCCGAGGGCACCTTCGGCGTCGCGCCGGAGGGAGTGGAGACGCTCGTCCTCGGCCACGAGCTGCTCGGCGTGGTCGAGCGGGACGGTGACGGCTTCTCCCGCGGCGACCTCGTGACGGCAACGGTGCGGCGCTCGTGCTCTCGCTGCGTCGCCTGCGAGGAGGGCTCGCCCGACTCGTGCCTCACCGGGGACTACAGCGAGCGGGGGATCACGCGCTTGAACGGGTTCGCGCGGGAGGTCGTGGCCGAGGATCCGGCGCAACTGATCGTGATCCCGCGTTCGCTCGGCCGGCTGGGCGTGCTCGCAGAACCCGCGTCGATCTGCGCGCGCGGCATCCGTCACGCAGAGGCGATCGGCCGCCGCCAGCCGTGGGAGCCCCGGCGCGCGCTCGTGCTCGGGGCGGGCGCGATCGGCATGCTCTCGACCTACCTGCTCCGGCTCGCCGGCCTCGACGTGTGGACCGCGGCACGCGAGCCCGCCGGAGGTCGAGGCGCCGAGCTCGTCGCCGCCTGCGGCGCCCGCTACGTCTCGACCGCAGACGGGCCACTCCTTGCGCTGCGCGAGGAGGTCGGCGGCTTCGACGTCGTCGTCGAGGCGACCGGGGATGCACAGGTCATGGCCGACACGATCTCGATGCTCCGCCGCAGCGGCGTCGCCTGCCTGCTCGGGATCGACCCGCGGCAGCAGAACGTCGAGCTGGACGGCCAGGTGCTCGGCGTCGACGTGATCCTCGAGAACCGTGTCGTCTTCGGCAGCGTCAACGCTCACCGCCAGGACTGGCTCGCCGCGGTTGCGGATCTCGACCGAGCACGCGAGCGCTGGCCCGAGGCGCTGGAGCAGTTCGTCGGCCTGCGCGTCCCGCTCGACCGCTTCGCCGAGGCGTTCGACTACCGAGGCGTGAAGGCCACCCTCGTCCTCTCGGCACAATGACGGGATGAGAACCGCGCTCGCGATCCTCGTCCTCCTGCTCGCCGGCTGCGGCGGGGGCAGCTCCCGGGCGAACTTCGTCGAGTCGGCGACGAAGATCTGTGCGGACGTGAATCAACGGGTGAAGGCGCTCGGCACGCCCGACTCGTTCACCGCCACGCAGCTGTACGCGCGTCGGGCCGGCGATGCGGTCGGTGACGGAATCGGCGACCTGGAAGCCCTCACACCGCCGGAGGAGCTCGAGGACGCGTTCTCGCGCTACTTGGGGACGCTTGCTCAGCGGCGCGCGGTGCTCGAGCGGATGGTGGAGGCGGCGGATGCGAACAGCATGAAGCGCGTCCAGCGGGTCGGTAGTGATCTCGACGTCGTCAACGCGAAAGCTCGAATAGAGGCCCGCCGCTCGGGGATTGCCGACTGCGAGGCTGGGTAGTCTGCGAACGTGGCTGTCGAGATCCACTACTGCCCCGTCTGAAGCGGGTACGACCGAAGGGCCGCGAGTCTCGCGGCCGTGCTGAACGGCAGCGGAATCGACGCCTCGATCCGGGAAGGTGAGAACAGCCAGTTCGACGTGATCCGCAACGGGGAGCTCCTCTACTCCAAGCAGCGAGAAGGCCGATTCCCAGAAGAAGACGAGATCCTCGCTCTGCTGACGTGAGCACCGAGCTCGACGTCGAGCATTCTGCGGCGCGCTCAGCCGAGCGCAATCCGCTGCGGGTAGCGTTCCGCCGATGCGCCGGCTGACCCTTCTCCTGCTCCTCGCGTTCGCTTCCGCCTGCGGCGGCGAGAAGTCCGGCGAACTGTCGCGCACCGAGTACACGAAGCGGGCGAACGCGTCCTGTGTGAAGGCCGAGCAGACCCTCACGGAGCTCGGCGACTTCGCGAACTTCAAGGAGCTCGAGCGCGAGATGAAGGTCGGGCGGGACGCCTTGCAAGAGTCCGCGGATGAGCTCCGCGAGCTGCAGCCGCCGGCAAAGTTAATTCCGGATCACCAGAAGCTGATCGCCCTCACCGAGGAGACTGCCGAGCTGGCCGGCCGGCTGTCAGCCGCCGCAGGCAAGAACGACCAGCTCGACATGCAGCGGCAGGCCGAGCGTGCGGAGAAGCTGACGATCTCGGCGAACGAGATGGCGCGGAAGCTCGGCCTGCTCGAGTGCGTCGCCGGCTGAGTCTCAGCTACCGCTGAAGCGCGGCGGGCGCTTCTCGAGAAACGCACCGACGCCTTCGGCGAAGTCGGCGCTGCCGGTGGCGGCCTGTTGCAGCTCCGCCTCGAGCTCGAACTGCTCGTCGAGCGAAGCATCGTAGGCATGGTCGAAGAGCCGCTTCGTCATCCCGATCGCCCGCGTCGGCAGCTCGGCATAGGCGGCTGCAAACTCGGCGGTGCGGCCGGCGAAGCGGCCTGCCTCGACGACTTCCGAGACGAGCCCCCAGGCGTGCGCCTCCGCCGCGGTCAGCTTCCGGTTCGAGGTCATCCACTCGAATGCCCGCGCGAACCCGAGCAGGCGATGGACGAACCACGAGCCCCCCGAGTCCGGCACGAGCCCGATCCCGATGAACCCGGGAACGAAGGTGGCGGCATCGGAAGCGATCCGGAGGTCGCACGCGGCGGCGAGCGAAAGTCCGGCCCCGGCGCACGGCCCGTTCACGGCGGCGATCACCGGCTTCTCGAGCCCGCGGATCAGACGGATGTTCGGGTGGTAGGTCTCCTCCAGCCGCTCTCGGATCGAGCCGGAGACCTCCTGGAACTCCTTCAGGTCTTGCCCGGAGCAGAACCCGCGACCGGCGCCGGTGACCACGACTGCGCGCACGGACGGGTCGGCGGCCTCCTCGAGCGCCGCGTGAAGCGCAGCGTGGAGCGCGGCGTTGAAGGCGTTGAAGACCTCGGGCCGGTTCAGCGTGATCGTGAGAACGCCGCCGTCGCGCTCCGTCAGCACCTCGCTCATGTGGCGACCCTAACGACTCAGGCGAAGAGGCCGCGCACGCTGTCGATCGCCTGTGGCGCGACCCGGTAATACGAGAACGTTCCACGCTTTTCGCGCTCGAGCAGACCGATGTCGAGCAGACGCTTCAGGTGGTAGCTGACCGTGGACTGGCTAACGCCGAGCTCCGGCTCGAGGTCGCAGACGCAGCACGCGTCGCCCGCGCGCAGGAGAGCGCTGACGATCCGGACGCGCGTCGGATCGCCGAGCGCGGCGAAGACCGATGCGAGCCCGGCCGCCTCGCCCTCCTCGAGATCGGCGGCGAGCGGCGTGCAGCACGCGATGCCGGGCGGAGCCTCCAGAACGGACAGCTGCTTCACAGGCCTAGTATATCGATAGCTCTCGATATATAGTGCATCGACATCTATCGATGGAAGGAGGTACCGGATGCCCGGATGTTGCGAAGGCGGCGACTGCTGCGACGGCGCCGACGACTGCTGCTGAGCCCCGGACCGGTCCGGGGTGCTAGCCCCTGGGCCGTTCCGAGCGGTCGAGGAACTTTCGGACTGCGCCCTGCGCCTCGTCGCCCAGCATCGAGAGGGAGAGCCAGTCGCGGGCGTGGCCGATGGTCTCGTTCCAGGAAATGTCGCGCCACCAGTTGAGCTGTTGCTTGGCGTAGCGCGTCGTCTCGGGGAGCTTGGCGGCGAGCTTGGCGACGACCTCGTCGACCTTCGCGTCGAGCTCGGACGCCGGCACCGCCCAGTTGACGAGGCCCCAAGCCTCCGCCTGCACGGCGGGGATCTCTTCGCACATGAGCACGATCTCTCTCGCGCGCCGGTCGCCGACCATGATCGGCAGCCACTGCGTCGCGCCGCCCGCCGGCACCGATCCGTGCTCGAGCCCGACGTGCCGGATGAACGCGTCGTCGACCATCACGGCAAGGTCGCAGGCCATCTGGAGCTCGTTCCCACCCCCGACCGCAATCCCGTTCACCCGCGCGACGGTCGGCTTGCCGATCTCGCGCAGCCGGTCGTGCATGTCCTTGAAAGCGCCGAACCACTTCCAGTACTCCTTCGAGTTCCCGAGCAGGTCCTCGCCCCAGGCGCGCAGGTCGGCACCGACGCAGAACGCGCGGCCGGTCCCCGTAACGACGACGACGCGGATCTCGTCGTCCCAGGACGCGTCCTCGAACGCGCGCGCGAGCTCGCGCAGCATCCGGAAGTCGAAGGCGTTCAAGACCTCGGGCCGGTTCAGCGTCACCGTCGCCCGCGGGTACGCCTTCTCGTAGACGATCCGCTCGAACCCGAGCTCCTCGGGCGACAGCGGGCGGGGTGCGTCGGGCTCAGCCAATTTCGGTGAAGGTTACGGTGAACGGGATGCCCATCTCCATCGCGTCCTTGCCGCTCGCGGCGAACTCGTCCGAGCGGACGGCCGTCTTGAAGGCGTCCATGTCCTCCCACTCGAACTCGGCGTAGTACGCGAACGCGGGCTCGCCGAACGGCGCGCCGAACGCCCTGCCGTGGCGGAAGGCGCCGCACTCGACCTTGCTGCCGTAGTCCTCGACGTGGCGCGCGTAGCGCTCAGAATCAGGCTCGCGCTCGTACAGGATCGTCGCTCTGACCATCGGTCGCGTCTCCTATCCCTCGGGGAAGGCTGAGCGTATAGCTTGACGATCGTGACGGGAGGAACCGCCGCAGCCGCTGCGCTGGCGCTCACCGCGGGCCTCGCGGGCTCGATCCAGGTCGCCGTCATGGGGCGCTTCGGCCAGCGGATCGGCTCGTTCGAGGCCCTGGCCGCCAACCTTCTCTTCTCGGCGCTCGCTGCGACGGTCATCCTGGTCGTCCTGCGCCAGAGCGTCGCGGGCTTCGGCGCGGCGCTCCGAGCGCCCTGGTGGTATTGGATCGGCGGCGGCGGCATGGGGCTTGTCGTCGTCTTCGCGATCACCGTCGTGACGCCGCGGCTCGGCGCGACGGCGACGATCGGGCTGCTGATCTCCGGGCAGCTCGCGATGGGCGTCGTGATCGACCGCTACGGGCTCTTCGGAGTCGACCAGGTCGACCTGACCTGGCCGCGAGCGCTCGGCGTCGCGCTGCTCGCGGCGGGCGCCTTGCTCGCGCTTCGCCGCTAGCGGCGTCCCTGCACCCGCAGCTCGGCCTGAAAGTCGCCCTCGGCGCCGTCGAGGTCTGAGAGCTCGCACCTAGCGCAGTAGGCGAGCAGATAGCGCCGCGCCGCCGCCACGCTGTCCTCGTCGAGCGCACGGCCGGACGCCTCCTCGTACTCGGCGACGAACGCCTCGCTCTCCGCGAGCGTCGCGACCTTCGGCGCGACCGGGAGGTCCCAGGTCGAGGGGAAGACGAGCGACGCCTGCCCGACGATCGTCTCCTCCGCGTCGAGCGCGACGCTGTCGGGCCAGTCGTAGACGATCGCGATCCGGCCGTCCTTCCAGCCGAAGTGCCTCGCGCCCCAGTCCGAGTGGCCGACCACGAAGGGGCCCGAGGTCCGCCGAAGCGCCAGCGCGGCGGCGGCCGCCACGTCGATCCAGTCGCCGTCGGGCCGCTCGAAGTCGAAGCGGGGATGATGCGGCTCGGGGAAGAGGCTCTGTGCCTCGAGCGCGGCGGGCAGCCCCTCCTGCCGCGGCGCGAGCGCGATCAGCTCGGCGAGCAGGCGAGCGGCCTCCCTCCGGCGTCGAGGCTCGTGGACGTCGAGCTGCTGGCCGTCCACCCACTCGTCGACGACGACGCAGGCACTCCCGACCGCGACCGGGCCGAGCAAGGGTCGCGGGCACGGGAAGCCGGCCGCGAAGAGCGCCTGCTGCACCTCACGCGCGGCAGGGAGCCCGCGCCGCGGCCGCAATGCCTTCAGCGCCACCCGCGAGCCGTCGCGCAGCTGCAGGCCGAAGAGCATGCCGGCGCTCGAGGCGAGGAAGAAGCACTCCTCCGCGTCGACGACGGCCGCGAGAGCTTCCTGCACGTCCAGCGGGCCGAAGATCACCTCCGTGGACTGGAGGTCCCACTCGCCGAGCTGGAGCCGGAGCACTAGAGCCCGACGATGTCGTCGGGCCGCACGGGGACACGCGTGAGCGGCCGGCCGGTCGCCGCCCGCAGCGCCGAGGCGACGGCGGCGGTCGAGACGACGGTCGGCGGCTCGCCGACACCCTTGACGCCGTAGGGCGCGCCGGGCTCGGGATCCTCGATCAAGACGCTCGTCACCGGCGGCATGTCGAGCGCCGTCGGGATCAGGTAGTCGGTGAAGCTCGCGTTCGTGATCAGCCCGTCGCGCGTGCGGATCTCCTCCATCAGGGCGAGCCCGAGCCCCTGCGCTGTGCCGCCCTCGATCTGGCCCTCGACCGCGAGCGGGTTGATCGCGCTGCCTACGTCCTGAGCCGTCCCGATCCACACCACCCGTGTCAGCCCGAGGTCCACGTCCACCTCGGCGACGACCCGCATCGCGGCGACAGCGAACGCGACGTGCGCTCGCTCGCCGGTCAGCTGTCCGGCCTCCGGGTCGAGCGGGGTCGTGCGCGCATGGCGATAGATGCGCTCGACGTCGACCTCCCCTCCTTTCCGATGCTGCTCCTCGAGCGCCGCGCGGCAGGCGGTCTGAACGGCTCCCGCCGCCATCCAGGTCATTCGCGAGGCCGACGCCGACCCGGCCGAAGCGACCATCGCGGTCCCGGGAGCGGCGAGCGAGACATCGTCTGTCCCGAGCTCGGTCCGCGCCACCTGGAGGATCACGTCGGTGACACCCTGGCCCACCTCTGCGGCGGCGCAGTGGACCTCCGCCGAGCCGTCGACCCGGAGGATCACGCGGGCGGCGGTGAAGTCGTCGAAGCCCTCCGAGTAGCAAATGTTCTTGAAGCCGACCGCGAAGCCGACGCCGCGCTGGACACCCTCGCCGCGCGTCGTGTTACCCGCGCCACCAGGCAGGCGGATCGCCTCACGAGGCAGCGGCTCGGGCTCGGGGATCGGCAGTTCGGCGGCGCGGCGGATCACCTCGGCCACCGGAAGCGAGCCCTCGATCCGCTGGCCGGTCGGAAGCGTGTCGCCGGGCGCCATCGCGTTCAGCAGCCGCAGCTCGACGGCGTCGATCCCGAGCTCCGCCGCAAGCTTGTCCATCTGCGCCTCAGCGGCGAAGCACGTCTGGACGGCGCCGAAGCCGCGCATCGCGCCGCAGGGCGGGTTGTTCGTGTAGAGGCAGGTCGACTCGATCAGGGCGTTCGCGACCTTGTAGGGGCCGATCGCAAAGCAGGCGGCGTTCGACGTGACCGCGGTCGAGCTCGACGCGTATGCGCCCCCGTCGAGCAGGATCTTCATCCGCACGTTGACGAGCTCGCCGGCCCGCGTCGCGCGGTGCTCGCACCAGATCTTCGCCGGGTGCCGGTGCACGTGGCCGAAGAACGACTCCTCGCGGTTGTAGACGATCTTCACCGGCCGCTTCGTGTGCAGCGCCAGGAGCGCGCCGTGGATCTGCATCGAGAGGTCCTCGCGGCCGCCGAAGGCCCCGCCCACTCCGGCCAGGTGGATTCGCACTTGTTCCGGCGGCAGCCCCAGGCACGGCGCGACCTGATCGCGATCGACGTGGAGCCACTGGGTGGCGACGTAGATGTCGACGCCGCCCTCTCCGTCCGGCACCGCCAGGCCAGACTCGGGGCCGAGGAACGCCTGATCCTGGATCCCGATCTCGTAGATCCCGCTGACCGTGACGTCCCCCTGCGCCTCGGGATCGCCGTGGCGGATCACCATGTGGCGGACGACGTTCGGGCGCGGGTCCTCCCGGTAGCCGTGCGCCATCGTCGGCCGGTCGGGATGGAGGGGCATCTGCTCGGTGGCGCGCTCCATGTCGACGACGGGCTCGAGCAGCTCGTACTCGACGCGGACTGCCGCGGCCGCGCGGCGGGCCTGCTCCGGCTCCTCCGCGGCGACCAGCGCCACGGGCTCGCCGTAGTAGCGGGCGACCTCGGCGGCGAGCACCGGCTGATCGGCGAACTCGAGCCCGTAGGTCTTCTGGCCCGGCACGTCGGCGTGAGTGAGGACCGCGTGCACCCCGGCCATCGCGAGCGCCTCGGAGACGTCGAGCAAGACGATCCGTGCATGCGCGTGCGGGCTGCGGACCGTGACCCCCCAGAGCATCCCCGCCGCGTGCAGGTCGCTCGAGTACGCGAACTCGCCGGTGACCTTCGGGATGGCGTCATGCCGTGTCGTCGCATCGCCGACACGGCCCAGCCGGAGCTTCGTCGGCTGTGCGGTCGTGCTCACGTGCGGGCGGCCGCGAGCCGGACGGCGTCGAAGATCTTGGCGTAGCCCGTGCAGCGGCAGAGATTGCCGGAGAGCTCCTCGCGGATCACGTCGTTCGTCGGGTTCGGCACACGCTGGAGCAGGGCGGCGGTCGCGACGACGAGCCCCGGCGTGCAGAAGCCGCACTGCACTGCGCCCGCGTCCACGTAGGCCTGCTGCACCCGGTGGAGCCCGTCGGCGCTGCGCAGGCCCTCGACCGTCTGCACCTCGTGGCCGTCCGCCTGCGCCGAGAGCACCAGGCACGCGCAGACGAGCGCGCCGTCGAAGAGCACCGAGCAGGAGCCGCACTCGCCCTGCTCGCATGCATTCTTCGATCCGGGCAGGCCGAGGCTGTCGCGCAACGTCGTCAAGAGGCTTTCTCCGGCCCAGACGTCCGCCTCGAGCGGCTCGCCGTTGACCGTGAGGGCGATCTTCACGTGAGACACCGGTCGAGGGCCCGCGCCGTCATGACCCGCAGTGCGTGGCGCCGATACGCGGCCGTTCCGCGGACGTCGTCGATCGGGCTCGCCGCCGCCGCGACGAGGTCGGGGAAGTCCGCGCGGTCGGCGAGCGGAGCGGTAACGAGCGCCGGCACCGGCCCGGCCGAGCCGTAGGCGGCGCGCAGCTCGCCGCGCTCGCGGTCGACGAGGACGGCAAGCGAGCAGACGGCGATCACCATCGCGTTCCGCGGCCCGACCTTCATGAACGTCTGCGGCTCTCCGCCCGGAGCGATCCGGACGGCGAGCACGAGCTCGTCCTCGGCGAGCGCGTTGCGCTTCGGGCCGAGATAGAACTCGGTCAGCGGCAGCGTCCGGACGCCCCGAACGCTGCCGATCTCGACGAGCGCGCCCGCGACGAGGAGCGGTGGATGAGCGTCGCCGGCCGGCGAGGCGGTGCCGAGGTTGCCGCCGATCGTGCCGCGGTTGCGGATCTGCGGCGAGCCGACCGTCCGCGACGCCTCGGCGAGCGCCGGCAAGAGCTCCGCGAGCTGGGACTGCATCGCCTCCGTGTAGGTGAGCCCCGCAGCCAGCCTCACCGTGCCATTCTCGCGCGACCAGCCCTTCAGCTCCGGAACCTCCGCCAGATTGAGGATCGTCTCGGGCCGCGCCCGGTCGAAGTTCAGCTCGACGAGCAAGTCAGTGCCGCCGGCGATCGGGCGCGCGTCGGGCCGCTCGGACTTCGCGCGGAGCGCCTCCTCGAGCGTGCGTGGGGTGATCACCTGCACGCAGCAAAGATACGGTACGCAGCCATGAAGTCCCTGCTCACCGGCGCACACGTGGTCACGATGGACGCAGCGGGGACGGAGCATCCGGACGGCTGGATCCTGATCGAGGACGGCTTCGTGCTCGAGGCGGGCGGCGGCAACGAACCGGCCGCGGACGAGCGCACGTCCCTGGGCGGCGCGGTCGTCACGCCCGGGCTCGTCAACACGCACCACCACCTCTACCAGACGCTCACGCGGGCCCGGGCGCAGGAGGCGACGCTCTTCGAGTGGCTCGTCGAGCTCTACCCGACCTGGGCGCGGATCGACGCGGAGGCCGAGTACGCGGCGGCGCGCACCGGGATCGCCGAGCTGATGCTCTCCGGCTGCACGACTGTCTTCGACCACCACTACGTCTTCCCACGCGGCCGCACCGGACTCGTCGAGGCCGAGGTACAGGCGGCGCGAGAGCTCGGCTGCAGAATCGTGGCGTCACGCGGCTCGATGGATCTCGGCGTCTCCGACGGCGGGCTGCCGCCCGACGAGCTGGTCGAGGAGATCGACGCCGTGCTCGCCGACACCGAACGGCTCGCGAGGGAGCTGCACGAGAGCGGCCCCGGCGCGCGCGTCCAGATCGCGGTCGCCCCTTGCTCGCCCTTCTCGGTCACCGGACGGTTGATGACGGAGTCGGCCGACCTCGCGCGGCAGCTCGGCCTCAACCTGCACACCCACCTCGCCGAGACGGTCGAGGAGGAGGCGTACTGCCGCGAGCTCTACGGCTGTAGCCCCGTCGAGTACCTCGACTCGCTCGGCTGGCTGCACCGGGACGTCTGGTGCGCCCACTGCGTGCATCTCTCCGAGCCCGAGATCGCCCGTTTTGCGGTGACGGGCACCGGCGTCGCACACTGCCCGACGTCGAACCTGCGGCTGGGCGCAGGCGTCGCGCCCGTACGCGAGATGCTGGACGCGGGCGTCCGCGTCGGGCTCGGCGTCGACGGCTCCGCCTCGAACGAGCGCAGCCACCTCTTCAACGACGTCAAGCAGGCGCTGCTCGTCGCCCGCGGACGCGGCGGGCCGAAGGCGATGACGGCACGCGAGGCGATACGCCTAGGCACGCGCGGCGGCGCGGAGGTGCTCGGTCGCGACGACATCGGAGCAATCGCGCCCGGGATGTGCGCCGACCTCGCGGTCTGGCGTACCGACGGGCTCGAGCTCGCGGGTGCGGCCGATCCCGTCGCCGGGCTCGTGTTCGCGGGGGCAGACCGGGTCGACCGGCTCTACGTCGGAGGGGAGCTCGTCGTCCAGGGTGGCGCGCTCGTTCGCGCCGACGAGAGCGAGATCGCGAGCGCGCACCGGGTGCAGGCTAGTAGATTCGCTCCGTAAGCACCTCGCTCTCCACCCACGTCCTGGACACCGGCGCCGGCGCACCCGCCGAGGGAGTCTTGATCGTCCTCTACCGCGGCGACATGTTCATGATCGAGACGCGCACCGACGCGGACGGCCGGGCGCAGCTCGGCGCGGATCTCGACCCCGGTAGCTACCGGCTCGTTTTCCATCCACCCTCACCCTTCTTCAAGCGCGTCGAGCTGGAGGTCGAGCTCGCGGAGGGCCACTACCACGTCCCGCTCCTCGTCTCGCCCTACTCGTGCGCGAGCTACCGCGGCACCTGAGCGCTGACGAGCTGACCGCGCTCTTCTCCGGCCGGACCCGGCTCGTGGACGAGCTGGTCGGGCGTGAGAGCCCGCTCGAGGTCGCCGAGCAGGTGGCGCTAGGTCTCGCCGAGGACGATCAGGCGGCCGCGCTCGCAACCCACCCCCGCATCGGGGAGCCCTCGGAGGAGCAGCGCGGCGCCGAGCCGGAGGTGCTGACCGAGCTGGCGCGGCTGAACGATGAGTACGAGCGTCGCTTCGGCTTCGCGTTCGTCGTCTTCGTCAACGGTCGCACCCGTGCGGAGCTCGTGCCCGTGCTGCGCGAGCGGCTCGAGCGAACGCGCGCCGAGGAGCTCGAAACCGGGCTTCGTGCGCTGTGCGAGATTGCGAGGGATCGATGGACGCGGACTACCTGAGAGACCTCGCCGACCTCGTCCTGCGGCTGCTGCATGTCGTCGCCGGGATCGCATGGATCGGGGCCTCCTTTTACTTCATCCGGCTCGACCTGGGATTGCGGGCGCCCGAGGATCGGAGCGACGCCGAGCGCGGGGTCGCGGGCGAGTACTGGGGCGTGCACGGCGGCGGCTTCTACCACTCGCAGAAGTACAAGGTCGCGCCGCCGAAGCTGCCCGAGCACCTCCACTGGTTCAAGTGGGAGGCCTACACGACCTGGCTCTCGGGCTTCGGCCTGCTCGTCGTCTTCTACTGGCTCGACGCGGACGCGCGGCTCGTCGACCCGGCCGTCGCCAACCTGGGCGGTTGGCAGGCAGCCGGGCTCTCGGCAGCGGGAATCGTCGTGGCCTGGCTCGCCTACGACGTCGCCTGCCGCTTCCTGCGCCGGGACCGCCTGGTCGCGATCGCGGTCGCGATCCTCGTGACCCTCTCCGCCTACGCAGCCGGCGAGCTGTTCGCGGCACGGGCGGCAGTGCTCCAGGTCGGCGCGATGCTTGGGACGATCATGGCGGCGAACGTCTTCTTCGTGATCATCCCGGCGCACTGGGAGCTAGTCCGCGCGAAGCGGGAGGGTCGCGAGCCGGATCCCGCGCCGGGCCTGCGCGCCAAGCAACGCTCGGTGCACAACAACTACCTGACCCTGCCGGTCGTCTTCACGATGCTCGCCGGGCACTTTCCGCTCGTCTTCGGCCGGGAGCGGGCGTGGCTCGTCCTGCTCGCGATCTTCGCGCTCGTCGCGGCGATCAGGCACTTCTTCAACCTCTGGCACGCCGGCAGGCGCGCGTGGTGGATCCTCGGCGCAGCGGCCGTCGGGGCGGTGGCGCTCGCGTTCGTGCTCGCGCCGGAAGAGGCGACGACGACATCGGCACGACCCTCCGACACCGAAGCAGCCGCGATCGTCGCGCAGCGCTGCGCCGGCTGCCACTCGGGGATCTCCGCGCCGCTCGGAGTCCGGCTCGCCGAGCTCGGCCAGATCAAGCGTCACGCCCGGGAAATCGAGCGGCAAGTGAGCTCGGGTGCGATGCCGCCCGGCAACTTCACTGGGATGACGGACGACGAGCGCGCGCAGCTCGTCGCCTGGGCGGCGGCGGCCGGGTAGGTTCTGGGCGTGCTCGAGATCACCGCCGCCGGAATGCGCTTCGTCGCCCGCTGGGAGGACGAGCTGGCGCCGCAGACCGTGGCGGCGTTCAAGGCGATCCTGCCGCTCGAGGACAAGATCATCCATTGCCGCTGGAGCGGCGAGTCGAACTGGATCCCGTGGGGCGACCGCGATCTCGGCATCGGCCCCGAGAACGC
>JBKJSM010000028.1:0-29475 GCA_046594445.1 Gaiellaceae bacterium | reverse complement strand
CCCTATTTGTTAGTGGGAATCGCGCAATATCACCCCTTCGAGGGATTCTTGCCGGCCGCTGCACAGTCCAGAATCAGCCGGTCTGGCTCCCATGCGGTAGGAGGATAAAAAGCATGTTGCAGTGGAAGAACGTACGCCTGGTCACGCTTCTCGTTTCCCTCGGCAGCCTTGCGGCAGCTTTCGGGAACCTGGGTTGGCTCGGCAGACTTTTCAACCTGGGTTGGTAGGACCGCTCCTGTGAGCTCGGGGGCGAAAATGCCCCCGCGGCTCGCGGCGGTCGTCGTGCCCGTCGGACTGGCGGGCCTTCTGGTCGCCGCGGCGGCCGCGGTCTCCTTCGCTGCGTCCCCGCGCAGCCTCATCACGATTCTCGGCGTCGCCGGCTTGCTGGCGGCGTCGACGCTCGCGGAGCGCTATCCGGTGCCGGTCGACGGGATCGACACCGGCGGCGTCTCACTCGGATTCGTCTTCTGCGTCGCGACAATCGTCCTCTACGGCTGGGAAGCAGGCGTCATCGTCGGCTTTGCGGGGACGATCATGCATCTCGTCGAGCACCGGCCGCCGGTCCGCGTGATCTACAACGCCGCCGTCTTCTCGATCGCGGCCGCCGTCTCGGGCCTGGCGATCGAGCCTCTACGAGGCGAGGCCGCGTCGCTCGTGCTCGGACAGGTCGTCGTCGCCGCGTTCGTCAACTTCGGCGTCAACCTGCTCCTGATCAGCCTCGTCCTCGCGGTCAGCGCCCGCAAGCCCTTCGTCTCCGTCGCGTGGCCGACGATCGCGATCACCGCGCTTCCGTTCGCGCTGATGGCGTCCGCGTCGCTGATGCTCGTCGTGCTCTGGCAGCGGTCGCCGCTCCTCTCGGCGGCCCTGATTGGACCGCTGCTCGCGATCTCGCTCTACCAGCGCTCGACCTTCCGTGAGCTCCGAGCGATGCGCCTGGCGCTCACCGACCCGCTGACCGGCCTTGGCAACCATCGTCACTTCCATGACCGGCTCGAGCGCGAACTCGCCGACTCGCGCGCTCAGGGCTATCCGCTCAGCCTTTGCCTCGTGGACATCGACGACTTCAAGCGGATCAACGACCGCTTCGGGCACCCGGGCGGGGACAAGGTGCTTGCGCAGCTGGCGACCAACCTGCGGCAGGGCGGCGAGGCTTTCCGGCTCGGCGGCGACGAGTTCGCGATCCTGCTTCCCGGCCGCGACGAGGAGGGCGCGCGAATCGCGGCCGAGGCGATCGTCGAGCGAATCGCGGCCGTCGAGCTGGCGCCCGCCGGACCGATTACGATCAGCGCCGGCATCGCCACCGTGCCCGACGAGGAGCTCAGCCGGGACGAGCTCGTGCGCCGGTCGGACAGCGCCCTCTACTGGGCGAAGGAGTACGGCAAGAACCAGGTCCGGGTGTACAGGCCGGACGTGATCGAGATCGCGGAGCTGAAGCGGCTCGCCGCCGGTCCCGACCGCGCCGCCCGCTTCCGCGCAGCGGCCAGCCTCGCGAAGGCGGTCGACGCGCGCGACGCCTACACGGGCTCCCACTCCGAGCGGGTCGCCGATCTGGCCGCGCGGATCGCCACCCGGCTCGGCATCGACCGCGAGCAGGTCGAGCTGACGCGGCTCGCGGGCAGCCTGCACGACCTTGGCAAGCTCGCGATTCCCGAGGAGATCCTCCGCAAGCCCGGGCCGCTCTCGGAACCCGAGCGGCTCGTGCTCGAGCGCCATCCGCAGATCGGGTTCCGAATGCTCGAGAGCCTCGGTGTCGACCCGGTCGCGGACTGGGTGCTCCATCACCACGAGCGGTGGGACGGCTCCGGCTATCCCGACGGCGTCGCCGGCGACGCAATCCCGCTCGGCGCCCGGATCATCTTCGTCGCCGACGCCTACGACGCGATGACCTCCGACCGCGTCTATCGCGACCGCCTCACCGACGACGAGACGATCGCCGAGCTGGCCGACTGCTCCGGGACGCAATTCGACCCCGACGTCGTGGCCGCGCTCGCCGAGGAGCTCGGCATCGGCATGTCGAGCCTCCCCACCGCGATCTCCGCCTGAGCCGTTCTACGATAGACGGACGAGCCGAGAGGCGGTCGCTTTGAACGAGGCCACCACCTGCTCCCCCTCGGCGATCCCGAGCCGCTCCACGGACGCCGCGGTCACCTCGGCCGTGAGCGGCCCGACGCGCACGCGGACGCGGTTGCCCAGGAGGACGAGCGACCGCACCTCTCCACGCAGGTGGTTCACTGCGGAGTCCCCGGGCTCGGTTCGGGCGAGCGCGACCTCCCACGGATAGACCGCGAGCCCGACACGGCCCTCGCCGGAGTCGGTCGAGAAGGCGACGCCACCGCCGTCGAGCGCGACCTCGGTCAGGCCTCCGGAGCCTGGCCGTGCCGTCCCGTGCAGGAGGTTCGCCCCGGTGAAGCCTGCGACGAAGGCGTCGGTGGGGGCGGCGAGCAGCTCTGCAGCGCTTCCGACTTGCCGGATCCGGCCGTCGACGATGACGCCGACGCGATCGGCGAGCGCGGCCGCATCCTCGAAATCGTGCGTGACGAGCAAAGTCGGGAGCCCGAGATCGGCGAGGAGCTCCGCGAGCTCGCCGCGCACGACGCCGCGCGTATGGGCGTCGAGTGCGGAGAGCGGCTCGTCCAGCAGCAGCACCGCCGGGTCGCGTGCGAGCGCCCGGGCGAGCGCGACCCGCTGGCGCTCACCGCCGGAGAGATCGCCCGGGCGAGCGCCGGCAAGGTGCGAGATCCGAAAGCGCTCGAGCAGCTCGCCTGCGCGCTCGCGGCCTCCGAAGGCGACGTTGCGCAACACGTCGAGATGGGGGAAGAGCGCGTACTCCTGGAAGACGAGCCCCACAGAGCGGCGCTCCGGCGGGAGGTCGACGCCGCTCGCGGTGTCGAGCCAGACATCCGCTCCGAGCGCCACACGGCCGCGCCTCGGTCGCAGCAGCCCGGCGATCCCACGCAGGACGCTCGACTTCCCCGCACCCGACGGCCCGACGAGCGCGACCGTCTCGCGCCTGAGCTCGAGCTCTACCGAGAGGTCGAAGGAGCGGAGAGCGTGGTCGAGGGAGAGCTCGAGCGCGTCCACGTGGGCACCACCTTGATCGCGAAGAGGAGGGCCAGGCTGACGACGACGAGGAGGCCGCCGAGCGCGAGGGCGGCGTCGAAGTCCTCGTCGAGCGCGTCGTAAATCGCGAGTGGAGCGGTCTGCGTGCGGCCGGGGAGGCTGCCGGCGAACATGATCGTCGCGCCGAACTCACCGAGGCCGCGTGCGAAGGCAAGCGTCGAGCCGGCGCCGAGACCCGGCATCGAGAGCGGCACGGCGACTCGCGCGAAGACACGGAACGGGCCTGCCCCGAGCGTGCGCGCAGCGCCGAGCAGCGACGGGTCGATCGCCTCGAACGCGGAGAGCGCCGCGCGGACATAGAACGGGCTCGCGACGAAGCAAACGGCGAGCACGACCGCGAGCTGCGTGAAGGGGATCTCGAGGCCAACGAAGCGCAGCTGCTCGCCGAGCAGCCCGCTGCGGCCGAAGGCGGCGAGCAGGCCGAGTCCGGCCACAGCCGGCGGCAGCACGAGCGGGAGCTCCAGCAGCGAGACCACGACCGACCGTCCCCGGAATGACCGGTTCGCGAGCAGATACGCCGTGGGCGTCCCCACGAGCAGGATCGCGGCGTGCGCGATCAGGCTCGTCTTCAGGCTGATCAGGATCGCCTCCCGAGCCCGCTCCTCCCCGAGCTGAGCGAGCAGATCTCCGGGCGGCACGCGCAGAAAGATCGCGAGCACGGGCAGCGCGAGGAAGACGACCGCGACTACGAGCGCCCCACCCATGAACAGGTGAAAGATCCGGCTCATGACGGAGGCGGCAAGAAGCCGGCTACGCGCAAGATCATCCGCCCCTCGGCGCCGGTAAGTCTGATGACGTATTTGCGCGCCCGCTCAGAACCGGGGCGGAGGATGGCCACGTAGTACCTAATCGCAGGCTGGAACCGCGCTGGAATCGGAACGGTGCGCACGTCGTCTCCAGCCGCCCCGGCGTCGGTTGCGTAGACGATCCCGGCGTCGGCCTCACCGAGTGCGACCTTGCCAAGCACACCCTTCACGTCGTCCTCGAGGCTCACGACCCGAGCAAGCGCCCCGTCCTCCCCCGCGGACGCGAGCGCCTGGCGCGCATAGTCACCTGCCGGCACGCCCTCCGCACCAAGGACGAGCTTCACTCCGGTGCGGTCGAGATCGCGGAGGCTCTCGATCTGCGCGGGGTTCGAAGCAGGAACCACTATTACCAGTCGGTTGGATGCGAACGGACCGAATGAGTCGACGAAACCCGCCGTGCGCAGATCCTCCACCGGCTTTCCGCTCGCCGAGAGGAAGATGTCCACCTTCGCGCCGTCGCGGATCTGGGCGGCAAGGTCGTTCGACCCGCCAAAGATCACCTCGGCGTCCGGATCGATCGCGTCGGCGATGCCACTCAGTGACGAGGCCGCGAAGACGACGAGCGCCTCGTCGTCGCTGCCCCCGCACCCGGCGAGCGCTAGGAGCGACGCGAGCACGGCGAGACGCCTCACGTCTCGACCATCACCGAGGTCGACTTGACGACCCCGGCGGCGCTCATGCCCGGCTTCAGCCCCAGCTCCTCGGCGGACTCGCGGGTGACGATCGCGACCACGCGCGCCGGCTCGGTGACGTCGATCTCGATCCGGGCGATCAGCCCGTCGAGCTCGACGGAGCGGACGACGCCCCGGAAGCGGTTACGGGCGGAGAGCTTTTCCTCGCCCGTCGCGCCGCGGAGCCGCTCGATCTCGCTCGCCGGCACGACGCGACGGTTCGCCGAGTCGCGCTCGACGTGGATTTTGCCGTCGCGGTCCCAGCGGCGCAGGGTGTCGACGCTGATCCCGAGCGCCCGGGCCGCCTCGGCGGCGGAGAACGACTGCCTAGGCATTGCCTACACATTACCTAGAGCGGGATGTTCCCGTGCTTTCGCTTGGGCTTCGGCTCACGCTTCGTCTGCGAGATCTCGAGCGCGGAGATCAGGATCGGCCGCGTCCGCCGGGGAACGATCACCTCGTCCACATAGCCGCGCTCGGCCGCGTGGTAGGGATTGGCGAAGCGCTCCTTGTAGTCGGCGATCAGCTCGGCGCGGCGCCCTTCCTGATCGGCCGCTTCCTCGAGCTCCTTACGGAAGATGATGTTGACCGCGCCCTCCGGCCCCATCACCGCGACCTCCGCGGTCGGCCAGGCGACGTTGAAGTCGGCCCTGATGTGCTTGGAGCTCATCACGTCGTACGCCCCCCCGTACGCCTTGCGGGTGATCACGGTCAGCTTCGGCACCGTCGCCTCGGCGTAGGCGTAGAGCAGCTTCGCGCCGTGGCGGATGATCCCGCCCCACTCCTGCTCGGTGCCCGGCAGGAAGCCCGGCACGTCGACGAAGGTGACGATCGGGACGTTGAAGGCGTCGCACGTGCGCACGAACCGGGCCGCCTTCACGGACGCGTCGATATCGAGGACGCCGGCAAGCGCAGCCGGCTGATTGCCGACGATCCCGACCGAGTGGCCGCCGAGCCGCGCAAAGCCGCAGACGATGTTCTCCGCGAAGTGCGGCTGAACCTCGAGAAACTCCGCGTCGTCCACGATCTTGCCGATCACCTGCTTCATGTCGTACGGCTTGTTGGAGTTGTCGGGGACGAAGGTGTCGAGCTCCGGGGACTCCCGCTCGACCGGGTCGGTCGGCGCTGCGTAGGGTGGCCGCTCGAGGTTGTTTTGCGGCAGGAAAGAGAGGAGGTAGCGGGCGTCCTCGATGACCGCCTCCTCGTTGGCGGCGGTGAAGTGCGCCACCCCCGACTTGGCCGCGTGCGTGGACGCGCCTCCGAGCTCCTCGAACGAGACCTCCTCGCCGGTCACGGTCTTCACCACGTCGGGACCGGTGATGAACATGTACGACGATCCCTCCGCCATCAGTACGAAGTCGGTGATCGCGGGCGAGTAGACGGCGCCGCCGGCGCAGGGGCCGAGCACGAGCGAGAGCTGCGGCACGACCCCCGAGGCCTGGACGTTGCGCCAGAAGATCTCGGCGTAGCCCGCGAGCGAGACGACGCCCTCCTGGATTCGGGCGCCGCCCGAGTCGTTGATCCCGATCACCGGGCACCCGTACTTGAGCGCCATGTCCATCACCTTGCAGATCTTCTCGGCGAAGACTTCCGAGAGCGAGCCACCGAAGACGGTGAAGTCCTGCGAGAAGACGAACACCTTGCGGCCGAAGATCTCGCCGTAACCGGTCACGACCGCGTCACCGTACGGGCGGTTTTCCATCGAGTCGAAGTCCGGGTTGCGGTGGCGCACGTAGCGGTCGAGCTCGACGAAGGAGCCCGGGTCGAGCAGCTTCTCGACCCGCTCGCGCGCGAGCAGTTTCCCCCGCTCACGCTGGCGTGCGACGGACTTCTCGTTGCCCGCGTGCGCGGCCTGCTCGGAGAGCTCCTCCAGCCAGGCGAGCTTGGCGGCGGTCGTGTCATGGGTTTCGGCCATGCGGCCAGCCTAATACGATCGACCAATGGAGCCCCCACTCGACCGCGCGACCACGTGGCCCTACGTCGACGGCGAGGTGGGGCCGTTCCACTACGCGCGCAACGCCCACCCGGTCGGCGTCGAGGCCGAGCGCGCGCTCGGCGAGCTCGACGGCGGCGAGGCGCTCCTGTTCCCCTCTGGGATGGGAGCGTCGACGGCGCTCTTGCTCGCCCTGCTCGAGCCGGGCGCGACGGTGGCGCTCGCCCGGGACGCCTACTACGGCACCGGCGTGCTCCTGGGCGAGCTCGAGCGCTGGGGGGTCAAGCACGTGCTCTTCGACCAGACCGGCCCCCCGCCCGACGGGGCCGCCCTCGTCTGGATCGAGGCGCCGTCGAACCCACTGCTGACGATGCCCGACTTCGAGGCGGCAGCGGCGTACCCCGCGCCGGTCGTCTGCGATGCGACGGCGGCCACGCCGGTACACGTGCGCCCACTCGAGCGCGGCTGCGACTTCGCCCTCCACTCGGCGACGAAGTACCTCGCCGGCCACCATGACGCCCTGCTCGGCGCCGTCGTTTGCAAGGACGCCGGCCGGGCGGCGCGGTTGCGCGAGCTCCGCACCCGCACTGGCGTCGTCGCCGCACCGGACGCGGCCTGGCTGCTGTTGCGCGGACTGAAAACACTCGAGGTGCGGGTAGCGCGGCAGAGCGAGACCGCCGCCGACCTGGCGGAGCGCCTGCGCGGGCACGCGGCCGTCCAGAACGTCCGCTATCCCGGTTTCGGAGGGCTCCTCTCCTTCGACGTGGCCGACGGCTCCGCCGCCAGACGGGTGGAGACCTCGACGACGCTGATCGCGAACGCGACGAGCCTCGGCGGCGTCGACTCGACGATGGAGTCGCGCCACCGCTGGGAGGGCAACCGCGTCCCCGAGGGGTTGCTGCGACTCTCGGTCGGACTCGAAGCTCCGGACGCGCTCTGGCAAGATCTCGGGCGCGCGCTCGAACGCGCGTGACCGCATCCGTTTTCGCGAGGATTCAGTCGTTAAACATCCGTCCAAATGGGCATATACCTGCGAGGAGCTAGAGGAGCTCCCGTTCGAGCCCCCGCTGAAGGAAAAAGGAGTTCCCTGTGCCCCCAGTGCCGACCTCCGGTGAGCGCGTGAAGACCCGGAAGACCGCTGCCCCCGCTCGCTCGACGAACGGCGTCGGCCCGCTGACGGAAGCGCAGCTCGGACGCGTCGTGTCGGCGCTCCAGGCGGCACAGGCCGGCGACTTCACCGTCAGGCTGCGCGCGGAAGGCGCGCTGGCCGACGTTGCGACCGCCTTCAACGCGCTCATCGAGCGCAATCAGCAGGTGACGCGGGAGCTGATCCGGATGAGCAAGGTCGTCGGCAGGGAGGGCCGCATCAACGAGCGGGCCACCGTCACGGGGGCGCCGGGCTCGTGGGCGGAGAAGATCGGGGCGGTCAACGAGCTCGTCGACAACCTCGCGCGGCCGACGATCGAGGTCGCGCGCGTGATCGACGCCGTCGCCGACGGCGACTTGACGCAGCGGATCCAGCTCGAGATCGACGGCCAGCCGGTGCGCGGCGAGTTCCGCCGCATCGGCACGACCGTGAACGCGATGGTCGACCAGCTTTCGAGCTTCGCCGCCGAGGTGACTCGTGTCGCGCGCGAGGTCGGGACCGAGGGCATGCTCGGCGGGCAGGCGAAGGTGAAGGGCGTCTCCGGCACCTGGAACGACCTGACCGAGTCGGTCAACCAGATGGCGTCGAATCTGACGGGCCAGGTGCGGAACATCGCCGAGGTGACGACCGCGGTCGCCAACGGCGACCTCTCCAAGAAGGTGACGGTGGACGTCAAGGGCGAAGTGCTAGAGCTGAAGAACACCGTCAACACGATGGTCGACCAGCTCTCGTCGTTCGCGGACGAAGTGACGCGCGTCGCACGCGAGGTCGGCACCGACGGCAAGCTGGGCGGCCAGGCGCAGGTGAAGGGCGTCTCGGGCGTGTGGAAAGACCTGACCGAGAACGTGAACACGCTCGCGAACAACCTGACGAGCCAGGTGCGGAACATCGCCGCCGTCACGACGGCGGTGGCGAACGGCGACCTCTCGCGCAAGATCACCGTCGACGTCCGCGGCGAGGTGCTCGAGCTCAAGGACACGATCAACACGATGGTCGACAACCTGCGCTCCTTCTCGGCCGAGGTGACGCGCGTCGCCAAGGAGGTCGGCATCGAGGGCAAGCTCGGCGGCCAGGCGCAGGTCGAGGGCGTCTCGGGCGTTTGGCGTGACCTGACGGAGAACGTGAACACGCTGGCGAACAACCTCACCGTCCAGGTGCGGAACATCGCCGAAGTGACGACCGCGGTGGCCGAGGGCGATCTCTCGAAGAAGATCACGGTCGACGTCCGCGGCGAGGTGCTGCAGCTGAAGGAAACCGTGAACACGATGGTCGACCAGCTGCGGGCGTTCTCGGCCGAGGTGACGCGCGTCGCGCGCGAAGTCGGCACTGAGGGCAAGCTCGGCGGCCAGGCGACGGTCGAGGGGGTCTCGGGCGTCTGGAAGGACCTGACCGACAATGTGAACACGCTCGCCGGCAACCTGACGAGCCAGGTGCGGAACATCGCGCTCGTCACGACCGCGGTCGCGAACGGCGACCTCGGCAAGAAGATCCCGGTCGACGTCAAGGGCGAGATCCTCGAGCTCAAGGACACGATCAACACGATGGTCGACCAGCTCTCGGCCTTCGCTGCGGAGGTCACCCGCGTCGCCAAGGAGGTCGGCACCGAGGGCCGCCTCGGCGGGCAGGCGCAGGTCGAGGGCGTCTCCGGTACGTGGCGGGGCCTGACCGAGAACGTGAACACCCTCGCGAACAACCTCACCGACCAGGTGCGCAACATCGCCGAGGTGACGACCGCGGTCGCCGAGGGAGATCTCTCGAAGAAGATCACGGTCGACGCCAAGGGCGAGGTGCTCGAGCTCAAGTCAACGATCAACACAATGGTCGACCAGCTCTCCGCGTTCGCCGGCGAGGTGACGCGCGTCGCACGCGAGGTCGGCACCGAGGGCAAGCTCGGCGGCCAGGCGCAGGTCGAGGACGTCTCCGGCGTCTGGCGGGGGTTGACCGAGAACGTGAACCTGATGGCCGACAACCTGACGGCGCAGGTGCGCTCGATCGCCGAGGTGACGACGGCGGTCGCCCGCGGCGACCTGACGCAGAAGATCACGATCGAGACGAAGGGCGAGATCGCCCAGCTCGCGTCGACGATCAACACGATGGTCGACCAGCTCTCGAGCTTCGCGGCAGAGGTGACCCGCGTCGCCAAGGAGGTCGGCACCGAGGGCACCCTGGGCGGCCAGGCGCAGGTCGAGGGCGTCTCCGGCACGTGGCGAGGCTTGACCGACAACGTGAACACGCTCGCGAACAACCTGACGACGCAGGTGCGCGCGATCGCGGACGTCACGACCGCCGTCGCCAAGGGCGACCTCTCCCAGAAGATCACCGTCGACGCGAAGGGCGAGATCGCAGAGCTGAAGGGGACGATCAACACGATGGTCGACCAGCTCTCCGCCTTCGCCAGCGAGGTGACGCGCGTCGCACGCGAGGTCGGCACCGAGGGCAAGCTGGGCGTCGAGGCCGAGGTCGAGGACGTGTCGGGTGTCTGGCGCGACCTGACCCAGAACGTGAACACGATGGCGAGCTCGCTCACCGCGCAGGTGCGGAACATCGCCGAGGTGACCACCGCGGTCGCGAACGGCGACCTCTCCAAGAAGGTGACCGTGGACGTGAAGGGCGAGATCGCGGAGCTGAAGGGGACGATCAACACGATGGTCGACCAGCTCTCCCGCTTCGCCGCGGAGGTGACTCGCGTCGCTAAGGAGGTCGGCACCGAGGGCAAGCTCGGCGGCCAGGCCGAAGTGATCGGCGTCTCCGGGACATGGAAAGACCTGACCGAAAACGTGAACCAGCTCGCCGACAACCTGACCGGTCAGGTGCGGAACATCGCCGACGTGACGACCGCCGTAGCCAACGGCGACCTCTCGCGCAAGATCACCGTCGAGGCGAAGGGCGAGATCGCCCAGCTCGCCGGGACGATCAACACGATGGTCGACCAGCTCTCGAGCTTCGCTGCCGAGGTGACACGCGTCGCCCGCGAGGTCGGCACCGAGGGCAAGCTCGGCGGCCAGGCGCAGGTGAAGGGCGTCTCCGGCACGTGGCGCGACCTGACGGACAACGTGAACTTCATGGCGACCTCGCTCACCGAGCAGATGCGGAACATCGCCGCCGTGACGACCGCCGTCGCCAACGGCGACCTCTCCAAGAAGATCACCGTCGACGCGAAGGGCGAGATCTTCGAGCTCAAGGACACGATCAACACGATGGTCGACCAGCTGCGTGCGTTCGCCTCCGAGGTGACGCGCGTCGCCCGCGAGGTCGGCTCCGAGGGCCGCCTGGGCGGTCAGGCCACCGTCGAGGGCGTCTCCGGCACCTGGAAGGACCTCACCGACAGCGTCAACTTCATGGTCTACATCCTCACCGAGCAGGTGCGGAACATCGCGACCGTGACGACCGCCGTCGCCAACGGCGACCTCTCCAAGAAGGTGACCGTGGACGTGAAGGGAGAGGTGCTCGAGCTCAAGGACACGATCAACACGATGGTCGACCAGCTCTCGGCCTTCGCGGCCGAAGTCACCCGCGTCGCACGGGAGGTCGGTACCGAGGGCCGCCTCGGCGGCCAGGCCGAGGTCGCCGGCGTCTCAGGCACGTGGAAGGACCTGACCGAGAACGTGAACCTGCTCGCGAACAACCTCACCGACCAGGTGCGCGCGATCGCGGACGTGACGACGGCGGTCGCGAAGGGAGACCTCTCGCAGAAGATCAGCGTCGCCGCGAAGGGAGAAGTGGCTCAGCTCGCCGGGACGATCAACACGATGGTCGACCAGCTCTCGACGTTCGCAGCTGAGGTGACGCGCGTCGCCCAGGAGGTCGGCACCGAAGGGAAGCTCGGCGTCCAGGCGCAGGTCGAGGGCGTCTCGGGCGTGTGGAAGGGCCTGACCGACAACGTCAACCAGCTCGCCGAGACGCTGACGACGCAGCTGCGCGCAATCGCAGACGTGTCGACGGCGGTGACGCAGGGCGACCTGACGCGCTCGATTACGGTCGCGGCGGCCGGCGAGGTCTCGGACCTGAAGGACAACATCAACCAGATGATCGGCAACCTGCGCGAGACGACGGCGCGGAACGCCTCCCAGGACTGGCTCAACTCGAACCTGGCCCGCTTCTCGGGCATGCTCCAGGGGCAGCGCGACCAGAAGACGGTCGCCCGCCTGCTGATGAGCGAGGTGACGCCGCTCGTCGCCGCGCACCACGGCACGTTCTACGTCGCCGAGGAGGTCGGCGAGGACGCCGAGACCGAGCTTCGCCTGATCGCCACGTACGGCTACAAGGAGCGCAAGTCGATCGCCAACCGCTTTGCGATCGGCGAGGGGCTCATCGGCCAGTCGGCGCTCGAGCGGAAGGCGATCGTGATCACGCAGGCGCCGGAGGACTACATCAAGATCTCGTCCGGGCTCGGCGAGTCGGCCCCGACGAGCATCATCGTCTTCCCCGTGCTCTTCGAGGAGGGCGTGATGGCCGTGATCGAGCTGGCCTCGTTCGCGCCGTTCACGGAGATCCAGCAGAACTTCCTCGAGCAGCTGTCCGAGTCGATCGGTGTCGTCCTGAACACGATCAACGCGAACACGCGCACCGAGGAGCTGCTGCTCCAGTCGCAGTCGCTGACGCAGGACCTGCAGAGCCAGTCCGAGGAGCTGCAGGCGCAGCAGGACGAGCTCAAGCACTCGAACGCGGAGCTCGAGGCCCAGACGGCGACGCTTCGCGCCTCCGAGGAGCTGCTGCAGAGCCAGCAGGAGGAGCTCCAGCAGACGAACGAGGAGCTCGAGGAGCGCTCCCAGCAGCTCGAGGAGCAGAACCACCGGATCGAGATCAAGAACGCCGAGATCGAGGAGGCCCGCCGCGCGCTCGAGGAGAAGGCGGAGCAGCTCGCGCTCTCGTCGAAGTACAAGTCCGAGTTCCTCGCGAACATGTCCCACGAGCTGCGGACGCCGCTCAACTCGCTGCTGATCCTGGCGAAGCTGCTCGGCGACAACATTGACGGCAACCTCACCGACAAGCAGATCGAGTTCGCGAACACGATCCACAACGCGGGCGCGGAGCTGCTCGGGCTGATCAACGACATTCTCGATCACTCGAAGGTCGAGGCCGGAAAGATGAGCGTCAACGTGAGCGAGGTCTCGATCGCCGAGGAGCTCGCCACGCTCGAGCGCTCGTTCACGCCCGTCGCGGAAGAGAAGGGGCTCACCTTCGAGCTCGACTTCGCCGAGGACGCCGTGCCCACGCTCCTGACCGACCAGCAGCGGCTCCAGCAGGTGCTGAAGAACTTGCTCTCAAACGCGTTCAAGTTCACGGCGACGGGCGGCGTCATCCTCCGGGTCGCGCAGGCGCCCGAAGGCCGCCAGTTCGCCGGCGACGTCCTCGCCCGCTCCAAGCGCGTGATCGGGTTCTCGGTCACCGACACCGGGGTCGGGATCGCGGCCGGCAAGCTGCGCCTGATCTTCGAGGCGTTCCAGCAGGCCGACGGAACGACGAGCCGCCGCTACGGCGGCACCGGACTCGGGCTCTCGATCAGCCGCGAGATCGCGCGGCTGCTCGGCGGCGAGATCCATGTCGAGTCCGAGCCGGGCGAGGGCAGCACCTTCACGCTCTACCTGCCCGACCAATACGTCGAGCACACGCCCCCGGAGACCGGCGCCGACCTCCTGCGCGACGTCACGGCAGGCCTCGCGCCCGTCAAGGTTCTGCCGCTCCCGGCGGAGAACGGCGACGAGCCGGAGCTCGACCCGATGCTGCTCGTCCCGAGCGAGGTGCAGGACGACCGAGACTCGGTCGAGGACGGCGACCGAGTCGTCCTGATCATCGAGGACGACGCCGCCTTCGCCCGAACCGAGCTCGAGGTAGCGCGCGAGCGCGGCTTCAAGGGGCTCGTCGCCCTCCGCGGCGACACCGGCCTCGCCCTGGCGCGGGAGTTCAAGCCGGACGCGATCGTCCTGGACATGAGCCTCCCTGTCCTGGACGGCTGGACCGTCCTCGACCGGCTGAAGCGGCATCCGTCGACGCGCCACATCCCCGTCCACATCGTCTCCGGCGTCGAGGAGTCGCAGCCGGCGCTGCTGGCGGGCGCCGCGGAGTACATCCAGAAGCCGGCGTCGCTCGCCCAGCTCGAGCAGGTCTTCGGCGGGATCGAGTCGTTCATCAAACGGGACGTCCGCCGCCTGCTCGTGGTCGACGACGACGAGACGCAGCGACAGGCGATCGTCGAGCTCGTCGGCGGGGACAGCGACATTGAGATCGTCGCCGTCGGCTCGTCGGAGGAGGCGCTCGCCGCACTCGACGCGGGGCCCCAGTTTGACTGCATGGTGCTCGACTTGAAGCTGCCGAAGATGACCGGCTTCGACCTGCTCGAGAAGGTGAAGACCGACGAGAGCTCGCACAGCCTGCCGGTGATCGTCTACACGGGGAAGGAGCTGACCCGTCGCGAGGAGACGAAGCTGAAGCGGTATGCGGAGACGATTGTCGTCAAGGACGCTCGCTCGCCCGAGCGACTGCTGGACGAGACCTCGCTCTTCCTGCACCGCGTCGAGTCGAAGCTCCCGGACGAGAAGCGGAGGATGCTCGAGCAGCTGCACAACACGGACGAGCTCTTCGTCGGCAAGAAGGTGCTGATCGTCGACGACGACGTCCGCAACGTCTTCGCTCTCACGAGCGCGCTGGAGGTGAACGGGATGGAGGTGCTGTTTGCCGAGAACGGGCGCGAGGGGATCGAGACGCTCAAGTCGACGACCGGCGTCGACATCGTCCTGATGGACGTGATGATGCCGGAGCTGGACGGCTACGAGACGACCCGCGCTATCCGCGAGCTGCCGGAGTTCGAGAAGCTGCCGATCATCGCCCTGACCGCGAAGGCGATGAGAGGCGACCGCGAGCGCTCGATCGCGGCCGGCGCGTCCGATTACATCACGAAGCCGGTCGACACCGACCAGCTGCTCTCATTGATGCGCGTGTGGCTCTACCACTAGAGAGAGAGCAGGAGCTCGATCTCGAGCGGATCGAGATCGAGCTCCTGCTGGAGGGGATCTACCGGCGCTACGGCTTCGACTTCCGGGAGTACGCCTCGTCCTCTCTCCGCCGGCGCGTGCTCAGGCGGATGGACGGCGAGCGAGTCAAAACGGTCTCGGCGCTCCAGAACCTGCTCCTGCACGACCCCGCCGTAATGGAGCGCTTGCTGCTCGACCTGTCGGTCAACGTCACGGCGATGTTCCGTGACCCCACGTTCTACCTCGCGTTCCGCAAGAAGATCGTGCCGACGCTGCGGACGTATCCGTTCTCGCGCCTCTGGGTTGCGGGTTGCTCGACCGGTGAGGAGGTCTACTCGCTGGCGATCCTCCTCGAGGAGGAAGGACTCGCGGACCGGATCCGGATCTACGCCACCGACATCAACCAGGCGGTGGTCGACCGGGCGCGGCTCGGCGTCTTCCCGCTCGACAAAATGCAGGAATACACTCAGAACTACATCCGTGGCGGAGGCACGCGGTCCTTCTCGGAGTACTACCTCGCGCGCTATGACGGAGCGCAATTCGCGCGCAGCCTTGTGGACGGCGTCGTGTTCGCCCAGCACAACCTCGTCTCCGACTCTGCCTTCAACGAGTTCCATGTGATCACCTGCCGGAACGTGATGATCTACTTCGCCCCGCCACTCCAAGCGCACGTGCACCGGCTCTTCTACGAGAGCCTGGCGATGTTCGGGGTGCTCGCCCTCGGGCAGAAGGAGAGCATGCGTCTGTCGCCGCACGAAGACGCGTTCGAGGAGATCGACGGCGCCGAGCGGCTCTACAAGAGGATTCGATGACGTCGCGATCCTACGGCTCGCTCCCGCGGGGGAAACGATGTTTCCCCCGCGTGCCCCCTTCTTCAGCAGTCTGTGGTGGAACCTCCCGGTTCCCCCACACCCCCTCCCCGGTCATCGAGCACCATGGTGCTCGATGACATACGAGGTGATCGCGATCGGGGCGTCGTGGGGTGGTTTGCACGCGATCGGGACTTTGCTCGAGAGCATCCCCGGCGAGCTCGACCAGGCGATCGTGATCGCGCAGCACCGCTCGCCGGAGTCGACGCGCGGGGTGCTCGAGACGCTGCTCCAAACCCACAGCGGGCGGCCCGTCTCGGAACCGGGCGACAAGGACCCGGTCGAGCCGCGCCACGTCTACGTCGCTCCCGCCAACTATCACCTGCTCGTGGACGACGGCCGGTTCGCACTGTCCGTCGACGCGCACGTCCAGTTCGCGCGGCCCTCGATCGACGTCCTCTTCGAGTCGGTCGCCGAGGGTTACCGCGAGCGGGCGATCGGGATCGTCCTGACGGGCGCGAACCAGGACGGTGCGGCCGGGCTCGCGGCGATCAAGCGGAATGGCGGCGTCGGGATCGTGCAGGACCCGAAGACCGCGACGAAGAAGACGATGCCTGAGGCCGCGCTCGCAGCGGCAGAGGCCGATGCGGTGCTCCCCCTCGGCGACATCGGCCCTTTCCTGTACGGATTGTGCTGCCCATGACCGAAAAAGCGAAGCTGCTGCTGGTCGACGACCGGCCCGAGAACCTCCTCGCGCTCGAGGCGCTCCTCGAGCCGCTCGGGCAGGACCTCGTCCGGGCGCAGTCCGGAGAGGAGGCGTTGCGGCACCTCCTGCACGAGGAGTTCGCGGTGATCCTGCTCGACGTGCAGATGCCCGGCATGGACGGCTTCCAGACGGCGGCGCTGATCAAGGGACGGGAGCGGACCGCGCACGTCCCGATCGTCTTCCTGACCGCGATCTCGAAGGACGCCGAGCACGTCTTCCGCGGCTACGACGTCGGGGCGGTCGACTACCTGATGAAGCCGTTCGACCCGCACGTCCTGCGTGCGAAGGTCGCGGTCTTCATCGACCTCTGGCAGAAGACGGTCGAGATCCAGCGCCGGGACGACCTGCTGGCCCGTCAGGTGCTCGCCGCGCTCGAGCACGAGAGCGAGGAGCGCTATCGCTTCCTCGGCGACTCGATCCCACAGCAGGTGTGGACCGCCCTGCCCGGCGGCGAGCTCGATTACGTGAACAAGCGCGTGGTCGAGTACTTCGGCCGCAGCTCCGAGGAGATTGTCGGGTCGGGCTGGAACGACGGCGTCCACGAGGAGGATTTGCCCGGGGTGCTCGAGCACTGGGCCGCGGCGCTCGCGACCGGGGATCTGTACGAGGTCGAGTTCCGGCTGCGGCGCGCCCTGGACGGCGCCCACCGCTGGCACCTCGCGCGCGCCGTCGCGATGCGCGACGAACAGGGCGCGATCGTCAGGTGGTTCGGCACCAACACCGACATCGAGGAGAGGCGCGTGGCCGAGGACCGGCAGAGCTTCCTCGCCGAGGCCGGGTGGGTGCTCGGCAGCTCGCTCGACTACGAGCAGACGCTGGCGGACGTGGCGCGGCTGGCGGTGCCGCGGATCGCCGACTGGTGCGCGGTCGACGTGTTCGTCAACGACCGCCTCGAGCGGCTGGCGCTCGAGCACGTCGACCCGTTCAAGCTCGCGCTTGCCCGGGAGCTGCAGGAGTCGATGCTGACGGCGGCGGAGTCGGCCGGGTCGCGGGCGATCCGCTCGCGCGAGCCGGTGCTGGTGGCCGAGGTTGACGCGCAGGCGCTCGACGGCTTCGGCTTCGACGAACGCCAGCTCGAGATCGCCCGCACGCTCGCGCCGCGCTCGTACGTGGCGGTGCCGTTGATCGCGCGCGGCGAGGTCTTCGGCTCGATCAGCTTCGTCACCGCCGAGTCGGGGCGTTCCTACGGCGACGACGACCTGAAGCTCGCCCAGGAGCTCGCGCGGCATGCCGCATCGGCGATCGACAATGCCCGGCTCTACAGCGAAGCCGCTCGGCTGAGCCGCGCCGCGCGGGCGCTCGAGGCAGTGGGCGACGGCGTCGTCCTCGTCGACCGCGCCGGCGTGATCAGGCTCTGGAACGCGGCCGCGGCGACGATCACCGGCGTCCCCGAGACGGAGGTGCTGGGCAAGCCGATTGAAACCGTCGTCAAGGGCTGGAACGAGATCGCGCCGTTGATCCCGGTCGCGAGCAGGCCCGGCGAGCCCGTCCGCGCCGAAACGGTCCCGGTCGAGTTCGGCGGCCGCGAGCTCTGGATCTCCGGCTCGGGAGTCGGCTTCGAGGAGGGAACCGTCTTCGCGTTCCGCGATCTGACCGAGGAGCGGGCGCTCGAGGAGATGAAAGCCGACTTCGTCGCCACCGTCTCGCACGAGCTGCGAACGCCGCTCGCCGCGATCTACGGCTCTGCGCAGACGATCAGGCGCACCGACATCAAGCTCGACGCGGAGATCCAGGACCAGCTGCTCGGGGTGATCGCCTCTGAGTCTGACCGGCTCGGCACGATCGTCAACGACCTCCTCGTCGCGGGCCGGCTCGACTCGGGCCAGATGCCGGTCACGGTCGAGCAGTGCGACGCGATTGAGCTCGCGAGCGCGGTCGTCGAGGCGGCCCGCACGCACCTGCCCGAGACGATCGAGCTCCAGCTGCGGGCACCGAAGAAGCTGCCGGACGTCGTGGCCGATCCCGGCCAGCTCCGCCAGGTGCTCGTCAACCTGGTCGACAACGCGATCAAGTACTCGCCGGAGGGCGGCGTCGTCGCGCTCTCCGTCGCGAACGGCGATGAGGCGATTCGCTTCTCGATCGCCGACGTGGGCCTCGGGATCCCGCCCTCCGAGCATCGGCGGATCTTCGAGAAGTTCTACCGCCTCGATCCCGACATGACCCGCGGCATCGGCGGCACGGGCCTCGGGCTCTACATCTGCCGCGAGCTCGTCCGCCGGATGGACGGAAAGCTCTGGGTCGAGTCGACGCTGGGCGAGGGCTCGACCTTCGTCGTCGAGCTGCCCGCCGGGGCCGAGCCGGCGAAGAAGCGCAAGCCTCCAGCCAAGACGCGCTAGCGCGCGCCGCCGGCGACGCCGGTGGCCGCGGGACCGGCCGACTCGCTCGAGAGCTTCGAGGCGAAGTAGACGGGGATCATCGAGAGCAGGATCACGAACACGGCGACGACGTTCACGATCGGAAGCTGGTTCGGCCGCGAGAGGTTGTTCAGGATCCAGATCGGCAGCGTCTGGTCAGGGCCGGCCGTGAACGTGGTCACGATCACCTCGTCGAAGCTGAGCGCGAAGGCGAGCAGCGCGCCCGCGAGGAGCGCCGTCTTCAGCTGCGGGAAGGTGACGTACCGGAAGGTCTGCCACGCGTCGGCGCCGAGGTCGGCTGAGGCCTCCTCGAGCGAGGCAGCCGTCCGCCGCAGGCGTGCGACGACGTTGTTGTAGACAACGACGATGCAGAACGTCGCGTGGCCGACCATGATCGTGAACAGACCCAGCTCGACGCCGAAAGGCTCCGGCAGGTTGCGGAAGGTCGCGTTCAGCGCCATCCCGGTGACGATGCCGGGCAGCGCGATCGGGAGGATGACGAGGAACGAGATCGCCTCGCGCCCGAAGAAGCGGTGGCGTGCGACCGCGAGCGCGATGAGTGCCCCGAGCAGGAGCGCGATCGCGGTCGCGCCCAGAGCTGCCTTGACGGAGAGGAGCAGAGCGTCACGGACACCGGGGTTGTCGATCGCGCGCCCGAACCACTTCGTCGTCAGCCCCGGAATCGGCCAGACGAGCGAGCGCCGCTCGTTGAACGCGTACAAGAAGATCACGAGCAGCGGCACGTAGATGAAGGCAAGCGTCAGACCGGTCAGGCCGCGCAGGAGCCAGGTTCCGCTGCGGGAGGTCACAGGTTGTCGAAAGCCCCGGCGCGGCGCGCCAGCAGGAGGTAGACGACCATCACGGCCACCGGCACCGTCGCGAACGCAGCCGCGAAAGGCAGGTTGTTCGCGACGCCGACGTTCGAGTAGACGACGTTGCCGATGAACTGCGTGCTGGAGACGAGCTGCGGCGTGATGTAGTCGCCGAGCGTCAGCGAGAATGTGAAGATCGAGCCCGCTGCGATCGCCGGCAGCGCGAGCGGGAAGACGATACGCCGCATTGTCCGTCCGCCCTGAGCGCCGAGGTCGGCGGAGGCCTCGAGCAGCGAGGCGGGGATTCGCTCGAGTCCCGCGTAGACCGGCAGGATCATGAAGGGCAGCCAGAGATACGAGAAGACGAGCCACGTCGCCACGTTCCCGAAGCCGGGGCCGGAGAGCCCGAGCGGCGAGAGCGCCCAGTTGAGGATCCCTTCCTCCTGGAGGATGATCCGCCACGCGTAGACCTTCACGAGGTAGCTCGCCCAGAGCGGCAGCAGGATCGTCACGACGAGCAGGTTCCGCGTTCGCGGGCTGGCCACCTTCGCCATGTAGAACGCAATCGGGAAAGCGAGCACTGCGTCGGTCACGGTCACCGCCGCCGCGATCAGGACCGTGCGCTGGGTGATTGCGCGGTAGACGTCGCTCTCCCAGAGCTGCCTGAAATTCTGGAAGCCGTACTCGTGGACGACCTGTGCGGTGAAGGGGTCGAGCCGCCAGAACGCGGCCACGAAGAGGAGCGCGAGCGAGCCGAGGTAGGCGATCAGGAGCCAGGACAGCGGCGGCGCCAGCAAGAGGCCGAGCCGCAACCTCGGGTGCCGGTGGAGGAACGAGGAAAGGCGCCGCCCCGGGGAGTCCCGGGACGGCGCCTCGACTACCTCACGCGACGAGCTCAACCCTTGATTTCAGTCCAGGCTTGAGTCCATTCCGAGTAGTCCTTGCAGACCTCGCCACGGTCGTCGCCACAATCAGCCTGCGGCGTCTTCCAGTAGTGGATCTGGTCGAAGTACTCCTCGTCGTCGGCATGGAACAGCGTGCAGTGATCCTTGTTGGCCGTGAAGCCGCACGCTTCCTTGGAGGACGGGGCCTCACCGAAGTACTCGGTCGCGGCCGCGTTCGCCTTCGGCGAGATGATGTGGTTCATCCAGAGGTACATGCAGTTCGGGTTCTCGGCCTTCGACGAGATCATCCACGTGTCGGACCAGCCGGTCGAGCCCTCCTTGGGCAGCACCGCTGCAACCGGCACCTTCTCGCCTTCGAGCACGTTCGTGATCACCTGCCAGGTCGTCCCGACGGCGCTCTCGCCGCCGGTAAAGGCCGCGATCTGCTTCGTGTAGTCCGACCAGTACTCGCCGATGTTCGCCCGCTGCTTCTTGAGCAGGTCGACGGCGGCGGCGAACTGCTTCTCGTCGAGCTCGTACGGATCCTCGATCCCGAGGTCGGGTTGCGTCGCCATCAGGTAGACCGCCGCATCGGCGATGTAGATCGGGCTGTCGTACGCCGTCACCTTGCCCTTGTAGGCGTCGCCGCCCTCCCAGACGACGCTCCACGAGTCGGGCGCCGGCTTGACGATGTCCGTCCGGTACTGGAGCAGGTTCGCTCCACGACCGTGGGGCACGCCGTAGTTGACGTCGTCGACGGTGTTGTGCGGCTGATCCTTCAGGCCCTCGAAGACGCCTGCGTAGTTCTCGATCAGCTCGGTGTTGACCGGCGCGACGTCCCCGGCGGCGATCAGCCGCAAGCTCGCGTCGCCCGAGGCCGAGACGCCGTCGTACTGGCCGGTGCGCATCAGGGTCACCATCTCGTCCGAGGTGTTTCCGACCTTGACGTTGACCTGGCAGCCAGACGCGGTCTCGAAGTCCGATACCCAGTCGACCTTCGGGTCGGTCGTGCCGTCCTCGACGTAACCGGCCCAGGCGACCAGGTTGACCTGGCCCTCGCCGTCGCCGAGCGCCTGCAGCATGCCCTCAGGCGCTCCGGCCGCCGCAGCGGTCGTCGTGCCTGCGCCGCCGGCATCACCCTCCTCGTCGCCGCCGCCGCACCCGGCGGCCATGACGGACAACGCAGCGGTGATCAGCCCTACGGCCGCCCACCGTCCGATCTTTCGACGCTTCATGTGTCTCCCTCTTTCCCGGTCTCGATTACGAAGACGTGCTCCGGCCTCCAACACAGCCGCACACGGCTTCCTTGCCTTTCCAGCACCTCGAGCGACCCTGTCTCGAGGTTCTGGCTCACCACCGACAGCTCCCCGCCCGCGTCGAGCTCGACGTGGTAGCGGGTCACCGCCCCGACGTAGACGACATCGCGAATCCGTCCCTCCTCTATCTCGACGCCCTGTGCCGGGGTATCCCCTTCGCCGAGCAGGCGGATCTTCTCAGGCCGCACTGTGAAGCGGCGACCGCGCCTCTCGAGCACGTTCGAGACACCGACGAAGCCTGCGATGAACTCGCTCGCCGGCCGCTCGTACACCTCTGCAGGAGCCCCGATCTGCTCGATCTTGCCGTTGTTGAAGACGGCGAGGCGGTCGCTCATCGTCAGCGCTTCCTCCTGATCGTGCGTGACGTAGACGAACGTGATCCCGAGCTCCTGCTGGATCCGCTTCAACTCCACCTGTAGCTCCTGGCGCAGCTTCAGGTCGAGCGCGCCGAGCGGCTCATCGAGCAGGAGCGCCCGCGGCCGGTTGACGATCGCGCGCGCGAGCGCGACACGCTGTCGCTGGCCGCCGGAGAGCTGGGCCGGCTTCCGGCCCCCGTACCCCTGGAGCCGGACGAGCTCCAGGGCTTCTTCCGCGCGGCGGCGGCGCTCGGCTCGCGCGACCTTCTTCACGCGCAGGCCGTACTCGACGTTCTCCTGCACGGTCATGTGCGGGAAGAGCGCGTAGTCCTGAAAGACGGTGTTCACGTCTCGCGCGTACGGGGGCAGCTCCGAGACGTCCTTGCCGCCGAGCTCGATCGAGCCCTCGTCGGGGCGCTCGAAGCCGGCGATCGCGCGCAGCGTCGTCGTCTTCCCGGAGCCGGACGGGCCGAGCATGGTGAAGAACTCGCCCCGTCCGATCTCGAGGTCGACGCCGTCGACGGCGATGACGTCGCCGTAGCGCTTGCGGAGCCCGGAGACGCGAACGTCGATCTCAGTCTGCGGCGGCAACCAGGGACTCTTCCAGGAGTTGAAGCCCTCGGTCGAGCTCGTCGTCGGTGACCGTGAGCGGCGGCAGCAGCCGGAGCACGTTGCCGTAGAGGCCGCACGCAAGCAGGAGCAGCCCGCGCTCGAAGGCCGCGGCCGTCACGGCCTGCGCGAGCTCCGGGCTCTGCTCGCGCAGCTCGAACGCGAGCATCGGCCCCAGGCCGCGCACCTCTCCGATCGCCTCGTGGCGCTCCGCGAGCTCATCCAGCCGCGCCCACAGCGTCACGCCGAGCTCGTCGGCGCGCGCACGGAACTCCGGCAGCGCGACGGTGTCGAGCACGACCGCTGCCGCCGCGCAGGCGACCGGGTTGCCGCCGAAGGTGCCGCCGAGGCCGCCCGGCCCGGGTGCGTCCATGACTTCCGAGCGGCCGGTGACGGCCGCGAGCGGCAGGCCACCGCCGAGCGACTTGCCCGAGACGAGCAGATCAGGTTGGACGCCCTCGAAGTGATCGATCGCCCACATCGGGCCCGTGCGCCCGACGCCCGACTGCACCTCGTCGGCGACGAAGAGGATCCCATGCCGGGAGCAGAGCTCGGCAAGCCGCGCCAGGTAGTCGCCGGGCATCGGGATGAACCCACCCTCGCCCTGCACCGTCTCGAGCACGACGCACGCGACCGACGCCGCGTCGACCTCGCTCTTGAACAGGTGCTCGAGCGAGGCGATCGCCGCAGCGGTGTCGATCCCGCGGTAGGGGTACGGCGCTGCCGCGCGGTAGATCTCACCCGGGAACGGGCCGAAGCCGGCCTTGTAGGGCCGCACCTTGCTCGTCATCGCCATCGTCAGCAGCGTGCGGCCGTGAAACCCGTTCTCGAACACGACGACGCCCGAGCGTCCGGTGGCCGATCGCGCGATCTTGACCGCGTTCTCGATCGCCTCCGCCCCGCTCGAGACCAGGATCGACTTCTGCTGCTCTCCGGAGCACGGCGAGTGCTCGGCGAGCCGGCGGCACACGGCGACATACGGCTCGTAGGTGCCGACCATGAAGCACTGGTGCAGGAAGCGGTCGACCTGCTCGTGGATCGCAGCGACAACGGGCGCAAACCCGTGCCCCGTGTTCTGGCAGGCGATCCCGCCGGCGAAGTCGAGGAAAACCCTGCCCTCGGCGTCCTCGACGTGAGCGCCCTCCGCGCGCGTGACGACGAGCCTCGGCGTCGAGACGCCTCTCGCGACGTAGCGCTCGCGCGCTTCCAGCACGCCGTCCGTCGCCATGGGCTCCCGCAGTGCCATCGCGCAATTCTCTCCCGACCGCGCGTCGAGGCGCAATAGACCATGAGGCGAGCGCACGGGCGGTTCCTTCGACACCGTGTATGAAAGCTGTGTTCGTCGTTCAGGCTCGTATCCCGCAACTGCTTGCTTCTGCTGCGGTACAAGGAGTAGCGTCTTGGCCCGAACGTCCAATGCTGACCGTCCGTGACATCGCTGTGCTGCCGGCCCTGGGGCTTGAGCTCGCCGCGGGCGCCGCCGGCGCGGACAACGCGATCCGCTGGGTCCATGTCTCGGAGCTCGCCGATCCGACGCCATGGCTCGAGGGCGGCGAGCTGCTGATCACGACGGGGCTCGGGATCGGCGAGCAAGCCCGCGCGCAACGCGAGTACGTGCGGCGGCTCGCTGAGCACGATCTCGCAGGGCTCGCGTTCGGCGTCGGCTTCGGCTGGCCCGAGCCGCCGAAAGCGCTCGCCGGCGAAGCGGAGCTGCTCGGCTTTCCCCTCCTCACCGTGCCATACGAAGTGCCGTTCATCGCGCTGACCAAGGCGATCTCGGCGCAACTCGCAAACGAGCAGCTCGTGCGCCTGGAGCGCGCGCTCGAGGTGCACGAGCGCCTCGCAAGCGCGGTGCTCGAGGGCCGCGGCGCACCGGCGCTGCTGGCCATCCTCGGCGACCACGTCGGCTGCGCGCTCGTCCTGGTCGACGAGGCGGGTCGTGTGGTCGGAGAGCGTCACGGCCAGCGGCTCGAGGGCTGCGACCAGATCCTCGAGCTGGCGGTCGTTGCGGACGGCGAGCTCGCGACGCTTCGGGCGGGGAAGCCGCACGGCGAGCTGTCCGAGTACGACCGGCTCGTGCTCCGCCACGGCCAGACCGCGCTGGCATTCGAGCTCTCGCGCAGGCAGGCGGTCTCCGCCGCCGAGCTGCGGCTCGCGGGCGACCTGCTCGAGGACCTCGAGCACGACCGCCTCGACGAGCGAGAGCTGGCACGCCGGATCGCCGCGTTCGGCCTCGACCCGCAGGCTCGCTACGCGGCGCTGCTCGCCGTCGCCATGGGCGGCTCCCCGTCCGAAGATTTCCGCGCCGTCGCCGCGAAGGTGCTCGACGGACGCGGCGCCCGCTATCTCTCCGCCGCCCGCCGCGATCGCGCCGCGTTCCTCGTCGCGACCGAGCACGAAGAGGACGCGCTCGCAATCGCGCGCGACCTCGTCGACGCCGCGCCCGGGACACGCGTTGGCGTCGGCAGGCCCGCAACAGGCACCGGCCTCGGCCGCAGCCTGCTCGAGGCCCGGGCGGCGCTCGACGCCGTGGCCGGCCCGGTCGCGTCCTACCAGGACCTCGGCTCGCTCGAGCTCCTGCTCAGCCTGCCGGGGGCGGCTCTCGAGGCGTTCGTCGCCCGCGTGCTCGGGCCCGCTGCCACGAGCACCTGGCTCCTCGAGTCGCTCTCGGCGCTGCTAGACACCGGCTGCCGCTGGAGCGAAGCGGCCGACCGGCTCGGCGTGCACCGCCACACCCTCCGCTACCGGATGGACCAGTTGCGCAAGCAGACGGGCCATCATCCGGACGACCCGGCGCAGAGGATGGAGCTCTGGCTCGCCGTCAAGGCGCTGCAGGCGCTCGCCGCACGCGAGGGGGCCGAGTCCGCCGAGCCCCTGCACGCCTAGTCCCCGAAAGACCGAAGCCCCGCCCCCTTGCAACGGAGGGGGCGGGGCTTTCTTTCCTGGAGCCGGAGGAGGGACTCGAACCCACGGCCTACTGATTACAAATCAGTTGCTCTACCAGCTGAGCTACTCCGGCGCTGCGCCGGAATCGTACTCCTCGCTACTGCAGAACCTCGCGCGTCTTCTGGTGGGCCACGATCTTGCGCTTCACCCGCTGGAGCGCGTTGTCGATCGTCTTGCAGTCGCAGCCCAGGTCCTCCGCCATCTCCTCGTAGGAGAGGCCCTCGAGGTAGCAGCGCAGCGCGTCGGCCTCGAGCGGCGAGAGGCCGGAGCCGAGCGCGAAGACGAGGCTCTGCAGCTCCTCGGTCGAGATCACGCAGACGGCCGGGTCGTTCGTCGTCGGCCCCGGAAGCGCGTCGCCGAGCGTGCACTCGCCGTCGGAATCCTGGCCGGCGGGCGTGTGGCTGAACGAGATGTACTGGTTCAACGGCTGATGCTTAAAGCGCGTCGCCGTCTTGATCGCAGTGATGATCTGCCGCGTGACGCAGAGCTCCGCAAAGCTGCGGAACGACGTCTCCTTGTCGGCGCGGAAGTCGCGAACCGCCTTGTAGAGCCCGATCAGGCCCTCTTGGATCAGGTCCTCCGAGTCGCCGCCGGCGAGGAAGTAGGAGCTCGACTTGAGCCGGACGAACCCCGTGTAGCGGCGCATCAGCGTGTCGAGCGCGGCCTGGCTGCCGTTGCGCGCCTTCATCACCAGCTGCAAATCCTCAAGCTCGCGTTGAGCCTTCTGGGCTGACTTGACGACCGTAGCGGGTTGAGCGGACATCGCGGTCTCCCTGGAAATAGGGGGAAAGAGCGGTGCCCGCCGCCGTGCCGGTCGAGCAACTCTAACCCTTAGGTTGAGGGAGAAGATAGCAAGAGTATCCGCAAGTTACAAGTCCATTGCAATGGACCAGTTACGTTAAAAACGTATGTTCGTGTTACGCCTCGCCGCGGCGCATCCTTTCGAGCCGCGCGCGCGTCTCCTCGTCGAGTGCGTCGCCCAGGCGCGACCCGCCTGTCTCCCGATGGCTCGGCTGCTCGAGGTCGCCGAGGAAGGTAAGCGAAGAACGCTTCTGCACCTCCTGTCCCGACGTTCCGCGAACGGCAAAGTCGGAGGAGACGAGGCAGACCTCCTCGCTGCCCCGGTGCTCGGCGGCGAGCCGCTCGAGCAGCGCGTCCGCGTGGGCGGCATAGCGGACGGAGAGCGGGCCGATCTCGGCATCCGGCCCGACGCCGTCCCAGACGAGGACGCCGCGCGCTCCTCGCAGCGCGACGAACGACGCGAGCGCGTCCGTGAGCTCGCGCTGGTCGGCAAACGAGCCGGCGTGGAGCAGGTTGTGGCCGTCGAACAGGTAGAGCGTCGGCTCAGCCATCGCGTCGGCGCCGCGCCTCATACAGGAGCAGGGCGGCGGCGACGCTGACGTTGAGCGACTCGACGTTCCCGGCGAGCGGGATCGAGACGGTGGCGTCGCAGGCCCGTCGAACGAGCGGCCGGACGCCTTTACCCTCGGCTCCGAAGACGAGTGCGAGCCCTCCCGTCAGGTCGGCCTGCCACATGTCCTGGTCGGCGTCGGCGCTCGCCGCGTAGATCCAGAGGTCGCCCCGCTTGATCTCGTTCAGATACCGGGCGAGGTTCGGCACGACCGCGACCGGCAGGTGCTCGACGGCGCCCGCGGACGCCCGGCAGACCGCAGCCGTTACGCGGGCGGCGCCGTGCGCCGGCACGACGACGCCGGTCGCTCCCGCCCCCTCTGCGCTTCGGATCACTGCGCCCAGGTTCCGGGGGTCTGTCACCTGGTCGAGACAGGCGATCAGCGGCCGTTCGACAGCCGCAAGCTCGTGCGCGTCCGCGTAGCGGTAGGGCTCGACCCACGCGAGCACGCCCTGGTGGTCGCGCGTCTCGGCCGCCTCGCCGATCTCGCGGTCCGGCTTGACGTGAAGCCGCGGCCCTTCACTGAGCCACGGTTCGGACGCGACCGCACGCTCCGTCGCCCACAGCTCAAGCACCTCGCGCGACCCGCGCAGGGCCTCCCGCACCGGGCGGCGGCCGTAGACCTGCTCGCGCGTCAAGCGCGGGGGACGAGCCGGTAGTCGTCCGCATCGTCCCGTACGTCCCAGCCGGCGGCCTCGATCTCGCTGCGAAGTCGGTCGGCCTCCACGAAGTCTTTCGCCGCCCGTGCTTTCTGGCGACCTTGGGCCAACTCGTGCACCTCTGTGGGCGCCTCTTGCTGCTCGGCCAGCGAGCCAAGTCCGAACAGATCGAGCGCGCGACGGAGCAAGTCATGGTCGTGCCATTCGTGCAGCAGCGCGAGCGCCTCCGGAGTGGAGAAGTCGTTGTCGAGCGCCTGCTCGAAGCGCTGCCAGGCATCGGGCGGGGCAGGCTGGGAAGGGTTGCGGAAGACCTCCCGCAGACCCTCGGCACGGGCCTGCGCGTCGCCTAGTGTCTCGCGGGAGTAGTCGATCGGGCTGCGCCAGTGAGCGGTGAGATAGAAGACGAGGATCGTCTCCGCTCCCCACTCGTCCAGCACCTCCTTGATCGTCTCGAAGTTCCCGAGCGACTTCGACATCTTCTCGCCGGTGTTGCGAAGCATCCCGTTGTGCATCCAGATCCGAGCGAAGTCGTACCCGCGTGCCCGCGATTGCGCGAGCTCGTTCTCGTGGTGCGGAAACACGATGTCGAGTCCTCCGCCGTGGATCTCGAAGCTAGGCCCGAGCAGCTTCTCCGCCATCGCCGAGCACTCGATGTGCCAGCCCGGCCTACCTCGGCCCCACGGGGAATCCCACGAGCGGTCTTCCTCCGGCTTCTGCGCTTTCCAGAGCGAGAAGTCGCGCGGATCCTCCTTGCGCGCGTTTGGCTCCTGCTCCTGAACCTGGTCGGGCCTCTGACCCGAGAGGCGCCCGTACTCCTCCCAGCGCGAGACGCGGAAGTAGACGTCGCCGTCGATGTCGTAGGCGAAGCCGCGCTCGATCAGCTCGGCGATGAAGACGACGATCTCGTCCATCGTCTGGGTCACGCGCGGAAAGTGGTCGACCTCGTCGAGGCCGAAGCGGCCGACGTCCTCGAGATACCACGCAGTCGCTTCGTCGGCACGCTCGCCGCTTCGACCGGGCGCGGCCACGAAGATCTTGTCGTCGACGTCGGTGATGTTGTGGACGAGCGTGACGTCGTAGGAGCGTTGTCGCAGCCAGCGTGCGAGCCACGAGAAGACGACATATGGGCGCGCGTTGCCGATGTGCGCCCGGGCGTAGACGGTGGGGCCGCAGACGTACATCCCGATCGGGCCTGGTGGCTCGGGCAGCTCGACGACGTCGCGGGCGAGGGTGCTATAGAGCCGCATCGACCCTCCGAAGCGCCTCTTCGGTGGGGAGTGCGGCGATCACGGCCCAGAGCTCGGGGCCCCGGCCGACTCCGGTGAGCGCCAGCCGGAGCGCCTTCAGGTCGCCGCCGACCGCCTTCAACTCGCGCACGATCTCCTTCCCGTCGAGACCTCTGGCGCGCAGCTCGACGAACCGCTCGAGCGTCGGACGCGCCTCCTCTGCCAGCGTCACCGGCTGCGGATCGAGGATCGACGTAGCCATCGCCCGCGCCTCGACGAGGTCGCGCGCACCGCGCAGCGCCTGCGCCAGTCGAAGCGGAGCGCCCGCGCGCCCTGCGAGCTCCGCGTCGGAAAGCGCCCCGATCGCATCGATCGCCAGCCGCCGGATTCGCGGCGCGTCGAGGTGGACGTCGTGCGTCGGCTCTCCCAGCTCGTCGAGGTAGGCGCGGATCGCCTCGGCGGGGATGCCGGCGTCGCGGTAGCTCGCGAGCGTCGGGGCGCCCTCCCGCTTCGAGAGCTTCTTCCCGTCGGGCCCGAGCAGCAGGCCGTGGTGCACGTACTCGGGCGGCTCGAACCCGAGCGCGCGCGCGAGCTCGTGCTGGAGCTCCGTGTTCGAGCGGTGGTCGGCGCCGCGGATCACATGCGTGATCGCGAAGTCGTGGTCGTCGACGACGCTCGC
>JBKJSM010000125.1:0-3676 GCA_046594445.1 Gaiellaceae bacterium | reverse complement strand
CGCAGGCGAGGCAGACACCAGCGCGCCCAAGAGTATCGCGGCCCCGACCGCCGCGAGCCGAGGAGTCCGCAAATTCCGCGCATTGGACCGCGTGACGCCAGCGCCCAACTTCATCGCTTCCCCCCTCGATCCCCGGCCTACCTGGCGTCTGACACCAGCGTGGCGACTGGGCCCATCATCCGGTTCCGATGACTTCAGTACATCCCTCGAACGGGGATGCTGACAAGCGTTGGCGCCCGAAGCGCCGGCTAGCTTCGGAACAGGGAACGAGCCGTGTCGTGCGCGTCTTCGTCGTGCGCCTGCCAGACGCGCTCGACGAGGCTGCCGAGCACGTCGCGGATCCCGACCATCCCCAGCAGGTGGTCGCCCTGGACGACGGGCAGGTGGCGGATCCGCCGCTCGCCCATCAACCTGGCGGCGTCGAGCACGCCGACGCCGGCGTCGACGGTGACCGGCTCCCGTGTCATCACGTCGCCGACGCGGACGGCGTCGAGGTCGGCACCGTCGCCGGCGAGTGTGAGCACGTCGCGCTCGGTGAAGATCCCGGCGAGCTTGCCGCCTTCGCAGACCGCGACGGAGCCGACTTCCTCCTCGAGCATCCGCAGCACCGCAAGCCGGGCGGAGTCGCCGGTCTCGACCGAGACTACGCGCGTTCTCATGACGTCAGCGATCGCCATTCCGTGTGCGGAGTGTAACGAAGGCTCGGAGTGCTACGCGGGTGCGAGCGCACCCGGGGTGTAGATCCCGAGCGGGTTCCAGAGCAGGTACCCGCGCGCGCCCATCAGCCGGGCGGCGTCGATCTGAGCCCGCACGTCCGAGAGCTCGTACGTGCGGCCGTACGAGAAGTCCTGCAGCCACGGGATCAACTCGGCCTTGCCGTTCTTCAGCTCGCGGCGGAAGTCGGAGAGCGACCACTCCACGGTTAGGCCGGGCGAGGCGTTCGGATCCTCGAGCCCGTATTCGCCGGGGCCGTAGTGGGACGGGTAGACCATCGGATAGACGGCGTCGAGGTACTTCGAGAGCCGCTTGGGGATCTGGCCGATGCCGAGGTCGCGCGTCGCCGCGAGCCCGAAGACGTCTGCCGAGACGCGCACGCCGAGCGGCTTCAGCCGCTTCGTCGCGTAGTGGACGAACTCGGCGATCACCCAGCTCGGCGGCGTGGAGGTCTTGCCGGGGAAGACGATCGAGTCGACGTCGCCGTCGGTCGGGAAGCGCACGTAGTCGAACTGGATCTCGTCGAACCCTGCGCGGGCGGCGACCTCGGCAATCGAGACGTTGTAGTCCCAGACGCGCTTGTCGTAGGGATTCGTCCAGCCGAGCCCGGCGTGATTGCGCCAGATCGAGCCGTCCGGATTCTTGATCGCGAGCTCCGGACGCCCGGCAGAGAGCCGCGGATCCTCGAAGACGACCACGCGGCCGATCAGGTAGACGCCCTTCGCATGCACCATCCGGGCCGCCTCGCGCGGCCGGTAGTAGGGCTTCGCTGCCCCGACCTCGCGGGCGAGCGGCACGGCCGAGGTGAGGAAGCCGACCTCCCCGTTCTCGTCCTTGACGTCGAGCTCGAGCGCGTTCATCCCCGATTCGGTGAGCTTCAGGTACTCCGCCAGCTTCCCGTCGAGCGAGGCGAGCGCCATCGTCACGTGGATGCCGCGAACCTCCTTCGGCAGCGCGCGCGGGGTCTTTCCGACCGCGGCGGGCGCCGATCGCGCGGGAGCTTTCACCGGCTTCGCTTCGGCAGCGGCGTGCTCCTTGTCCTGGAAGGCGAACTTCGCGCCGGCGGCAAGGCTGGTTGTCACCGCGAGCAGCAGGCCGACGGCTACGACACGGCGGCGGCGGCGGCGTCTGCGCGCGTTGTCGCGCCGTGCGCGGAAGCGCTCGTTTGGCTCCATTTGCTCGAACAACATCGACACGGGCGCGCGAACGGTATGTGGAAACCGTGCCCGACGCAAGAGGACCGTAGAATCGCGGCGTGGTCCTCTCCGACCGAACGATCAGGCGGTTGCTCGACGAAGGCCGGATCGGGATCGATCCGTACGACACGTCGCTGCTGCAGCCGTCCAGTGTCGACGTTCGGGTCGACCGCTACTTTCGGGTCTTCCGCAACTCGCGCTACCCCTACATCGACGTCAAGCAGGAGCAGGAGGGAATGACCGAGCTCGTCGAGATCGAGGACGAGACGCCGTTCATCCTCCACCCGGGCGAATTCGTGCTCGGCTCGACCCTGGAGCGGATCCGGCTGCCCGACGACCTCGTCGCCCGCCTCGACGGGAAGAGCTCGCTCGGCCGGCTCGGGCTTCTGATCCACTCGACCGCCGGTTTCATCGACCCCGGCTGGGACGGGCACGTCACCCTCGAGCTTTCGAACGTCGCGAACCTACCGATTACGATCTACTGCGGGATGAAGATCGGCCAGATCTCGTTCGTCCAGATGACCGAGTCGGCCGAGACGCCCTACGGGACGGGCGCCCTCGGCTCCAAGTACCAGGGCCAGCAGGGCCCGACGCCGAGCCGCTACTGGAAGAACTTCGAGTCGTGAAGGTTCTCGTCACCGGTGCGACGGGCTTCGTCGGGCCGAGAGTCGTGCAGGCTCTCGTCGACGACGGCCACTACGTGCGGGTGCTCGAGCGCGAGCCCGGCAGCTGGAAGCGGGCGGGACTGGCCTGCCAGGAGGCCGTTCAGGGAGACATGACGGACGCGGCGAGCCTGCGGCGCGCGGCCGAGGGGTGCGGCGCGGTCGTCCACCTCGTGGCGCTGATCAACGGGTCTCCGGAGCAGTTCCGGATCGTGATGGAGCAGGGGACGCGCGACCTCGTCACGGCCGCCAAGGATGCGGGCGTGCAGCGCTTCGTCCTGATGTCGGCGCTCGGCACGAGCGAGGAGACGAAGGATCTGGTGCCGTACTACCGCGCCAAGTGGTCGATGGAGCAGACCGTGAAGGAGTCGGGGCTCGAGTACGTGATCTTCCGGCCGAGCTTCATCTTCGGCCGCGACGGCGGGGCGCTGCAGCAGTTCAGGCGCATCGCCAAGGTGTCGCCCGTGACGCCGGTCGTCGGACCGGGGACGCAGCGCATCCAGCCGATCTGGATCGACGACGTGGCGGCGCACTTCGCGGCCGGGCTCCAGAGACCCGAGGCTGCGAACCGGACGTTCGAGCTCGGCGGCCCGGACGTCGTTACCTGGAACGAGTTCTGGTCGCGCCTGCGCAAGGCGATCGGCGGTTGGCGGCCGACGGTGCACCTCCCGATGGGGCTGATGCGGGCTCAGGCCGCGGTGCTCGAGCGGCTGCCGAACCCCCCGGTCACTCGCGACCAGCTGACGATGCTCGCCGCCGGCGACAACGTCGTAACGGACTCCGACGCCGTCGACACGTTCGGCCTCCCCCTCGTCTCGCTCGACGAGCAGCTGCGCCTGGCGACGACCAAGAACCCCTGAGAAAGACGAAAGGCCCCGAGTGGGGCCCTTCGATCTTCGGTACTAGCCTGGATTAGTAGGGACGCTTCCGGCCGCTTCCTCTAAACGGCGGCGCGTAGCGCGCAGTCCCCCACGGTGGCTAGACGATTCCCCTTGCAGGTCCCGGGGACACGTCCCTACCGACTAGCACCTCCACTGCCCGTACAGGAAATCTCCACTCTCGGACCACCTCCTTTCCGCGGTTACCGAGAATCTAGCAGGCGCC
>JBKJSM010000072.1:0-2877 GCA_046594445.1 Gaiellaceae bacterium | reverse complement strand
CCCACCCTCATGGGCGCCACCACTCCGCCCGCAACGGAGAACGGAGCGATCGTTCCCGTCCTCCGCTACGGCGTCAAGATCGTGTCGATGGGCTTCTTCGCGCCGAAAGGAGAGGCCACCATTTGGCGGGGGCCCATGCTCTCCAAGGTGATCGACAAGTTCCTCGGCGGCGTTGAGTGGGGCGAGCTCGACTACCTGCTCGTCGATCTGCCTCCGGGTACCGGGGATATCCAGTTGAGCCTCTGTCAGAGGATCCCCCTCACCGGCGCGGCGGTCGTCTCGACGCCGCAAGATCTCGCCTTCAACGTGGCCGAAAAGGCCGTCTTCATGTTCAACAAGCTACGCACTCCGGTGCTCGGGTTGGTCGAGAACATGAGCGGCTTCGAGTGCCGCCACTGCGGCCAGCGCGAGGAGATCTTCGGCAGCGGCGGCGCGCGGCGGTTCGCGGCGGCGAGCGGCGTTCCCTTCTTGGGCGAGATCCCCCTCTCGACGGATATTCGCACGACCTCGGACGAGGGAACCCCGATCGTCCAGTCCAGGCCCGAGTCGCTGAGTGCCCGCGCCTTCCTTCGGGTCGCCGAGAACCTCGCGGCGCAGGTCAGCACTCTCGCCCTGGGCGGAGTCTCCAGCGATCGACCGGAGATCGCGGAGATCACGCAGCCAGCCGAGAACGAGGTGCGGATTCTCTGGCAGGACGGGCACGAGAGCAGCTACACCGGCTATGCCCTGCGCTTGGGCTGTAGGTGCGCGCTGTGCGTCGACGAGATCTCAGGGAACAAGCGGCTTCGCGAGGACTCGATCAGCAAGGATGTCCGCCCGCTCTCGATCGACCCGGTGGGCCGGTATGCGATCCGCTTCCGCTGGAGCGACGGGCACTCGACCGGCATCTACACGTTCGAGCATCTGCGCGAGCTGTGCCCCTGCCCGATCTGCGCGGACAATGCCACGCTTTAAGTCGCTGCCGGCCGTCGCTGAGCGGCCGCGCCGCCCGGACTGGATGAAGGTCCGCGCTCCGAGCGCAGGCTCCCGCTACTTCGAGGTCAAGAAGCTCGTTGAGGGCGCGAGCCTGCACACGATCTGCGAGGAGGCCCGCTGCCCGAACATCGCCGAGTGCTGGGGCCGCGGCACGGCGACCTTCCAGATCCTCGGCGAGACCTGCACGCGCGCCTGCCGCTACTGCTACGTGCAGTCGGGCAGACCCGAGCAGGCGCCCGACCCGTTCGAGTCGTTCCGGCTCGCGGCGGTGGCGGCGAAAATGGAACTGAAGCACGTGGTCGTCACCTCGGTCGACCGCGACGACCTGCCCGACAAGGGCGCCGGCCACTTCGCGGCGACGATCCGGGCGATCAAGGCGAAGCTCCCCGACGCCTCGGTCGAGGTGCTGACCCCCGACTTCCTCGGCTACGAGGAGGAGGCGCTGCGGATCGTGCTCGCCGAGCGGCCGGAGGTGTTCAATCACAACATCGAGACGGTGCGGCGCCTGCACCGCCGCATGCGCGGGGCGAAGGCCGACTACGACAAGGCGCTCCGGCTCCTGCAGCGGGCGAAGGAGCTCGCCGACTACCCCGTGCTGACGAAGTCGGGGATCATGGTCGGGCTCGGCGAGCGAAACGACGAGGTCGTCGAGACGATGCGTGACCTTCGCGCGAATGGCGTCGACGTCGTCACGATCGGCCAGTACCTCCAGCCTTCCTCGCGGCACACGCCGCTCGACCGCTGGGTACACCCGGACGAGTTCCGCTGGTTCAGCGAGCAGGGCGACGCGATGGGCTTCGGCTCGGTCTTTGCCGGGCCGCTCGTCCGCTCGAGCTACCGCGCCGACGAGCAGCGGCACGCGGCCGAGACCCGGGCGCGCGGCGGTCGAGTGGTAGCGAGCAAGCCTCAGGCTCAGACCGTCGAGCGCAGGGCCGAGGGCGCTCGGCGAGCCAGGTCTGAGCCTCGCTCGGCCACGTGAGCAGACCTGTCAGCTCTCTGAGCCCGGTTCGTTGAGGCACGCTGCTTAGGTGAGTCCCACGCTCCTTTACGACGGTGACTGCCGCTTCTGCCGCTTCGCGGCGCGCGTCGTTGTGGCGTGGGACCGAAAGGGCGTGCTCGGCGTCCTTTCGTTTACCGACCCCGCGGCGGCACCGTTACTCGCAGGAATTTCCGGACGGCTGACATCCTGGCACCTCGTGCAGCCGGACGGCCGCTGCGCCTCGCGCGGGCGGGGCGTCCTCGAGTTGCTCGCCCTGCTCCCCGCGACGAGACCGCTCGCACCGCTCCTGTCCCTGCTCCCGCTCGAGGCGCTCTACGATCTGGTTTCGCGCAATCGCGGCCGCCTGGGACGGCTCGTCCCCGACGGACCCGCCCCAAGCCGGCGCCCTCGAGCACCACGAGGGACGTCCGCTACACCGTGACCAGTCCGGGGAGCCGGTGCATGGTCATCGTCCAGCGCATGCTGCTCGTGACGATCCGTCGGCCAGCTGGAGCGGAGGGATCGTCACCGCGGGCGGCACTCTGCCCCTCCATCAGCTAGCGGCTACTGGGTTGACTCGGTTCAGTGGCGTCGGAGGAGTCCCAGCCGTACCACTCACGGATGTCCACGGCGAGCACCGGCGGGCCGGGGCTGTCGCGCCGATACTGCTCGTACTTTACTCTCAGCAGCTGCAGCGCCCGCTCGGCCTCTTCTCCGTTGACGAGTACGCGCGCCCGTCCGCGTAGTCTGACCCACCACAGTCGTGTCCAGTCATCCTCGTAGTGGTCGATGAGCACGACGACATCGGGGCGAGCGCGCGCGTTCTCGATGCGTCGGAGCCTGTGCGAGCGCTTCGGCTTGGCGTCGACGCATCGAGAACGCGCGCGCTCGCCCCGATGTCGTCGTGCTCATCGACCACTACG
>JBKJSM010000020.1:0-12579 GCA_046594445.1 Gaiellaceae bacterium | reverse complement strand
AACAACGCGTTCGCCACCGGGCTCGCCGCGCTCGCGGTCGCCGACCTCGAGCGGCTGCTGGCCGCTTCGCTCGTCGCGGGCGCGCTCGATCTGGAGGCGTTCGCCGCGAACCTGACCGTCCTCGACCCCGCCGCCGCCCGGGAGCGACCGTACGAGGGACTCGCGACCGCAGCGGCGACCCTGCGGACGCTGCTCGACGGCAGCGCGCTCTTCGAGCCCGGCGTCTCCCGCAACCTGCAGGACCCGCTCACGTTTCGCTGCCTGCCGCAGGTGCACGGGGCTGCGCTGGACGCGCTCCGGTTCGGCCGCTCGCAGCTGCAGACGGAGCTGAACGCGGCCCAGGCCAACCCGCTCGTGGATGTCGCCACCGGGCGAATCCTCTCGGTCGGGAACTTCGATTCGCTGCCGCTGGCGGCGGCGCTCGACTTCCTCCGTATCGCGCTCGCGCCGGTGCTGACGAGTGCGAACGAGCGGATGGTCAAGCTCCTGCAGGCTCCGCTGAGCGGGCTGCCGGAGGGACTGTCTGAGCAGGAGGGCAGCGCCGAGGACTCGCTGAGCGAGTTCGGCCCGGCGGGGCAGGCCCTCACGGCCGAAGCGCGCCTGCTCGCGCAGCCCGTCTCGTTCGAGCTCGCGAGCACGGCGCACGCCGAGGGGATCGAGGATCGGGCGACGATGGCGCCTCTCTCTGCCCGTCGGCTCGCCGACATGGTTTCTCTGGGCGAGCGGATCGTCGCGGTCGAGCTCCTCGTCGCCTGCCAGGCGGTCGACCTGCGCGGCAACCGCCTCGGCGCCGGAACGCAGCGCGCCTACGACCTCGTCCGCGCGAGGCTGCCGTTCAAGCGCGAGGAAGACCCGATCCCGCCGAGCATCGAGCCCCTTAGGGAGCTCGTCCGTTCGGGGGAGGTCGGCGCTCAAAGTCGCGGCTAAGCTGCGCGCAATGCTTTCCGAGGACGGGGTCGTTCGGCGAAAGCGGTTCCCGCTGGCCGGGATCGCGGCGACGCTCGCGCTCGTCGCGGCGCTCGCCGTCGTCGCCACCGGCGGCGCGGAAAGCGTCGCGGTGTGCACACCGGCGCAGAAGGTGACGGCGCAGAAGACCCTGGCCGCATACGTCAAGTCGATGCCCGTCCTGCGGCGCGCGTACTTCAGGACGCACGAGCGCGCGGCGCAGCGGAGCGCGTTCGTGCGGGCGCAGCAGGCGAAGCTCCGCCGGCTCCGCGCGCTGGCCGCCTGCACGGTCGTGTGGCCGCCTGCGCCGCCACCGTCGCCGCTCGAGCCCGTGCCCGGCGCCGACGCGCCGTGCATGCTCGCGCCGAACGCACGCTCGGCCCAGAACGAGCTCGGCTGGGGGTTCCCGCTCTTCCACGAGGGCCCGGTGAACGTGGCCGGCGCCCTGCAGACGCGTGGCCGCGTGCGCGCCGTGGTGATCGCGATCGACTTCCCGGATGCGCCGGCGAGCCAGGATGCGGCGGCGCTCGCGGCGTCGACGGTGGCGAGCCTCGGACGCTTCGCGGAGTACTCGTACGGCCGCCTCTCGGTCTCCGCGCAGACCCTCCCGAACTGGCGCCGGATGTCCCAGCCCGCGTCCTCGTACGCGAGCCTCAGCGACGGCGGCCCCGGCGCCCGGACGCTGCTCAACGAGGCGACCGGTCTCGTCGACGCGGAGGTCGACTTCTCGGACGTCCAGTTCGTGTTCCTCCTCGCGCCGGGCCTGGCGCCGTTCCAGCGCGCGGGGAACCCCGCCTGGTCCGTGTTCCCCGGCCACGGCTTCACGCGCGACGGGAACGAGATCAGGCATGCGACCACGCTCATGCGCGTGTTCACGCAGGCGCACCAGGACGTCGGCGCGACGGCCAACCACGAGGTCGCCCATTCGCTCGGGCTGCCCGAGGCGTATCAGCAGACGCCGACCGGGACGCGCTTCGATCTCGTCGGGATGTGGGACCCGATGAGCCAGCCGAACCAGCATCACTTCCTCGCCTGGCACAAGTACCGCCTCGGCTGGCTCAACGCGGCGCAGCTCACCTGCCTGGACTCGCCGCGGCAGGCGCAGGTCACCCTCACCCCCCTGGAGACTGCCGGAGGGATGAAGGCGGTCGTCGTGCGGACGACCTCCAGCCAGGCGTACGTGGTCGAGGCGCGGCGGAAGCTCGGCCTCGACGGCAATCTCTGCAAGGAGGGCGTCCTCGTCTACACGGTCGACTCGCAGGTGGACAACGCGGGCGGCCCGATCGTCGTGCAGCGTGCGGCTGCGGACGTCGCCGGTCCGGAGCGCGACCAATGCGACACGCTCTACAACGCGCCCTTCCAGCCCGGCCAGACGTTCGAGGATGGAAACGTGAAGGTCTCGGTCCTCGCCGCTGCCGGCGCCGGCTACTCGGTCGACGTCACGCGGAAGGGTTAGCCGGCTCCCAGCCGAGCTTGACGGAGACCGCTGCGGCTGCCTCCCGCAGCGGCTCGAGCGCCGCGCTCATCGCCGGGGGATCGAAGCGGAATGCCGGACCCTGGAGCCCCATGATCGCCGCGAGCCCGCCGCGGTCGTCTCGGATCGGGGCGGCGATCGCGTTCAGATCGTTCTCGCGCTCCTCGAGCGACTCCGCCCAGCCGCGCTCGCGCACTCGCTCAAGCTCGGCGCGGAGCGCGGCGGGACCGGTGATCGTGCGAGCCGTGTACGCCCGGAGCGGCTCCTCCGGCTGCTCCGCCTCGGTGAACGCGAGCATCACCTTGCCGGTCGCCGTCGCGTGCGCGACGCTCGGGCGACCGACCTGGGCCACCCCTTGCACCGACGACGGCCCAGGGACGAAGTCGATAGTGATCGCGATGCCCTCGCCGGGCGCGGACAGAGTCGCCGTCTCACCGGTCGCGGCGACGAGCGCCTCGAGTTCCGTCCGTGCGAGGCCGCGGAGGTCGAGCCGCGCGAGCACGGCATTCCCGAGCTGCACGAACCGCAGGCCGAGGCGGTAGCGGCCGCTCGCGTCCAAGCGCTCGACCAGCCTCGCTGCCGCGAGCGTTGCGAGCAGGCGCGAGACCGTACTCGCGTTGATCTGCGTGCGCCGCGCGATCTCGTTCGTCCCGAGCTCTGCCGGCCCCTCGGCCAGGGCGTCGACGACGGCGAGCGCGCGGGCGACCGAGGCGACATGGCGTGTGGCTGGATCTCCGGTACGGGCCATGGTACGATCTGATTTTGACACAGTGTTGCCCAGAGGGCAATGAAAGGACACAGATGCTGCCTTCTTCCTCCCTCTACGTCGTCATCGGCGCCGGCATTCACGGCCTCTCGACGGCGTACCACCTTGCCCTCGAGCTGCAGGCGCGCGGGCTCGGCTCCGGCGCGGACGTCGTCGTCCTCGAGAAGTCGCGGCCGGGCGCGGGTGCGTCCGGGATCGCGTGCGGCGTCGTTCGGAACAACTACTACCAGCCGGCGATGAGCGAGCTGATGCAGGCTTGCGTCGAGGTGTGGGAGTCCGACCCAGAGGCCTACGCCTATAACCCGGTCGGCTACATCGCGCTCGGGCCGACGGTGCAGGAGCCGGATCTCGTCGAGATCTACGAGCGCCAGCAGCGGATCGGCTACCGCTCGACGCTCGTCACCGGCGAGGCCGAGGTCGATGCGCACATGAAAAAGCTTTTCCCCGACTGGCGCGCGCAGGGCGTCACCGCGTGCTTGCACGAGCACCAGGGTGGCTTCGCCTTCAACCAGGACTCGGTGGACGGCCTGCTTCGGAAAGCAGAGGGCGAAGGCGTCCGCGTGCTCACCGGCGTCACCGTCACCGACTTCACGTTCGGCCCGGACGACGCGGTACGGGCCGTCGTCACCGACCAGGGGACGATCGAGGTCGGCGAGCAGCTCGTGATCGCGCCCGGCCCGTGGGCGGCGAGGTTTTGGGAGCTGCTCGGCCTCCCCGACCGGATCGACGTGCGCACGCCGTCGGGCGAGGTCGCCGAGAACCAGCCGATGTGGACGTACTGGAACCTGCAGGAGGGCGAGATCACGGTCGACCCGACGATGTTCGCGACCGCGGACGGCGGCCCGCCGGCGGTGATCCACCTCGACACCGACGCGCCGCTCTACACAGACGAGGGCGACCTCGTCACCGACGAGCTCTGGGGGATCTACTTCAAGCGCGACCGCCACGGCGTCCAGGGCGGAGCCTCGCCGCTCGTCGTCGACGGCGATGTCGAGCTTGACCCCTATCCCGCGACGACGAACGTCGATCCGAGCTTCGCGGACATGTGGTGCGCCGCCCTCTCGCACTCGATGAGCCGCTTCGAGGGTTGCCGCGCGCTCTACAAGGACGCGCGCTCAGGCGGAGTCGGCGCGTTCACGGTCGACAACTTCCCGGTCTTCGACCACGTGCGGCCGAACGTCTACGCGGTGCTCGACTCGAACCACGGCTACAAGATGATCGGCGTCGGCCGGGAGGTGGCGAAGGTGCTCGCGGGCGACCACTCGAGCCTGCTCTACCCGTTCCGATTCGACCGGTTTGCGTCGGGCGATCTTCACCCGGTCTCGCACTCGCCGTACCCCTGGTCGTAGCCGGGGCGCTCAGGCAAGAGCTTCGGGCAAGCCCATGCCCGGCAAGCAAGCTTCTGGGTCTTCGATCTGGGCTGGCCGCACCGGCAGACCTTCCCGCTTCCAGCCGTTGAAGCCGCCGACCAGGTCGGTTGTGCGCCGGAATCCCAACTGGCGAAGCGAAGCGGCCGCCAGGCTCGACGAGTAGCCGTCGGCGCACATCAGCACGATGTGCCGCTCGAGGTCTTCCAGCTCGGGATTACGCGACTCGGACTCGGGATCGAAGCGCCACTCGAGAACCGACCGTGGAATGTGGAGTGAGCCGGGAATGATTCCGTGTCGCTGCCGCACGTCTGTACAGCGCAGGTCGACGATGAGCGCACCCGCCTGCAGTGCTTGGAGTGCCTCTGCGGGCTCGAGCCGCGGGGCGATCCGGTGCTGAGCCTCCGCTAACAGCTCGTCGACGGTGCGTCGCGCGATTTCCCGGTCTCGTGCCCAATCGCGGTCGCCCCAAGGAGTCAGCACGACCCAGAGCCCGCTGGCGGCGGTCAAGGCGCAGACGACCGCGATCGCAGTCTCGGCGCCGGCTGCGTCGGCGAGGATCCCGGCGAGCAGACCGCCGACGACGAGGCCGAAGTCGCGCCAGAAGCGGTAGACCCCCACGATTTGCGCCCGTTCCATCGGTTGGACGGCGTCCGAGACGGCCGCGATCAGCGTTGGGTAGACGAGCGCCGTTCCCACCCCGAGGAAGACAGCGGCCAGAAGCGCCGGTGCGAAGGCGCCGCCGCCGGCGACGAGGAGCGCGAGCGCCGCCGCCTGCACGAGCATCCCGGCTGTGATCAGCGGCTTCCGGCCCACGAGGTCGGAGAGCCAGCCCGTGAGCAGCTGGCCGACGCCCCAGACGGCTGGGTACACACCCGCGACGAGCCCGATCTGGGCCGCGCTCGCGCCGTTGGCGGCGAGGTAAAGCGGGGTGAGAGCCCAGGCGAGAGCGTCGTTCAGGTTGTTGACGAGCCCGGCCTGCGAACAGGCGCGGAGCACCGGCTCGCGCACGGTGGCGCGCCCGAAGGCGGCGCGGAGCGTCTGGTCTCGCGCCTGGCCGTGCGAGCGCTGCTCGAGCGCGACGTGTGCGCCCGTGTCGCGAACGAAGAAAACCGAGATCGTTAGGCCGAGGCCCGCGATCGAAGCCGCGCCGATCCAGACGAGGTCGCGTGGCGCATACGTCGCGGCCAGCGCTCCCGTCGCAAGGGCAGTGAGCGCAACGCCCAGGTAGCCGGCGGACTCGTTCAGGCCGAGCGCCAGCCCGCGCCGGACCGGGCCGACCAGGTCGATCTTCATCAGCACGGTCATCGACCAGGCGAGGCCCTGGTTCGCTCCGAGGAGGACGTTGGCCGCCACGATCCAGCCCCAACTCGGTGCAAATGCGATCAGCGGGGCCACCGGTAAGGCCAACGACCAGCCGAGTATCAGCAGCCGCTTGCGCCCGACCCGGTGCGCAAGCCCTCCCGCCGCCAGGTTCGCGAGCGCCTTCGCCATGCCGAACGCGACGACGAAGGCGAGGATCGCGGCCTTCGATTCGAGCCCGAAGTCGCGTTCGCCCACGAGCGGGAGCACGCTGCGCTCGAGCCCGACCATCGCGCCGACGAACGCATTCAGACCCACGAGGAGGGAGAACTGCGCCGCGTTCTCACGCAATCCCAGCCGTACGGATGCGGTGTTCACGGTCTGCTCAACGTACGCGGTTCAGAGTCGACGGGCAAGCCATCGCGCGACAGGCTGCAGCCGGCGCGGCTTGACTCTTTGCCCCGCGTACGTTTCGATAGCGCATCCGGCGAGCGGCGAGCGAGGAGGAATTCTGTGGGTGCAGCGGAGTTTGATGCGAGAGGTGTAGTCGTCGAAGAGACCGGGCTCGCCCGAGAGACGAACTGGTGGGGCGCGTTCGTGATCGGGCTTTCCGGGACCGTGCTCGTGATTGGGCTGATCGGCTACGCCCTGCTCTACCTGGGCGGCCTCGCAATCGTCCTGTTCGCGGTGCTCACCGCCGCAGGGGTATTCCTCTGCTTCTGCCTGGCCGAGATGGCGGCGACGTGGCCGGAACGCTCCGGCGGACTTCCCTCCTATGCGTTCGAGACGTTCAAGCCTCTCGGATCTCGCGTGGCCAACCACATCGGCGGCCTGTCTTCTTGGGGCTACTGGCTGGGCTGGTTCACGGTCGCTCCGATCAACTCGTACCTCGCTGCGATCTATTTCAACGAACTGTTCGACATCTCATACGGAGGCGCGTTCGGCCCGATTCACGAGAAGTTCGGCGCGGAGATCGGCATCAGCACATTCGTCACCGCGCTCGCCTTCATGCTGGTCATGTTCATTCCGTGTTGGCTCGGGATTCGGCTGGGCGCGACCTTTGCGACGGTCCTCGGGATCGGCACGATCATCCCGCTCGTCGTCCTGATCTTCCTGCCGATCTTCGACATCGGCCAGTTCTCGTGGGGGAATCTCGACGGCCTCGGCCTGCCTGCGGGAATAGACGGAAGCTTCCAATACATCGTCGGCTGGGCGTTCATCTACACCTGGACCGTCCTCGCGATGGAGGCTGCGGCGTGCTACATCGGCGAATGCAAAGAGCCGGCCCGTGACGCCAAGATCGCCCTGACCGCCGAGGGCCTGTTCGGCCTGTTCGTCTACGTCGCCCTCCCGATCATGGTGCTGGGCGTGCTCGGATACTCGGGGATCACCGGTCTCGGCACTGAGGATGCCCCGTTCCTCGGCGACGCGAGCGGGCTCTTCAACGGCTACGTCGACGCGATCTTCGGCACGAGCACGTTCTGGGAGTGGTTCATCGGGATCTCGCTGATCATCGCGCTCCTGCTCTCGGTGCTGAACGCGGTCATGGGCGCGTCGCGCGGCCTCTACCAGAACGCACAGGACGGCCTGATCCCGAAGGCGTTCATGTGGACGAACAAGCACCGCGCGCCCTCGTTCGCGATGCTGTTCAGCCTGCTCTTCTCGATCGCTGTCCTCTGCCTGGGCTCGCCGCTCCAGATCTACGTCTTCTCGAACATGGGCTACCTGTTCGCAGTCGCGATCTCGCTGGTCGGCTACGGCATCTTCCGCGCAACGCGGAACGACATGGTCCGCCCGCTCGTGATGCCGGTCTGGATGGGCCCGCTCGGCCTCGTGGTGGGCGTGCTGTTCCTGCTGCTCTGGGCGGTCGGCGGCTACTACGCGGCCGACTATGCGGTCGGCACGGGCTACCGGTGGCTGTACTGGATCGGGTTGATCCTGCTGGCCCTCTACTTCCCGCTCAACTGGTGGCGCAAGATGGAGGATCGTGCGACCGGGGGGTCGGACGCGAAGCGAGCTGACGTCACGCCCTAGCGATGCGGCTTCGTCGCCGCACGCGGTGGGATCCGCAGCCCACTGGCCCGTGCGAGGTGCTGCTCGCCTCGGACGGCCGGCAAGCATTCAGCGAGAGTGCGGTCGCGCAAGCGGCCGCACTCGCCGCCACCGGGCCCGTCGCCGTCGTGACCGTGGCGAAGGTGTACGGGTCGTCGTTCGGGCTCCCGCATCCCGGGCTTCTGCCGACGAAGCAGGAGATGAGCGAACGGCGCGGGTGGGTCGCGGACGCGGTGGCGCAACTCCAGAGCGACCGGCTCGAGGCCGACGGACAGGTCGCCGCCACGCGACGGACGACGAAGAAGCTGGCCGAGGTGGCGGTTCTGCGCGGCGCGCGCGTCGTCGTCGTCGACGAGACGACATCGACCGGATTGCGGCGTCTGATCGAGGGCGATGTCGGCTCGGAGCTGCGACGCAAGCTGCGCCGGCACGGGATCGGCGTCGAGATCGTGCCGCACGGCCAGGCGTAGGGGTAGGTTGGCCCGATGGAGCCGCGCTTCGACTCGTTGCCCGAGGAGTTCGACGTCCCGATCGGGGGCGGTTGGATCACGGGCGCGCCCGAGGGCATCGGCTCGTACTTCGACGAGATCCCGGAGCGCCAGCTGCTCGAGATCGCGGCCGGGGCGGACGCCGACACGATCGGCGAGTTCCGGCGGACGCTCGGGATGTTTGCCACCGGCGTCACGATCATCACGACGAGACTCGGCGAGCAGGTGCACGGGATGACCGCGAACGCGTTCATGTCGGTCTCCCTCAACCCCCCGCTCGTGCTGATCTCGGTCGATCGGCGCGCCCGGATGCATGCGCTGCTGAACGAAGGCGCGCAGTACGGGATCAGCGTGCTCTCCGACGGGCAAGAGCAGCTCTCCGACCACTTCGCCGGCCGCTTGCTGGACGAGGCGTTCGAGGCGCGCTTCGAGGTCGTGCACGACACGCCGCTCGTCGAGGGCGCGATCGCGCATCTCGTCGCCCGGGTCGTCCGGTCGTACTGGGGCGGCGATCACTCGCTCTTCGTCGGCCAGGTCGAGTACGCGCGTCACGCGGGAGGGCGGCCGCTGCTCGTCCACGGCGGCAAGTACGAGCATCTCCTGCACGACGCCTCGGTCATCTCCCTGTTCCCGGACGACGTGCTGGCGCGGCTGACCGCCGGGAGCGCGGAGCGGGCCTACGGGCCGGGCGAGACGATCGTCCGTGCCGGCGAGCCGGGCGAGGAGCTCTACGTGATCCTCGAGGGGCAGGTGCGCGTGGAGCGCGACGGCCGGACGAGGCGGACGCTAGGCCCGGGAGACTTCTTCGGAGAGATCGCCGTGCTGACCGGCGGGCTGCGCACGGCCGACGTCGTCGCCGCCGATGCGGTGCGCTGCCTCGCCGTCCCCCGCGACCTCCTGCGCCAGGCGGTCGAGGCGGAGCCCGTCATCGGCTGGGAGCTGCTCGAGGTCCTCGCCGGCCGGCTGCGAGAGGACTGACGGCCTCGCGCCCGTGGCCGAGCACCGAAATTGCAGACGGCTAGTCTCCGTTTCATGACGGAGCAGGAGGAGCTCGGCCGAGGCGGGCGGCTGCGCGGCGGTGCTGCAGGCGAGCTCGTGGCGGCCGCGTATGCCGCCGAGAGCGCACATGGCCCGCGCCTTGCCCGCGGCTTGTCGCTCGCGGATCTTGCGCATGCGGTCGCCCTGGTCGAGGGCGGCGGCCTGTCGGGCGACGGCTCGCGCGCACTCGTGCGAGGGCTGCTCGAGCTGCACGCTATTCCCGGCGACGAGTTCCCCTGGGACCCGGCGCTCGGCGATGCCTTCAATGCGCGCGAGGCCGAGCTCGAGCGGCGGATCGGCAGTGCGGCGGCAGGCTGGCTGAGCGCGGGCCGTCCGCGCCGCGAGGCGTTTCGCGTCGGGCTCCGTCTGACTGCGCGTGGAGCTGCGCGGGAGCTGCACGAGGCGCTCTCAGACCAGGTCGCCGCGCTCGCCCGGCACGCCGGCGCGACCCGAGACGCGCTCGCGACGGACTACACCTACCTCCAGCCGGCCCAGCCCACCACCGTCGGGCACCTGCTTCTGACCTACGCCTATCCGGCGCTGCGGGACGCCAGTCGCGTACGCACGTCGTACACGGCCCTCGGAGCGAGCGTCGCCGGCGCCGGTGGCAGTGCAGGCTCGCGCTGGGCGCTCGATCGAGCGCGGCTCGCCGAGCTGCTCGGCTGCGACGGCGTGATCGAGCATGCCAAGGACGCGGCGTGGCAGGCCGATGTCTACGTCGAGCTCCTCGCAACTCTCGCGATCGCGGCCACGCACCAGAGCCAGCTCGGCCAGGACTTCGAGATTTACGCGAGCCAGGAGTTCGGGCTAGTGGAGCTCGGCGACGCGCATAGCCGCGCGAGCGCGCTGATGCCGCAGAAGAAGAACCCCTATGCCCTCGCCGCGATTCGAACACAGGCCGGGCAGGCTGCCGGCGACCTGGCCGCTGCGCTCGCGACCCTGCACACTGGGTCTGCTCGGACAGATCACTTCCACCTCCTCAACGGCACGGTCCCACGGGCGCTCGACGACGCCGTCGCGATTGCACGGCTCACGGCGTCCGTGCTGGACGGGATCGAGTTGCGGCCGGCGCGCTTCGAGCAGGTCGCACGCGAGAGCTTCGTCACCGCGGCCGACGTTGCCGATGTCCTCGCGCTCGAGGGCGGCCTCGACTACCGCAGCGCGCACAAGGTGGTCGGACGGGCCGTCCGCGATCTCGTCGAGGCGGGGGAGCCTCCCTCGGCGCTGACGCCGGCGCGCCTCTCTGCGGCCGCGGAGGTCACGCTCGGAGCGCCGGTCGAGCTCGACGAGGCGACGCTGCGTGCCGCACTCGATCCTGCTGCGTGCGCTGCAGCCCGCCTGCAGGTCGGCTCCTCGTCGGAAGCGGCGATGGGCGCGATGCTTGCGGGGCTCGAAGCGACCCTGGCGGCGAACGAGTCGTGGAGCGAGGCCGCACGCGAGCGCGAGCGCTCTGCCGAGGCGGCGCTGCTGGCGCGCGCCCGCGAGCTTGTCTAGCTGCGCGGCTTCGTCTTCTCCGGGTCGTAGAAGGGAAAGCGCACGACGGTCGCGGCTATCCGCTTCTGGTGGCCGTCGAGCTTCCCGATCTCGACGGCAGTGCCGAGCTCGGCGTAGCGGACGTTCATTCTGCAGAGGGCGATGTTCTTCTTCAGGACGGGCGAGCGCGTGCCGCTCGTGATCACCCCGACCTGGTGGCGGCCGACGTGGACGCAGTCGCCATGGGCGCCCGTCTCGTTGCCCTCGAGCTCGAGGCCGACGAGCGTCCGTTGCGGGTGGGCCCGCCGCTCCGCGAGCGCCTCTTTGCCGACGTAGTCGTCCTCCTTGTCCGCTGGGACGGTGAAGCCGATTCCCGCTTCGAACGGATCGACCTGATCATCGAACTCGACCCGGGGGAAGACGAGCCCCGCCTCGATCCGGATCACGTCGAGCGCCTCCAGCCCGAGCGGGGCCAGCCCGTGCGGCTCGCCGGCAGCCATCACCGCGTCCCACAACGCGGGCGCGTCCTTGGGATGGCAGAAGAGCTCGTAGCCGAGCTCGCCCGAGTAGCCGGTGCGCGAGGCGATCAGGGGGAGCCCCTGCGGCCCGCCCAGCCGGCCGACCGCGAAGCGGAACCACTTCAACTCCGCGAAGGGCGTCTGCGTCGGCGCGGTCCAGATCAGGTCGCTCAGGATCTCGCGGCTGGCCGGCCCCTGGACGGCGACGTTGTGCAGCTCGTCCGTCGACTCCTTCACCCACGCGCGCAGCCCCAGGCGCTCCGCCTGCTCGCGTAGCCAGACGCCGTCGTAGTCGCCACCGCCGACGAAGCGGAAGTTCGTAGCATGCAGGCGGAAGATGGTCGCGTCGTCGATCATCCCGCCGGTGTCGTTGCACATCGCCGTGTAGACGACCTGGCCGTCGGAGAGGCGGCGGACGTCGCGCGTGACGGTCGCTTGCAGCAGCGCCTCCGCGTCCGGCCCGACGATCTCGAACTTGCGCAGCGGCGAGAGATCCATGATCGCCGCGCGCTCGCGGCAGGCCCAGTACTCCGAGACGGCGCCGAGGTTGTCGTAGGCGGTCGGCAGCCAGTAGCCGTTGTACTCGGTCACCCGGCTCGTCAGCGCCGAGGTGCGCGGGTCGAAGCCGGTCTTCTTCGTCAGCTTCGGCTCCGCGTCGGGGGTGACGCGGTGGGCGATCGCGGCCGAGAAGCGCTCCTTGGCCGGGTAGACCCGCACGTGCACCTCCGTCGGGTCCCAGGCGTTGGCGGGATCGATGTCGTCCGGGCAGGCGCTCGAGAGGCAGACGAGATCGGTCATCGCCCGCAGGAGGACGTAGTCGCCGGGGCGCGACCATGGCTCGTCCAAGATCAGCGCGTTGCCCGCGTCGAAGGCGGTGTTGTAGAAGATGTTGAGCGCCGGCCAGCCCTTGCGCGGGGCGATCGTGTACGACTGCAACTGGGCGTTGAAGTTGTCCGAGCAGTTGACGTGCCCGAAGTAGCCCATGTCCTCGTAGTACTTCGCGTAGCAGGCGAGCGCGAACGTGTCGTGGCGGCCGACCGTGTCGCGGATCACCTCCACGAGCGGCTCCATGTCGGCGTCGTAGAACTTCCCGAAGAGACCCGGACCCGGGTACGCCGTCCCCATCAGGGAGCGCGTCGTCGTCGAGTCGAGCCCG
>JBKJSM010000111.1:0-20438 GCA_046594445.1 Gaiellaceae bacterium | reverse complement strand
CAGCACGTCACACCTGCGGGCCTGCCGTGCCTCTGGCCGCCGTTCTCCCGCTACGTTCGCGAACATCACGTCGGCCGGCACAGCGGCACGGTCTGGCCGCCGATCCAGGCCTTCTGGGCCGAGGCGGCCGCGCGCGGAGGCCGCCCGGACGTCGTTGAGCACGAACTCGAGGCGCTCGCGCGCCACGCCCTGCGCGACGGACAGTTTTACGAGCTCTACCACCCCGAGTCGGGGCTGCCGTACGGCGGCCTGCAGGAGCGAGCTGGGGCAGGCGTCGAGCTGTGGGAGCCCGTGCAGCACCAGACCTGGAGTGCGACCGGCTTCCTGCGGATCGTTCTCACCGTGGTCGCCGGGATCCGGCTGGCGCCGGACGGCGTCCGGTTCGAGCCGCTGCTGCCGCCCGGGCTCGACGAGCTCGAGCTGACGGGGCTTCCCTACCGTGCTCAGACAATCGACCTCCACGTGGCCCGAGGCGCCGCGGCTGACCGCGATGAGTCGTTCCTGCCGGCGACCGGCGTCGGCCGCCACCAGGTCGAGCTGACCGTCGCCTAGTCCTCCGGCTCGAGCACGGCCCGCTCGTCCGGTGCATGCCGAAGGACGTTTTCGACGTAGGCGTCGACCGCCGGCATCAACCCGACGTCCTCGTCCGCCTGTTGGGAGAGGAACCAGCGGTGCTCGAGCGCCTCGTGGAAGACCTCCGCCGCGTCGCGCTTTCCCCACAGCTCGGCGGGAACGGCCGCGACGGCCGGCTCGAAGACCTCCGAGAGCCAGCGATGGATCGCGACGGTCTCCGGGACGGGGCGCTTGCCGACGCGGTCGAGCTCGGCCCGGTAGCGCGCGAGGTCGTTGAGCAGCCGGCGGGCCTGGTTCTCCTGGGCCATCAGGCCGGTGAGCGCGTGCAGCCGCCGCCGATGGTGGCCGGGCTCGACCACGCGAGGGTTGAAGAGCAGCCGGTAGCCGTCGTCCGCGGCCACGAGCTCGAGCTCGTCGACGTCGAATCCGAGCTCGTTCAGACGCCGGAGCCGGTCGTCGATCTTGTAGCGGGTGTCGTCCCCGAAGACCTCGTCGTGCAGCAGTTCGTCCCAGAGCGCCTCGTAACGCGAGACGAGCTCGGACGCGGTCTCCTCCGGATGCAGCTCTCCCTCGCGGCCGAGCTCCGCCTCGACGTCTGCGAGCTCGCCGGCGACGTTCTCCTCGGCGATGACTAGGTCGTGCCGGCGCTGCCCGTCGGAGAGCCGGGGATGGAGCTCGCCGGTCTCCGCGTCGACGAGATAGGCGGCGAGCGCCCCCGCGTCACGGCGGAAGAGCGTGTTCGAGAGCGAACAGTCCCCCCAGAAGAAACCTCCGAGATGGAGGCGGACGAGCAGCTCCGCGCCGGCGTCGAGCAGGCGCGGCCGCAGATCCGGGACGCTGCCCCGCGCGAACAACGTGCGGAAGGGCAGCGAGTAGTCGAGGTGGCGTGTGATCAGAACGGCCTCCAGGCCCTCGCCGCGCTCGGTGACGACGCCGACGGCCTCGACCACCGGCAGCTCGGCGGCGGCGAGGCTCCGCAGCAGTCCGTACTCGCGCCGCGCGATCGGCGCCGGCAGCTCCTTCAGGGCGTAGAGCGCCGGCCCTGTCGGACTGTCGTACTCGACGAAGCGCACAACGTGGCGGTGGATTCCGCGCACGACTTCGACCAGCCGCTCCGACGTCCACTCCGCCAGCGGCACCTCCCAGGGAAGGTCGAGGAAGTCCGGATGGCCGGTACGCGCGAGCAGCTGCAGGCGGGGCGGCATCAGCGGCGCGCCCTCAGCGGGGCTCGAGCCGCCCGTCGATGAAGGCGGCGGTGGTCGTGTTGTTGCCGCCCACCGTTGCGATGGAGCCGAAGTAGGAGAGGATCCCGAACCCGCCGCGCGTCGGGTTTCCGGACGGATCCGGCGTCGTGCCGCTGACGGTGTTGTCGGTGATCGTGCAGTGCGAGTAGTCGCCGCAGAAGATCGCCACGCCGACGGCGTCACGGACGCGGTTCTCGTCCACCTCGCCCATCGACATCTCCGTCACCGCGATTCCGCGGAGGCTCGTGTCGCTGATGTCGTTGTCCCGGATCAGGACTGTGGAGAGGTGCGAGACGATCCCCTCGGCCCCACCGGTGACGCGGCACCGCTCGACCCGGCTCGGACGCACCGCCAGCGCGAAGGAGATGTCGATTCCCTGCGCGCCGGCCGTGCGGGGCGAGTCAATGCGGCAATCTCTGATCCGCACGGAGCTCCGTCGCGCGGAGATACCGTCCATTGCGGCGCCCCCGACACGCACGCGCTCCAGGAGGACGCTCTCGGAGTCGCGCACTTCGATTCCGATCTCGCCACCGAAGACGGTTAGATCCCGCACGTGGACGTCGTCGGAGGTGATCACGATGCCTCCGCGCACGACCGTCCCGGGCTCGCCCACGAGCCGTTGCGGGTGGTCGAGCACGAGTGGGCCCTCGTGCACCCCGGCGGCAAGGCGGACGGTGGGCGGGCTGATCGACCAGGCGGCCCCGGCGACGACGAGCACGGCGCACGCCGCCGCGACCGAGAGGGTGATCCCGCCCCGGCCGAGCTCCCCGCCGTCCTCGGCGTAGCTGAGGCGCGCGAGCGGGAGGCCCGCGTGGCCGAGCACCTGGGCGACGAGCCACGCCAGGCCGAAGAGGGCGAGCGCCGGGCGGAGGGGCGCATTGACGTCGAGCAGCCAGGCGAGACCCATCGTCGCGCCGAGCTCGAAGACGCCGAGCGGCAACGCGGCCCAGCCCGGCTGGTAGGGCAGGAGCCTGTGGTAGACCGCCGCGTCGAGCACGAGGCCGATGCCGACCATGAGCCCCACGAGCTCGATCGGCCACCAGACGTGCAGCAGTGGCGCGAGCGTCAACGCCGCGAGAAAGGGAATGAGCGCGGCCGCGATCCGCGTCTCGAGACGGCCTCTCAGCGTGTAGGACATCGCTCGATCCTGCGCAGGAATTGCCGGGCGACGTACTTCATCCCGACCAGCGTGTCCGCGGCCGGGTAGGCCCATTGCGCGGGCGCGCCGGCGACGGCGAGCGTCCGCGCGTCGTCCGTCAGGGCCGGCACGCTCGCGTCGGGTGCGAGCACCAGCCAGCGGTCGCCTGTCTCGAGGTTGTGGTCGGCTACCAGACCCGCGAGCAGGGGGTCGTGCGCGTAGCCACGGTGGAACCCCGTCGCGCAGATCACCTGCTCTGCGCCGTTCAACTCGACCTCGACCCGGAAGCGGCCTTCGCGCGCCGCGCGCTCGAGTGGCTCGTCCCAGGCGAAGCCGGGCGGGTAGGAGGGCTCGGAGAGCCGGTGCAGGATCGGCCCGCGGTCCGAAGGCGACGTGGCGTGAAAGCCGGCGAGCTCTCGCTTGGAGAAGAGAGCCCGGTCGACGTTCAGGGGGCGGCGTACGGGCTCCCGCCTGCGCACCGACACCACCTCCGCGCCCGCAGCGAGGGCATTCAGCCACTCGGTTGCGGCAGCCATCCCAGCGCCGACGACCGCAACCTTGCGTGCGTATTCGTGCGGCTCGTAGGCGTGGACGACGCGCGGATCGCCCTCGAGCTCCGGCGGGATCGCATGGCCGGGATGCCCGGGCGCGAGCAGGACGTGCCGGAAGACGCCCTTGCCGAGGTCGAAGCCCCCGTCGATGGCCGCGATGCGCGAGACGCGGCCGTGACGGAAGCTTTCGTCCCAACGTGTTCCCGCTCGCACCTCCTCGACGTGGCGCAGGAAGTCGTCCACGCTCGGCCGATAGCGGTCGCAGACGCTCAGCAGCAACGGCGCGAGATCCCGGCGGCGAACCGCCTCGCGCGCGGCCAGGCCGGGGAAGGAGCGGGGAGAGCAGTGGCCGTCGCTCTCCGAGCGCATCACTCGCTGCCGGATCGCAGCCGCACGCGGGCGCCACGCGGCGGCAGGGTCGGGGTCGGTGCCGAAGACCGCGATCTCGCCGGGCTCGAGCCCGGCGTGCCGCAGGGTCGCGTAGGCGACGAGGCCGCCGAGCCCCGAGCCGACGATCGCGACGCGTTCCTGCATGCGTCCTACTTTACGGAGCCGGCGAGCAGACCCTCGACGAAATAGCGCTGGAACATGGCGAAGATCGTCAGCGGGACGACGGCCGAGAAGAACGCGGCCGGGGCGATGATCTCGAGGTTGGCGCCGAACTGGCGCAGCTGCGAGAAGATCTCCGGCGCGATCGGCTGGTTGTCCTGCGCGAGCACCAGGCCGACGAGCAGGTCGTTCCAGACGAAGAGCACCTGGAAGATCCCGAGCGAGGCGATCGCCGGGATTCCGAGCGGGAGCACGACCCGCGCGAAGATGCGTAGCTCGGAGGCGCCGTCGATCCGCGCCGCTTCGAGCAGGTCGCGGGGGATCCCAGCGAAGAAGTTCCGCAGTAGGAAGATCCCGAACGGCAGGGCGAAGGCGCTGTGGAAGAAGACGAGCCCGAGGATCGTGTCGTACAGGCCTGTCTTGTTGTACAGCTCGAAGATCGGGATCAGCGACATCTGCAGCGGCACGACCAGCAGCGCGATCACGCCCAGAAAGATCCAGTCTCGACCCGGGAACTCGAGCCACGCGAACGCATAGCCGGCGAGCGCGGCGACGAGGATCGGGAGGATGGTTGCGCCGAGCGTCACCTGCGCCGTGATCCAGAGCGACCCGACGATGCCGTCGTCCCGGAAGATGTTCCCGTAGTTGTCGAACGTGACGATGCTCGGGTTCGCGAACACCTGCCACCACCCGGCCGACTGCGCGTCGGAGGGCGTCAGGAGGGACGTGAAGAGAAGCCCGATCGTCGGCATCAGCCAGAGCACGCCGATGACCGCGAGGGCGACGTGGACCGGCGCCTTGCCGAGTACCCGAAGCGCGCGCGTCGCGATGCTCTCCTCGATCACGACCGGCTCATTGCGAGCCTCGGCGACGGCCATCAGTTCTCCCTCCGGAAACGGCGGATGTTGAGGATCAGGAACGGGACGAAGAGCACGAACATGAAGGTCGAGATCGCGGCGCCGAAGCCGAAGCGGTTCTGGCCGCTGAAGGAGCGCTCGTACATCTCGACGGCGATCACGGTTGCGCTGTCGCGGCCGGACGAGGGCACGATCGAGACGACGAGGTCGAAGACCTTGAGGACGCCGATCACCTGGGTGACCAGGACGACGATCAGCACCGGCATCAGCTGCGGCACCGTGATCTTCCTGAAGACCTGCCATTCGGTGCCGCCGTCGGTACGGGCCGCCTCGAGCAGGTCGCGCGGGATCGCGGCCAGCCCCGCGGCGGTGATCACCATGGCGAAGCCCGCCTGCACCCAGAGGAAGGCGATCAGCAGCGAGGGTGTGATCAGCCGGTCGCCGAGCCAGTTGAAGCCCTGGAACGGCTCTGCGAACGTCTGCTTTCCGATCGCGACGCGGTAGTCGCCCGGGGGCACGCCCTCGAAGGCAAAGCTGCCGTCGGAGTCGCTCGTCGTCGAGTCGACGTTCGCCCCGTCCGCAGAGCGGAGCTTGACCGTGACGCCGCCGAGGCCGACCTCGTCGGGCTCGACCTCGCCGGGCGTCCCGCCTCCGGGCTTGAAGTCTCTCCACACCACGCCGGTGATCCCGTCCGGAATCGCCTGGGGGGTGACGGCCTGCTCCGGCTCGGCGGGCAGCTCCGCCGCCTTGATCGCCGTCAGGCCGAGGAGCGCCACCGATCCCGGCCGCACGGTCTGCTTGAGCGTCAGGCCCCCCTCGGGCGACCCGGCCAGCGAGTCCGTCGACGGTTTCGCCGTCGTCAGGGCTCCTTGCTCGGTGAAAATGCCTTGGATCGCGACGATGCCGGCGTTGATCGCGCCGCGATCTGGGTCCTGCTGGTACATGATTCGCCAGATCACGCCGACGGCGAACAGCGAGACGGCGAGGGGCACGAAGACGGCGACTTTGAAGGCAGGGGCCCACGGCACCCGCTCCGTCAGCACCGCGAACAGCAGCCCGAGCGCGGTCACGCCTGCCGGCACGACGAGCACCCAGATGACGTTGTTCTTGATCGCGGTCTGGATCGTCTCGTCCCGGAAGAGAGCCTCGTAGTTCTGGAACCAGACGAAGTCGCCGCCGGCGTCGGAGTAGAAGCTCCGGATCAGCGTCCGGATGGCCGGGTACACCACCCAGACGCCGAGGAAGAAGACCGCGGGGGCAAGGAACGCGAGTGAGACCGCGTGCTTGCCCCGCGAGGACGGCGCCGGCGGCACCTCCGTGACCGGAGGTGCCGCCGTGACCGTCGAGCTACCCGTGCTCGACACGAGTCTTTACGGGTACGCCTTGACCGCCGCCGCCTCGAGCTTCTCCGTCGTCCCGTCGATGTTCGCGGGATCCTTGACGAAGTTCGCGAGCTCGGCGAACAGCGCTTCGTTCAGCAACTGCGGCTGCAGGTCGGAGAGATCGAAGCGGAACGTCTCCGCCTGCGCGAGCTCCGAAGCCAGCTTCCGCGTTGTGTCGTCCGGATAGACGCTGTCGTCGAGCGTCTTGTTCGGCGACGAGAAGCCGCCTCGCTCGGCCCACAGCTTGGCCGCGTCCGCGGAGGCGAGGTACTCGATCATCGCCCGTGCGGCGGGGCTGTCCTTGAACATGACGATGCTGTCGCCGGCGCCGACGACGACCGGCGGCGAGTCGTTGATAGACGGGAACGTGAAGACGTCCGCGCCCTCGCCGACCTTCGCCTTGGTCTCCGTGTTGATGAACGTGCCGACGAAGTCGCCCTCCATCACCATGGCCGCCTTCGGCGGGTCGGTGAAGACCTGCGTCACCGATGTCGGGAAGTCGGTCTGGAGCGCGCTGCTCGTGCCCCCGGCGACGTTGTCCGACTGGAAGATCTTCGCCATCTCAGCGAGCGCGTCCTTGACGGACTGGTCCGTCCACGGGATCGCGTGGGTCGCGAGTTGGTCGTACTTCTCGGGACCCGCCGTCCGCAGGTAGACGTTCTCGAAGAGATCCGTGAGCGTCCACCCGTCGGCGGCGCCGATCGAGTAGGGCGTGACGCCGGATGCCTTCAGCGTGTCGCCGGCGGCCAGCAGCTCGTCCCACGTCGTGGGAGGCTCGACCCCGGCGTCCTCGAACGCCTTCGTGTTGTACCAGATGGTCGACTTGTTGGCGCCCTTGAAAACGACGCCGTAGGTCTTGCCGTCGAACGTCGTCAGGTTGACGAAGCTCTCCGAGTAGTTCTCGTTGAGCGCGTCGGTGGCGAAGTCGATCGGCTGGAGCGATCCCTTGTCGACGAAGCTCTTGATCACTCCCGGCGACGACAGCGAGGCGAGGTCCGGCGGGTTGCCGCCCTCGACTCCGGTCGCGAGGATCGTCGGAAGATCCTCTCCCGCCGGCTGGTAGGTGACCGTGACGTTCGGGTACTTCTCCTTGAAGCCGTCGAGGACGGCCTGGAAGGACTCTCCTTCGCCGCCCGTCCAGAGCCCGGCGATCTTGATCGATCCCGAGACGTCCGCCGCGGCCTCGGTGGTCGCGGCCTCGGTTGTCGCGTCGCCGGCATCCTCGGCATCGTCTCCGCCGCATCCCGCGGCGAGCAACGACAGCGCTCCGACGAGCAACGCTAGAACAAGCAGCAAGCGGTGCTTCCTCATCACCCGGTCCCCTTTCTTTCATCTCCGTCGTAGATCCCGAGCCCGGAATCGGGCTCGAAGAAGTGCAGTGCGCGCGTGTCGACCGCGACCTCGACCGGCTGCCCGGCCTTGACCTGCGAGCGGGCGCCGAAGCGCCCGATCATCGTCGCACCCGACGCGGCGTCGAGATCGGCGAGCCCCTCGGCGCCGGCGTCCTTCGCGAGTTCCTTGGTGTCCTCCGTGGCCGCCGGCCGTGCGTCGATCTTGATGTGGGCCATGATCTCGGAGCCGAGCGCTTCGCGGAGCGCAACTTCGCCCCGAAGTCTTTGATCGAGGCCGCTGGCCTCGTCGAGCGCGGCGTCTTCGAGGTCCTCGGGCCGGATGCCGAGGATGACCTGCTGGCCGGCGTACGCCCGCAGCGCCGGGCGCGCCTTCATCGTCTCGTCGCCGAGGGCGATCCGCTGGCTCCCGATCACCGCGGTCATGGCTCCGTTCGTCTCCTCGAGCTGGGCCTCGAGCAGGTTCATCGAAGGGCTGCCGATGAAACCGCCCACGAAGAGGTTGACGGGGCGGTCGTAGAGCTCCTGGGGGGACGCCACCTGCTGCAGTTCGCCCTTGCGCATCACTGCGACCCGGTCGCCCATCGTCATCGCCTCGACCTGGTCGTGGGTGACGTAGACGGTCGTGACACCGAGCGACGACTGGATCTGACTGATCTCGGCGCGCATCTGCACGCGCAGCTTGGCGTCGAGGTTCGAGAGGGGCTCGTCCATCAGGAACGCCTGCGGCTCGCGCACGATCGCGCGCCCCATCGCGACGCGCTGCCGCTGCCCGCCCGAGAGCGAGCGGGGCTTGCGCTGAAGATGGTCGTCGAGGCCGAGCAGACCCGCCGCATGCTTGACCCGCTTCTCGATCTCCGGCTTGGGCGTCTTCTTCAGCTTCAGCCCGAACGCGATGTTGTCGTAGACGGAGAGGTGCGGGTAGAGCGCATAGCTCTGGAAAACCATCGCGATGTCGCGGTCGCGCGAGGGCACGTGGTTGACGATGCGCTCGCCGATGCGGAGCACGCCCTCGGAGACCTCCTCGAGGCCGGCGACCATTCGCAGCGCCGTCGTCTTGCCGCAGCCGGACGGTCCGACGAGCACCATGAACTCGCCGTCCTCGATCGCGAGGTTGATCTCGTTGACCGCCCGCGTACCGTCGGGATAGATCTTCGAAACCCCCTGAAAAGTCACCCCAGCCAAGGTCGGGGATCATAAACGGCCGTCAACTGCAACGCTACGTTGTGCGCGTGCACCGGCACCGGCACCGGGGAGAGAGCAGGGCGCTCGCGATCGCGCTCGTGCTCGTGGCGGCATTCGCAGGGGTGGAGGCGGCCGTCGGTCTCGTGTCCGGGTCGCTCGCGCTGCTCGCCGACGCGGCGCACATGCTCTCGGACGGGCTCGCGCTCGGTCTCGCGCTCGTCGCCGCCTGGCTCGCACGCCGCCCCGCGACGCCCGAGCGGAGCTTCGGTTGGCACCGCGCCGAGGTCTTGGCAGCACTCCTCAACGCGCTCGTGCTGGTCGTGCTCGGCGGCTGGATCGTCTGGGAGGCGGTCGGGCGGCTCTCCGACCCGCCGGATGTGACCGGCGGCTGGGTGCTGGCCGCGGGCGTGGCCGGTCTCCTCGTCAACCTCATCGTGGTGCGCGTCCTGCACGGAGCCGGCACCGGGCTTAACGTCCGCGCTGCGATGCTGCACGTCGTCGCCGACCTTGCCTCGTCGGTGGGAGTGGTCGTCGCCGGCCTGGTCGTGCTCGCGACCGGCTGGGCGCACGCCGACCCGGTCGCGGGTCTCCTGATCGGCGTGCTCGTCGTCCTCAGCACCTTCCGCGTGTTGCGCGAGACCGTCGGCGTCCTGCTCGAGGGGGCGCCCGCCGGCATGGACGCGCGCGAGGTGGGAACCGCGATCGGAGCGGTGGAGGGTGTCGTCGGCGTGCACGACCTCCACCTCTGGACGATCACGTCGGGCTTCCCGGCGCTCTCCGCCCACGTGCTCGTGGGTGACGGCGCGGACTGCCACGCGATCCGCCGGGCGCTCGAGACGATCCTGCGCGAACGGTTCTCCCTGACGCACACGACCCTCCAGGTCGAGCACGCACCGGGACTGATTAAGCTCGCGCGGTGAGCCTGCAGGGCAAGACAGCGATCGTCAGCGGCGCCTCGAGCGGGATCGGCGCGGCCGTCGCGCGCGACCTGCGCGCAGAGGGAGTGCGTGTGGCCGGTGGGGCGCGGCGGGTCGGGCGGATCGACGCGGACGTCGCGCTCGAGCTCGACGTCACCGATGTGGAGAGCTGCGAAAGGTTTGTCGAGGCGGCGGTCGCAGAGCTGGGCGGGGTGGACATCCTCTTCAACAACGCCGGCCTGGCGCTTGGCCGGTACCCGGTGACCGAGTCGACCGAGGAGGACGAGGCGGTCGTGCTCGCGACGAACGTCGCCGGGCTGATGCGGATGACACGGCTCTGCCTGCCGCATATCCGGGACGGCGGACACATCATCAACATGGGCTCGATCGCCGGGCGGCAGGCGTACCCGAACGGCTCCGCGTACATCGCCTCCAAGTTCGCGGTGCGCGGCTACACCTATGCGCTCCGGGAGGACCTGCTCGGGCGGCCGATCCGCATCACGACGGTCGACGCGGGGCTCGTCGAGACGGAGTTCTCGGTCGTGCGCTTCCGCGGCGACGAGGCCGCGGCCAAATCGGTCTACGCGGGGCTCGATCCGGTCACGCCCGACGAGGTCGCCGACTGCGTCATGTTCGCGCTGACGCGCCCGCCGCACGTGAACATCGACGAGATCGTGGTAAAGGCGCTCGCGCAGTCGAGCGGCGCCCGCATCGTCCGCGCAGAGTAGTGCGGCTCCGGAGCCAGTACGACCGCGAGATCCTGAAGCTCGCGGTGCCCGCGCTCGGCGCGCTCGCGGCCGAGCCGCTCTACGTCCTCGTGGACACGGCGATCGTCGGCCACCTCGGGCGGCCGCAGCTGGCCGCGCTCGGGATCGCTGCGACCGTCCTTACCGGCCTCTTCGGCGTCTTCAACTTCCTCCAGTACGGGACGACTGCGCAGGTCGGGCGCGCGTCCGGGGCGGGGGAGGCGAAGGTCGCAAGCCGCCTCGGTGCGCAGGCGCTCTGGCTCTCGCTCGGCTTCGGGCTCGCGATCTCCGCCGTCGTGATCGCGCTGGCGCCGCAGATCGTCGGTTTGATGGGCGGCGAGGGCGATACCGCCGGCTACGCCGTCACGTACATGCGGATCGCGGCCCTGGGACTGCCGTTCGCGTTCCTCGCGCTCGGCGGCCAGGGGTACTTGCGGGGAGTCGCCAACCTGCGGACGCCGCTCGTGATCGTGATCGCGGCGAACGTCGTGAATCTCGTGCTCGAGGTGCTGTTCGTCTACGGGTTCGGCTGGGGAATCGAGGGCTCGGCATGGAGCACCGTGATCGCGCAGGCAGGGATGGGCGCTGCTTTCATCGTCGTGCTTCTCCGTGCTGCCCGCGGCGCCATGCGGCCGTCGCGCGAGTTGATGCGGCGGTTGCTCGTGATTGGCCGGCACATCTTCGTCAGGACGGCGGCGCTGCTCGGCGCCTTCACGCTCGCCGGCGCCGTGATCGCGCGCTTCGGCGACGCCTCACTCGCCGCGCACCAAGTCGCCTTCACGCTCTGGATCTTCCTCGCCTTCCTCCTCGATGCGATTGCGATCGCCGGCCAGGTGATCGTCGGCCGCGGTCTCGGCGCCGGCGATACTGACCGGGCGTACGCAGCAAGCGTCCGGATGATCTGGCTCTCTGTCTACGTGGGCGTCCTCTTCGCGATCGTCATGCTCGCGCTCAAGGGAGTGCTCCCGTACGTGTTCACGAGCGACGAGGCCGTCGTCGAGCGCGCGCAGGCGATCTGGCTTCTCTTCGCGCTGATGCAGCCGCTGAACGGGGCGGTCTTCGCGCTCGACGGGATCCTGATCGGCGCCGGCGACGGCCGCTACCTGATGTGGTCGATGGTCGTGTCGTTTGCCGCCTCCGCCTCCGTGGCGCTCGCCGCGCTCGCCTTCGACTGGGGGATCGTCGGCGTCTGGTCGGCGCTCGTCGTCCTGATCTGTGTCCGGCTTGTCCTGATGTGGCACCGCTTCGCCGGGCGCCGCTGGCTCGTCACCGGCTGGGCCTGATCACCACCGGTTCCAGCGCTCGGGTTGCATCCACGCGCTGACGCGCGGGCTCGTGCGGTTCCGGTAGGGCTTGCCCGTGTAGCGGATCGCGAGACGGTCGATGTCCACGAGCCCGATGTCGTCGAGGAGGCGGTCGACGACCCCGCTGAGGGAAACGTGCTCGTACCAGTTGTCCTTGTCGAGCACGGTCAGCGACACCCGCGGGTCGCGCCGAAGGTGCTCCAGGCGCTTCCGCGTGCCGTCCATGTTCAGGAGCACGAGCCCGTCCTCCCAGCCGTACCAGGTTGGAACGGTGTGGGGGGAGCCGTCGGCGCGTAGCGTCCCCACGACGGCCGGGTTCGGCTCGCGCAGAAAAGCCTCCACCTCGGGCGGGATCGGCCTCATGCCTGGCGCCGCTTCTCCCAGTAGCGCGCGAGGCCCGCGTAGGACTGCCAGAACGGCATCGCGCGATCGTAGCCTTCGGCTTCCTCGGGCGGCAGGTCGGCCTTGGCCTTGGCGACGAACTCCTCCTCGGTTGCACCCTCCTCGACCCGCCTCGACCAGATGTCGAGTCGCTCGCGCAGCTCCCCGAGGTGTCGGCTGACGTCGTTCGCATAGCCGAAGTGGATCAGCGCCAGCCGCTCGGGGGCGCGGCGCTCGATCTCCTCGAGCGTCCGGTACCAGGCCTCCACGTCGACGTCCGGGGGCGGCGTCGGCGGTAGCACGAAGGGGCTCGGTTGGATGCGGACGCCGGCGGCGTCACCCGCATAGAGCGTCGTGCCATCGGAGTAGCAGACGTGATGCGACGCGTGCCCGGGCGCGGCGAAGACCTCCAGCCCCGCCGCGCGCCCCGTCGCGACGCGAACGTTCGCCTCCGGCACGGGAGCGAGCTCGCCCCAGAGCGTGTCGAAGGTCTCGCCGTAGAGGCGCCGAGCACTTCGCTCGAGGCGTGAGGGGTCGACGAGGTGCGGCGCGCCGATCGCCGAGACGTGGACTTCGAGCGCCGGATGCTCGCGAACGAGCGACCCCGCGGCGCCGGCGTGGTCGAGGTGGATGTGCGAGAGCAGCAGGTGCTTCAGATCGTCGAGTTCGTGCCCCCGCTCCGCGAGCCCCGCCTTCAGCGCCGGGATGCAGCTCGCCGGCCCGCAGTCGAAGAGGGCCAGTCCGTCGGGCGTCTCGATCAGGTACACCCCGACGCTCTTCTCGGCGCCCGCGTGGAGCAGGTCGATCGGCACGTGCTACTTGGCGTGCGCGACTGCGGGGGCGAGCGCGAGGGCGAGGTCGGCGACGAGGTCGTCAACCGACTCGATTCCAACGGAGAGGCGGACGAGGTTGCGCGGCGCCGCGAAGGGCGCGTCGGCGGTCGAGGCGTGCGTCATCCGCGCCGGATGCTCGATCAGGCTCTCGACGCCGCCGAGCGATTCGGCGAGCTGGAAGATCTTCGTCCGGCCAACGAGCTCGACCGCCGTGTCCTCCGAGTCGGCGAGGAACGAGATCATTCCGCCGAAGTCGCGCATCTGCCGCTTCGCGATCTCGTGGCCCGGATGCGAGGGTAGGCCGGGATACAGCACCTGCTCGACGCCCGGCTGCTCGGCAAGCCAGCCCGCGATCACGCGGGCGTTCTCGCAGTGTTGGCGCATCCGCACGGCGAGCGTCTTGATCCCGCGCAGGACGAGCCAGGAGTCGAACGGGCCGGGAACCGCGCCGAGTGACTTCTGCAGGAAGTAGAGGCGCTCTGCGATCGTTGGGTCGTTCGTGCCGCAGAAGCCCCCGACCACGTCCGAGTGGCCACCGAGGTACTTGGTGGTCGAATGGAGGACGACGTCGGCGCCGAGGTCGAGCGGGTTCTGGAGATAGGGCGTCGCGAAGGTGTTGTCGACGACGAGGATCGCGCCGGCCGCGTGGGCGGCATCGGCGGCGGCGCGGATGTCGACGACGTTCAGCATCGGGTTGGACGGCGTCTCGACCCAGACCAGCTTGGTGTTGCCGTCGAGGTGGTCGGCGAGCTTCGGGAAGTCGGCCGCCGGGAGGTAGTCGAACAGGTAGCCCTTCGGCTCGTAGACCTGCGAGGTCATCCGGTAGACGCCGCCGTAGACATCGGCGATCAGGACGACGCGCTCGCCAGGGTTGACGAGGTGCATCAGCGTGGTCGTCGCGCCGAGACCGGAGGAGAACGCGACGCCGTGCTCGGCGTTCTCGAGCGACGCGAGCGCGACCTGCAGCGCCGTCCGCGTCGGGTTCGCGACACGCGCATAGTCGTAGCCCTTGTGGACGCCGACCGCCTCCTGCACGAACGTGGAGGTCTGGTAGATCGGCGTGATGATCGCGCCGGTCGCGGGGTCGGGCTCCTGGCCCTCGTGGATGGCACGCGTCTCGAAGTCCATGGTCTGATGCTAGCTGGGCAGATCGGCCCGAACCGCGGCGAGATCCTTCCACGACCACTCCACCGACGTCTCGAAGCCGGCCCCCTCGAGCCAGTCGAGGATGTCCGGCAACGTGTCGGGCTTGTCGAAGCCGGGCGTGGCCGGCGTGACGACGTCCTCGTCCCGCTCCGGGACGATGAGATCCGCAAGCACGAAGCGGCCACCTGGGCGAAGCTCCCGGCGGACGCGGTCGAAGAGGTCGCGCTTCTCGTCCGCATCCAGGTGGTGGACGGCGAGCACGGAGACGACGAGGTCGAACGGGCCTTCCGGAAGCGGATCCTCGAGCCGCTGGACGCGTAGGTCCGCCGCGACCTCCGCTCGGGCGACCGCCAGCATCGCCTCGCTTGAGTCGATGCCCACGAGCAGCGCGCCGGGGTGGATGGCGAGCAGCCGCCGCGCCGTCTCGCCGGTGCCCGTGCCGAGCTCGAGGATCCGCCCGGCCTCGATTCCGCCAGTCGCCGCCGCCACGACCTCCTGTAGCTCGTCGTAGCGCGGCACGTCCTCGCGCATCATCGCGAGATAGGAGTCGGGATCGAAGTGGAACTGGCTCATTCCGGAGCTCGATCAGCGCCGAGCCACGTCGCGAGGTCGTCGAGGGCCTCGTCGAGGCGGGATGTGTCGCCCCAGGCGCCGAGCAGTTCGAGCATGCCCGTCTTCTTGTCGAAGCGCGGCTCCGCGCGGCCGACGACCCGGTCGCCGACGAGCAGGGGTAACACGTAGTAGCCGTACTCGCGCTTCGCCTTCGGAACGAACATCTCGAGCCGGTAGCGGAAGTCCCACAGCGCCTCGGCGCGGTTGCGGTCATAGAGGAGGCGATCGAAGGGAGAGAGGAGGACGGCGCGGTCGGGCACCGGGCCGTCGGTCGCGTCGGATTGCGCTTCCCACTCGCCGCGCACGAGCCGGACTCCCTGCGTGCGGAAGCGGCGCTCGGCGCGGATCCGGACGGCGTCCCGCAGAGGGATCGTCTCCGTGTCGGGCCACCAGCGCGAGGCGAGATCCCAGAGCCGCTCACCGCCGCGGCGCGCGACGACGGTGATCTCGCCGTAGAGGTGGAGGGACTGCAGCATCAGACCGACCATTCGCGAACCCCACCAGCGGTGGTTTCGCTTCTCGCCGACGGCGCGGTCCTCGAAGTCGCGAGACAGAAGCGGCCCTCGTTGGTCGAGCTCGCGCAGCACGTAGTTCCGGAACGCTCGGTTCGTCGTCAGGAACTCGTGTGCCCACCGCTCGCTCTTCAGCCGCCTCGAGCGACGAAAGTTGCGGATCCTGGCCCGGACGAGCGGCAGGTCCTCGATCGGGTAGATGAAGGCGTCCCACTCGAAGAGCGCGCGCTCTTCCCACAGCAGCCGATCGAGCTCTGCGCGGTCGTACCCCGGGCCGAGGCGACTGAAGAGGACAAGATGCTGCGGCCGCTCGACCGGCTGGACGACGTCGATCTGGAGGGAGCCGAGCCGGCGCACGGTCTCGAGCACCCCCGCAGGGCTGCCGTCGAGCGCTTGCGCCCGCACTGCAATGCGCCGCGCTTCCTCCAGGCTGACCCTCACCGTAGTCTGATGCATCGTGCGGCGGCCACTCCTCCTGATTCCGCTGACCCTGCTGTCGGCGCTCGTGCTCGCGAGCGTTCCCCTGTTCATCCTCTACGACGACGACGAGGTCACGCGCGCGGACGCGGTGATCGTGCTGGCGGGCGAGAAGCGGCGGCTGCCGGTTGCGCTCGAGCTCGTCGAGCGTGGGGTCGCCCCGCTGCTCGTGATCTCGGACGGCCTGGATCCCACCTGGACGCAGGCCAACCGGCTCTGCCGCTTCGGCGACCCAGAAGAGGTCGTGTGCGTCCGCCCGGAGCCGTACTCGACGCGCGGCGAGGCGCGGCTTGCGGCGCAGCTCGGACGGCAGCGCGGCTGGGACTCGATCGTCGTCGTCACCTCGCAGTTCCACCTCTTCCGGGCGCGCAAGCTGTTCGAGCGCTGCTTCGACGGCAACCTCGCTTTCGTCGCCTCCCCTAATCCGGGTCTGCGGCTGCCGCTGGCGATTGGGTTCGAGTGGACGAAGCTGGCGATGGCCACGGTGCGGAGAGGCTGCTGACGGTGACGTCCGAGCAATTCGCGCGCGAGCACCTGCCTGCGCCGCCGGCCCGGGTGCTCGAAATCGGCTGCGGCCAGGGCGAGCTGACCACGGCGCTGGCAGTCGCCGGCTACGACGTGCTCGGGATCGACCCGCTCGCGCCCGAGGGCGACCTCTTTCGCCGCCTCAAGCTCGAGGAGATCGAGGAGACGGACTCATACGACGCGGTCGTCGCCGGCCACTCGCTGCACCACATGCAGGACCTCGACGCGGCGCTCGACCGAGTCGTCTCGATCCTCGGCCCGGACGGAGTGCTCGTCGTCTACGAGTTCGCCTGGGACCGGCTCGACGAGCCGACGCTCGACTGGTTCTTCGGCCAGCGCAGCGCGCTCGCTGCCGCCGGGCGTGGAGACTCGCCTACCACGCGGGAGGAGCTCCGTCGGGACTGGGATGCCGAGCATCTCGGGCTGCACGGGTGCGACGCGTTGCGCAACGGGCTCGCGGAGCGCTTCGACGAGCTGGCGTTCGAGTGGGTTCCCTACCTGTACCGCACGCTCGGCGGCGTCGCAACGGAGGTGCTCGAGCAGGCCCTCATCGACGCGCAAGCGATCCAGGCGCTTGGATTTCGCTACGCGGGTCGTCCGTGCGGCTAGCGGCTAGTGTCCAGCGCGTGCCGGAGCCGGGGGAGAGCCATGAGGAGCGAATCAACCGCGAGCTGATCGAGCTGCTCAACGAGCTGCGGGTAGCTCTGCCAGGCGTCCAAGTGCTGTTCGCGTTCCTGCTCGCCGTGCCGTTCGCCCAGCGCTTCGAAGCCGTCACCGATCTGCAAAAAGACACGTATATGGCGGCGCTGCTCGGCACCCTGCTGGGCTCGGTCTTCCTGATCGCCCCGACAGCGCATCACCGGATCCGCTTCCGCGATCCCGACAAGGAGTCGATCCTGAAGCTCGCGAACGTCTTCGCGATCATCGGCACCGTCTTCCTCGCGTTCGCGATGACGGCCGTGGTGTTCCTCGTCACCGACCTGCTCTTCAAGGGGGTGCTCACGACCGTCGTCACGAGCGTCACCGCCGCGTTGTTCGCGCTCGTCTGGTTCGTGCTGCCGCTCGTGCAGCGCACCAAGGGCTAGTCGCCAGGGGCTAGTCGGGAGTCCCGCCTCGCAAGATCGTCGCCAGCCGCTCGGCGTCGATGTTGCCTCCGGAGACGATGCAGACGAGCTTGCGACCGGGCACGCGTCCCGAGAGCGCGGCCGCAAGGGCGAGCGCGCCGGCGCCCTCCGCGATCACGCGCGCCCGCTCGGCGAGCAGCCGGACCGCAGCTGCGGTCTGATCCAGCGAGACGACGTGTGCGCCGGCGAGGAGCGGTCGGGCGCGCTCCCACATGGCAGGGAGCACGACCTTCGCCCCGGCGCCGTCAACGAATGACGGCGAGTAGGCGGCCTCGCTAGGCTCGCCCGCCTCGAGCGCGGCCGTGACTGCGGCGCCGGTCTCCGGCTGGACGGCGTAGACGAGGGTCTCCGGGCTCCGGGCGGCAAGCGCGCTGGCGATCCCGGTGAAGAGCCCGCCGCCGCCCCACGGGACGAGCACCGCGTCAGCCTCCGGGAGCTCCTCGGCGACCTCGAGACCGATCGTCCCGTTCCCGGCCATCACGCGCTCGTCCTGAACAGGATGGACGAAGAGGCCCTCGGCCTCGTCGTAGCGGGCCGCGACCATGATTTCCCACCAGCGCTCGTACGGGACCTTGACGACAGTGCCGCCGAGGCGCGCGATCGCGTCGAGCTTCGTCTGCGGCGCGTGCTCCGGAGCGACGATCGTCGCGGGAACCCCGAGCTCGCGCGCCGCCCACGCGACACCTTGCGCCATGTTGCCGGCGCTCGCGGTGACAACGCCCTTGGCGGTCGCCGCCGCCGGCGCCTGGCGGATCGCGTTGACGGCGCCGCGGATCTTGAACGAGCCGATCGGCTGCAGGTTCTCAAGCTTCAGCCAGATCTCGGCCGGCGCGTCGACCGCGAGCCGGACGAGCGGCGTGCGGATCGCGGCGCCCGCGATCGTCTCGCGCGCCCGCTCGATTTCCGCGAGCGGGATCAGAGTGCCTCGCAGTGCGATCGCCCGTCGACATGGCGCTTCGCGCTGTGAGGCACTCTCAATACTCGACCTGGGTGCCGAGCCCCTGCTCGCGCGCCTTGCCGACGACGAGCTCGGCGGCGGCGAGGTCCTCGACCCCGAGCCCGAGCGACTTGAAGATGGTCAGCTCGTCGGCGCTCGCGCGGCCGGGGTGGGCGCCGATCAGCACCTCGCCGAGCTCCGCGCGGATGTGCTCCTCTCCGAGCCCCGCGAGCAGCAGGTCACCCGACTCGTTCAGGGTGGACTCGCGCCGGTCGACGAAGAGGCTCGCCGCAGCCATCGTCTCCGAGTCGAGCTCGCGCGTGGACGGGATGCTCGAGCCGACCGCGTTCACGTGCGTGCCGGATGCGAGCCACTCGCGGCGCAGGATCGGCTCGCGCGCGCTCGTGCAGGTGCAGACGATGTCGGCGCCCCGCACGACGCGCTCCGGCGTGCCGCCGTCGCTGCGGCTCCACGTTCTGATCTCGGCGTCCTCGACGACTGCGCGCATCGACTCCTCGTGCGAGCGCGCCTGGACGCCGCCGCCCAGGATCGCGACGACGCGGGCGCCCGGTCGTGCAAGAGCCCGTGTCGCGACCGCCGACACGGCCGCGGTGCGGATCTCCGTGATCGGCGATGCGTTCAGAATTGCCTGCAACTCGCCCGTCGCTCCGTCGTGGAGCAGCACCGCACCCTGATGCGCGTCAAGCCCGCGCTTGGGATTATCGGGCGCGATCACGATCTCCTTCAGCGACCAGACGGAGCCCTCGCCCGCGCGCCACGCCGGCATGAAGCCCATCAGCGTCTGACCGTCGGGTGCTCGCGTGACGAAGCGAAGCGGCTGGTGGAGCTCGCCGCGTGCGAGCGAGCCGAGGACGGTGCTCATCGCCTCGATGCACTCGTCCATGCGGAGCAGGGCGCGTACGTCGTGCTCGGAGAGCACGAGGACGCTCACTGGAAGAGCTCCGTCAGTTGCTCGCGCTCGAGGGGCGAGAGCTGGAGTGTCAGCGCGTCGAGGGCGGGGCGGAGCTGGTCGGGCCGGCGCGGGCCTGTCACCACCGCGGTCACGTGCGGGTGTGCGAGCAGCCAGGCGATCGCGAGCGAGGCCGGTGTCGTCGCGCGATCGTTCGCGCGCGCTTCGAAGGCCTCGAGTGCGTCGAAGACGCTGTCCGCTCGCAGGTGCTCGTACGGCTCCGGGCGGAGCTTCATCCGGGAGCCGGCGGGCGGCTCCTCGCCGCGGCGGTACTTCCCGGTCAGCCAGCCGCCGGCGAGCGGACTGAACGGCGTGTAGCCGAGACCCTCCCGGGCGCACACCTGGAGCACGCCGTCCTCGTCGCTGCGATCGAGCAGGGAGTAGGAGTTCTGCACCCAGTCCGGACGGCCGTGGCGCAGCGCCTCCGCGAGCCAGGCCGTGTCGACGTTGCTACCGCCGTAGGCGCGGATCTTGCCCTCGTCGACGAGCGCGGCGAAAGCCCCGATCGTCTCTCCGACCGCCGTGTCGGGGTCGATCGCGTGCGCGAGGTAGAGCGGGACGGCCTCGACGCCGAGCCGCCCCAGGCTCGTCTCGAGCTGCCGCCTGATGCGATCGGGCCTGAGCCCGTGATCGGCGCCCTCGGTCATTGGGTTGAAGGTCTTCGTCGTCAGGACGATCCGGTCGCGAACCGCCGTCTCCTTCGTGCGGAGCCAGCTCCCGATGTACGACTCGCTCCGGCCGCCTCCGTAGGCGTCCGCGGTGTCGAAGGTCGTGATCCCGGCTTCCCAGGCGGCGTCCAGGAGCGCGTGCGCCTCGCCCTCGGTCTCGCCGGCGCCGAAGAAGGCCGGCGTAGAGCCGATGCCGCCGAAGTTTCCGCAACCCAGGATGATGCGCGACACCTCGATGCCGCTGCGGCCGAGCGCACGATGTTCCATGCGCCGACTCTACGTCGCGCGGGAGCGGTCGTCCGCGTAGTCGAGCAGAGCGAGCGCGTCGCGCGCGTAGCGGGCGGCGCCGGAAGGGTCGCCGCTCTCCAGGAGCGCCTGCGAGTGGGCCCAGAGCACGCGCGCCCGGTCGGCGGGACCGTCGAGGCCGCCGCCGGGCCGCTCGTCCTCCTTCTCGCGAG
>JBKJSM010000096.1:0-9835 GCA_046594445.1 Gaiellaceae bacterium | reverse complement strand
TAGACGCGGAACGTCACCGAGTTGGTGGCCGCCTGGAGGTGGAGCGCGAGCTGACGGTCCTCGCTCGCGATCACCGTGGCGGCGGGCAGGTCGAAGCCGATTTCCTCCGCAATGTTCGGGCCTGAGAGCACGGCGACCGGGCGGTCGCGCACAAGCGTCGACAACCGCTCGCCCGTGGCGGGGTCGAGGCCCTTCGTCAGCGACAGGATCGGCGCGTTTCCGCCGAGCGACGCGACGACCGAGCCGAACACCTCGCTCGGCACCGCGACCACGATGAGCTCCGCCGCATCGACCGGCGCCTCGTCGATCGTCGTCGCGGTCACTCCACGTAGGTCGGCGTGCGACAGGTAGCGGGGGTTCCGCCCGGTCTCGTTGATCGCCAGCGCCTGGTCTGCGTGCCGGCACGCGAGTGTCACGTCGTGCCGGTTCTTGAGCACGTGCGCGAACGCCGTCCCCCACGACCCGCCGCCGACGACGACGATCTTCATGAGCGCTTGACGAAATCGATCGAGACCGGCACCCCCGCGAGGTTAAAGCGTTTGCGCAGCTCGTTCTCGACCCAGTACGCGTAGTCGCGGGTGACGAGGCCAGGGTCGTTCACGTGGATGCGGATCCGCGGCGGCCGGGTCGAGACCTGCACGCCGTAGAGCAGGTTCAGGCGCTTCCCGCGCTTGGAGGGCGACTGGCGCGCCTGGCGCAGCTCGGCGATCGCGTTGTTCAGCGCCGGCGTCGGGATCCGGCCGGTGTGCTTGTCGAAGAGCGTCGCGGTGTACTCGAGCAGCCGGTCGAGTCCCCGGCCGGTCTGCGCGGAGACCGCGATGATGGGCGGCCGCTGGCGCAGCTGCGACTCGATCCGGGGCCGAACGTCCTCGATCGTGATCGTCGTCTCGTCCCACTTCGAGAGCACGATGAGGGTCGAGCAGCCGGCTTTCCGAGCGACGTCGGCGACGGTCAGGTCCTGGTCGACGATCCCCTCGGTCGCGTCGATCAGGACGAGCGCGACGTCGGCGCGTTCCGCAGCCTCGAGCGCACGCAGCTCCGAGTAGTACTCGATCCCCTGCCGTTGCTTGCGCTTGCGGCGCAGGCCGGCCGTATCGACGAGCCGGTAGGTGCGGTCGCCCTTGTTCAGGATCGTGTCGATAGCGTCGCGCGTCGTGCCGGGCACGTCCGAGACGATCACGCGCTCCTGGCCGAGAAGCGCGTTCAGGAGCGAGGACTTGCCGACGTTCGTGCGGCCGAGGATCGCGACCCGGATCGCCTCGTCCCCGAACTGCTCGCGCCCCGTGCCGGGGAGCTTTGCGACGATCTCGTCGAGCAGGTCACCGGTGCCGTGGCCGTGGAGGGCCGAGAGCGGCACCGGATCGCCCAGCCCGAGCTTGTGGAACTCCACGGCGTCGAGGTCGCGGCGCGGGTCGTCGATCTTGTTCGCGAGGACGATCACGGGCTTCTTCGAGGCCCGCAGCGTCACCGCGAGCTCCTCGTCGCCGGGCGTGATCCCGTGCCGCGCGTCGACGACGAAGAGGACGAGATCGGCTTCCTCGATCGCCGCCCGCGCCTGCTTCGCGATCGCGGGGCTGAACGCGTCGGTGGCGACGTCGTCGACGCCGCCCGTGTCGATCAGCAGGAAGTGCTTGCCGTTCCAGTCGGCGATCAGCTCCTTGCGATCACGGGTGACCCCGGGCGTCTCGTGGACGACGGCCTGCCGCGACTCGGTCAGCCGGTTGATCAGCGTCGACTTACCGACGTTCGGGAAGCCGACGATCGCAACCGTGCCGATGATCTCCGGGGTCTCGGTCTCGCTCATCGGGGTGGGACCGCGTTGCGGGGGCGGCCGATCGCGTGCATCTCGGCGAGCCAGGCGTGCAGAGCATGGATGCGGCGCTCGATCTCGGCGGAGGCTTCGCGGTAGCCCCTGGCGCCCTTGGGCAGCCCCTCGAAGCGGACGGGCTCGCCCCAGGCGACCGAGATCGGGTGGAAGTTGCCGAGCCTCCACTCGTGCGAGCCGTAGATGGCGGCCGGCACGACCGGGACGCTCTCCTGCAAAGCGACCATCGCAGCGCCCGGCTGGACGGAGCCCGGGGCGCCGGAGCGCTGGCGCGTCCCCTCGACGAAGAGACCGAGCGCGTTCCCGTTGCGGACGGCCTGCCGCATCAGTCGCACCGCGTCGCGGTCGGACTCGCCTCGCCGGACGGAGAGCGTCCCGAAGCTGCGCATCAACCCCCCGAGCCCGGGCACGCGGTGCGCCTCGGCCTTCGCCAGAAAGTAGATCGTGCGCGGCGACTGGAGCCCGAAGACGGGCGGGTCGATCCAGTGGAAGTGGTTGAAGGCCAGCACGACGCCACCCGAGGCCGGCACCCGATCGACGCCGTAGTTCCGCAGCGGCGTCAGCAGCCGGACGAGCGTTCCGAGCGTGAGCCGGCCGGCCGTCCAGACGGCGTCGACCCTCTTCATGTCTGCCGCGCCAGCACGAGGGCCTCGATCCGCCCGACGACGTCGCCGATCTCGAGGTCGGTCGTGTCGATCTCGACCGCATCGGCGGCGGGGCGCATGTTGACGGCGTCCTTCTCGTCACGGAGCCGCAGATCGGTCGCGAGCGCATCCGCTCCGACGCCGGGCCGCTCGATCGAGCGGCGGGCGGCCCGTACCTTGGGATCGGCGACCAGATACACCTTCACCTGGGCCTGGGGCGCGACGACGGTGCCGATGTCGCGCCCTTCGATCACCACGTTTCCGACCTCCCCGAGCGCGCGCTGGCGTTCGCGCATCACCTCCCGCACCTGCGGGTGCCGCGCGACCACGGGAACGAGCTTGTCGATGTCAGGCTTCCGAATCGACGACGTCACGTCTGCGCCGTCGATGAACACGCGCCCCGCCTCGTCGAACTCGACCGGATGCGCGAGCGCGAGCGCGGCGATCTCGTCGGCCAGGTCGAGAGCGACGCCGCGGCGGCGCGCGAGCCAGGTCAGCGCCCTGTACATCGCACCCGTGTCGAGATAGCTGAAGCCCAGCCGCTCGGCGAGGTGCCGAGCGACCGTGCTCTTGCCGGCCCCTGCGGGCCCGTCGATGGCGACGATCATGGGATGGCTGATGCCACGAGATCGTCCGTCTCGGGACGCGCTATGGCAGCTCTGGGGCGCGACGGCAGGGCGTCGCCGATGCTGGCGGCATCGGTGGCGGCCTGGCGGCGCGAAGCGGACGGCACGGCTAGAAGGCCGCGAAGCGGCCTGGAAGCCGAGTCGGGAGCGGCCCGGACACGCCAGAGCGCGTCCCGAGCGCGCGAGATCGTGGCATCAGTCATCTAAGTGGTTGCTCGCAGCGAGTCGAGGAGGTCGAAGAAGCCGGGGAAGCTTACCGCCGCGGTCTCGGCGCCCTCGAGGTCGACGCCCTCGCGGGAGGCGAGGCCCGCGATCGCGCCGAGCATCGCGATCCGATGATCGCCGCGCGCGTCGACCGAGCCGCCGCGAAGCCGGGAAGGGACGCCGCGCACGGCGAACCCGTCGGGCGTCGCCTTGATGTGCGCGCCGAGGCGGCGGAGGTTGTCGACGACCGCCTCGATCCGATCGGACTCCTTCGCGCGCAGCTCCTCCGCGCCTGTCACGACGCTGTCGCCGTGCGCGTGCACGGCGAGGAGAGCGAAGAGGGGCAGCTCGTCGACGAGGAGCGGCACGCGCGCGGCGCCGATCGTCGTCCCGACGAGATGCCCGGCGCGCACGTCGAGATCGCCCGCGGGCTCGCCGCCGATCCGCCTGCGGTTGAAGACGGTGATCCGCGCCCCCATCTTCTCGAGCACGTCGAGCAACCCGGTCCGACGCGGGTTCAGGTTGACCCCGTGCACGGTCAGCTCCGACCCGGGAATCAGCGTCGTCGCGACCAGGAACGGCGCCGCGGAAGAGAAGTCGCCCGGAACCTCGATCTCCCCGAGCTCCAGCCGCTCGACGGGCTCGACGCTGACGCTCCCGGGCTTGCGTCGGACCGTGACACCCGCTTGGTCGAGCATCACCTCGGTGTGATCGCGCGTGGCAAGCGGCTCCAGCACGGTCGTCTCGCCGCCCTTGGCATAGAGGCCTGCGAGCAGCACGGCCGACTTCACCTGCGCGCTCGCGACCGGCAACTCGTAGGTGATCGGCGTCAGCGCCCCGCCCTCGATCACGATCGGCGCGCATCCGTCCGTCGTCTCGATCGAGGCGCCCATCTGCCGCAGCGGCTCGGCGATCCGCTCCATCGGCCGGGAGCGGAGCGACTCGTCGCCGGTCAGCTCGAAGCGGCCCTCCTGCCCGACGAGGATCCCGGGCAGCAGCCGCATCAGCGTGCCCGCGTTGGCGCAGTCGATCGGCTCGCTTGGGGCCTTCAGCCCCCGCAGCCCGTTGCCGAAGACGCGCAGCGTGTCGTCGTCGGCCTCGTAGACCGTTGCGCCGAGCGCGCGCACCGCGGCGATCGTTGCCTCGGTGTCGGCGGAGCGGCCGAAGCCCGAGATCCGCGTCTCCCCCTCGCCGATCGCGGCGAGTAAGACAGCGCGGTGGGAGATCGACTTGTCGCCGGGAACGCGGATGTGCCCGCTGACGGCGGCCGCAGGCTCGATCTTCACGACTCCTCGTCCAACACGGGCGTGACCACCACGCCGTAGCCCTGCTGCTCCAGGATCGTGGCCGCGCGGGCCGCCTCCTGCTCGCCGGCGACGAGGATCGCGAGCGTGCCGCCGCGCTCGGACGAGAGGTGCTGCAGGTCGAAGTCGGCGATGTTGATGCGCTCCGCGCCGAGCGCTTGCGCGACGCCGGCGATTACGCCGGGCCGGTCGGGCACGTGGACACGCAGCCGCTGCAGCGCCCCGGCGTCGTCGTACGCCGTCTCGAGCAGGCGGCGGCGGTTCGCGGACGCCTCGCCGATCCAGCGCGCCAGGAAGCCGGCGTCGCCGGCGGCCAACGCTTTCTCGACCTGCTCGATCAGCCGCCGCTGCTCGGCCAGCGCAGTCCCGAGCGCGGCGCGGTTCTCCAGGAAGATGTCGACCCAGATACGCGGATTCGCGCCGGCGATCCGCGTCATGTCGCGGAGCGAGCCTCCGGCCGCCGCGAGCGGCTCGTGCCCGTCGATCCGCGCCGCGCCGGCCTGGTTGAGGAGCACGTTCGCCAGCACGTGCGGTAGGTGGCTCGTCACCGAGACCAGACGATCGTGCGCGTCCGGATCGATGGCGACGGGCACGGCGCCGAGCGCGGAGACGAACCCGTGCAGCACCTTGTAGCTCGCGGGCGAGGTCGCCGCGACCGGGGTCAGGAACCACGTCGCACCCTCGAACAGCTCCGCGGTCGCCCACTCAGGGCCTCGCGCCTCGGAGCCGCAGATCGGGTGGCCGCCCACGAACCGGTCGCTGCCGCCGGCGGCCGCGCAGACCCCACCCTTCGTCGAGCCGACGTCGGTGACGGTGCAGCCTGGCGCGCTGGCCTCGAGGACGGCGCGCACTTGCGCCGGGAGCTCGACGACGGGCGCCGCGACGAGGGCCAGCTCCGCGCCGTCGAGCGCCGCAGCGAGGTCGGGAGCCGCGTCGACCGCCCCGCGCTCCGCTGCGGTAGCTAGGTGCGCCGGATCGGGGTCCCAACCGGTGACCCGCGTGACGCCGGCGCGGCGCGCAGCGAGCGCGACGGACGCGCCGATCAGGCCCGTGCCGACGACGGCGAGAGAGCGAAGCGCCATGCCCGCCTACCTTCGCATCAGCTCGGCCACGCGAAATGCGAGGTCGAGCGACTGCCGTGCGTTCAGACGCGGGTCACAGAGGCTCTCGTACCGAGCGCTCAGCTCTTCCTCGAGCACGGCAGCGGACCCGCCGAGGCACTCGGTCACGTCCTCACCGGTGAATTCGAGATGCACGCCGCCGGGCCAGGCGCCCTCCGCCCGGCAGACCGCGAAGAACGCGATCACCTCGTCCATGATCGCGTCGAAGCTGCGCGTCTTGATCCCGGACTCGGTGCGGAAGACGTTCGCGTGCATCGGATCGCACGCCCAGACGACCGGCTGCTCGGCGTCGCGCACCGCTTGAAGGAGTGGCGGCAGCGCTTCGCGGAGCGGCTCGGCGCCCATCCGGACGATGAACGTCAGCCGGCCGGGGATCCGCAGGGGGTTCAGCTTCTCTGCGAGCTCGAGCACGTCGTCGGTCGTTGCCGAAGGGCCTAACTTCACCCCGAGCGGGTTGTGCACTCCGGCGAAGAACTCGACATGGGCGCCGTCGGGCTGCCGCGTGCGCTCGCCGATCCAGAGCATGTGCGCCGAGCAGTCGTACCAGTCACCGGTGAGCGAGTCGCGGCGAGTCAGCCCCTCCTCGTAGTCGAGCGCGAGCCCCTCGTGGCTCGTCCAGACGTCGACCTGGTGCAGCTGCGGCGCGTGGATCAGATCGATCCCGCACGCACGCATGAACCCGATCGCCCGCTCGATTTCGCCCGCGACGATCTCGTAGCGCTGCCCTTCGGGCGCACTCGCCACGAACTCCTGGTTCCACATGTGCACCTGCGTCAGATCGGCGAAGCCGCCCTTCGTGAACGCGCGCAGCAGATTGAGAGTGGCGGCCGACTGGTGGTACGTCTGGATCATTCGTGCCGGGTCGGCCCGCCGGGCCTCGAGCGACGGGGCGTCGTCGTTGACCATGTGCCCGAAGAAGGAGGGAAGCTCTTCCTCCCCGACCCGCTCGAACGGCTCCGAGCGCGCCTTCGCGAACTGCCCGGCGATCCGGCCCACCTTCACGAGCGGCAATGCCGACCCATAGATCATCACGACCGACATCTGCAGCAGGATCTTCAGCTTCTCGCGGATCGAGACCGCCGTGAAGTCCCGGAACGACTCGGCACAGTCGCCGGCCTGGAGGAGGAACGCGCGTCCGGCGGAGACGTCGCCGAGCGCGGCCTGCAGGTCGCGCGCCTCGCCGGCGAAGACGAGCGGGGGCAGCCCTCGAAGCTGGTCGACCGCAGCCTCTGCGTCGGCGGGCTCTGGCCAATCGGGCTGGTGCAGCGCGGTGCGCCCGCGCCAGCTCGACGGCGTCCATGCTGCGGGGGTGACGGCCATCGAAAGAGTGTAGTTGCGGGTTTGCGGGCTCAGCCCTATCCTTCAGCGCATGCTTTCCGCGACCACTCACGAGGCCTCCACCTGGCCGTACGAGCGGAGCGGGAGCCTGCGCTAGGACGCGCACGCCGCTTCGCTCGCCCAGACCTCCGCCAGGAGGTCTTTTTCGTTCCCCGACCAATTCGAGAGAGAGAACCGACATGCGTATCTTCTCCGGCATCCAGCCCACGGGCGACAAGCACCTCGGCAACCTGATCGGGGGCTTCCGGCAGTACGCCGCCACGCAGGAGCGCGGCGAGGGCTTCTTCTGCATCGTCGACCTGCATTCGATCAGCGTCGACTACGACCCGGCGGACTTCCGTGTGAAGACGCTCGACCTGGCCGCGATCCTGTTTGCGACCGGGCTCGACCCGGAGCGCTCGACGATCTTCGTGCAGAGCCACGTTCCCGCGCACGCGGAGGCGGCGTGGCTGCTCGGCTCGGTCACGAGCTTCGGTCAGTTGAACCGGATGACCCAATTCAAGGACAAGGCAGACGAGCGCGAGTTCGTGTCGGCGGCACTCTTCACCTATCCCGTGCTGATGGCAGGCGACATCCTGCTCTACCAGACCGACATCGTCCCGATCGGCGATGACCAGCGGCAGCATCTCGAACTGGCCCGCGACGTCGCCGAGCGCTTCAACACGCGCTTCGGCCAGACCTTCAAGCTGCCGGAGGGCGTCTACCCCGAGGTCGGCGCGCGGATCATGGACCTACAGGAGCCGACGAAGAAGATGTCGACGACCGGCGGGAGTCCCCAGGGGACCGTGAAGCTGCTCGACGAGCCCGACATGATCCGGAAGAAATTCCGCTCCGCGGTCACCGACTCCGGCACAGAGGTGCGCCGCGCCGAAGACAAGCCAGGCGTGACCAACCTGATCGACATCCTGGCGTCGCTGACCGGCGAGGCAGCCGAGGCGATCGAGTCGCGCTACGACGGCTCGGGCTACGGCCAGTTCAAGACCGACGTGGGCGACGCGGCCGTGGAAGCGCTCGTCCCGATCCAGGAGCGCTACCGAGACATGCGGTCCGACCCGGCGGAGCTGCAGCGGCTGCTCGCGCGCGGAGCCGAGAAGGCAGCCGAGGCGTCGGCGCCGACGCTGGAGGCGATGTACGACCGAATGGGCTTCGTCAAGAGCGAGGTAGGCCGCTCTTCCTGATCTGCCCCACCTCGCGCGCTGTGAGCTCGCGCCACGCCCCCGCGGGCAGCTGGCCGACGCCGATCCCCGCGTAGACGCTCCGGTGCAGCCTGCGGACCCGGTGGCCGACGCACTCGCACATCCGGCGCACCTGGCGGTTGCGCCCCTCGTGGAGAACGAGCTCGAAGCGCGCGGCGCCCAGGCGTCGCACGCGGGCGGGTGACGTGACGCCGTCCTCGAGCTCGACGCCCGTCGCGAGCCGGCGCAGCGCCTCGTCGTTCGGCTCCTTCCAGGTCTCGACCTCGTAGACCTTCTCGACGCCGTAGCGCGGGTGCGCGAGCCGGTGAGCGAGCGGGCCGTCGTTCGTGAGCAACAGGACACCGGTTGTGTCGACATCGAGTCGCCCCACGGGTACGACGCGGGACTCGTGGCCGACCAGATCGACCACGGTCGGCCGGCCCTGCGGGTCACTGGCCGTCGTGACGACGCCGGCCGGCTTGTGCAGCAGCACGTAGCCGAGCCGCTGCTTCGCCACCGGCTGGCCGTCCACCTCGACGGCGTCGCTGCCCTCGACGAACGTGTTCAGCTCCCCCAGCTCGCCGTTCACCCGCACGCGGCCGGCCTTGATCAGGTCGTCGGCCTTGCGGCGAGAGGCGACGCCCGCGCGGGCGAGGTAGGCGTTGAGTCGCATGACCTCTGTAGTGTGCCGCTCCGTGCGTGACCGCTCTACAGACCTCGAACGCCTCGCGGAGCTGCTCGTCGGCTTCGGCGCCAACCTTCAGCCAGGTCAGATCCTCGGCGTCACCGCCTATCTCGGCGGCATGGAGGACGCCGCCCGCGCCGTCGCGCGCGCCGCCTACAAGCGCGGTGCCAAGTACGTCGACGTCTTCTGGTGGGACCTGCTCGTCAAGCGCGCCCGCCTCGAGTTCGCCGACGAGTCGACGCTCGACTACGTGCCGCCGTGGATCGTGGAGCGGATGGAATGGCTCGGACGCGAGCATGCCGCGCGCATCTCGCTGACGGGGACGAGCGGAGCGGTGTTCGAGGGGATCGACCCGGCCCGCACCGGCCGTGACCTGCTTCCCTCCGTTCCGGCCTCGCTGAAGATCATCAACGAGCGGACGACGAACTGGACGGCAGGGCCTTGCCCGAACCCTGGCTGGGCTGCGCGCGTTCACCCCGATCTGGACCCGGACGAGGCGCTCGACACGCTCTGGGATCAGATCATCCATGTACTGCGACTAGACGCGGACGACCCGGCGCAGGCGTGGCGGGAGCGCATGAAGGCGATCGTCGCGAGCGCCGAGCGCCTGACCGAGCGCCGCTTCGACGCGTTGCACCTCACGGGGCCGGGAACCGACGTGACCATCGGCCTGATGCCGAGCTCGAAGTGGCTCGGCGCCGACTTCACGACCGCTGACGGGTTGACGCACTACCCGAACCTGCCGACCGAGGAGGTGTTCACGACGCCCGATCCCGCTCGCGTCGATGGGCACGTTTCCGCGACGAAGCCGCTCGAGCTCTACGGCTCCACCATGGACGGGATCAGGATCGAGTTCGAGGGCGGCCGCGCGGTGAAGATCGACGCCGAGGTCGGCGCCGACGCTTTGCGCGCC
>JBKJSM010000065.1:0-7682 GCA_046594445.1 Gaiellaceae bacterium | reverse complement strand
ATCACCATCCCGAGCTGATCGGGCTCGGCCTCGCCGCGCTCGGGATCTTCCTCGCCTCGCTGCTCTGGGTCGGCTGGGACGGCGGCCTCGCCGGCGCGAAGATCGCCGACGGGCTGCGCGCCGTGGTCGGGGGCGCGGCGTACGTCGTGCCGCTTGCTCTTGCCGGCGTCGGCGGCCTGATGCTCTTCCGCAGCGCACTGCTCGACGTGCGGCCCTTCCGCGTCGGCCTCGTGCTCTCCGTCGCCGGCCTCATGATCACGCTGGGCTCCGGCCACGGTGGGTACGTGGGGGAGTGGCTCGGCGGCGGCCTGGCGCGCCTGCTCGGCGGAACCGGCTCGCTGCTCGCAGGCGTGACGGCGCTCTCGATGGGCACGCTGCTCCTCTCGGGCGCCTCGGTGGGCGCCGTCCTCCGCTGCTCGGGGCACGCCGTCAGGCGCGCGGGGGCCGCGGCACGCCGCTCGCGCGACCGGCGGGTCACCGCGCCGATTCCCGAGCCCGTCTCGATCCCCGTCATCCACCACCCGCCGCCCGTGGACGCCGTGCACGACTTCCCCGACATCGTCGGCGAGAGCGCGGAGCGGCCGTCGCTCCTGCCGCCGGAGGAGGACGAGACGACGCTCGAGTCGGCCCGCCTGTTCGAGCTGCGGAGCGAACACGCCGAATACCGCCTGCCGGACCGCAGCCTGCTCCGCTCCGCTCCGCCGGCGACACCGGCGGGCAAGGAGTCGGGCGAGGCGGTTGCGCGGCTGCTGGTCGAGACCCTGGCGCACTTCGGTGTGGAGGCGACCGTTCTCGGCCAGATCTCGGGCCCTCGCGTCACGCGCTACGAGCTCCAGCTCGCACCGGGCACGAAGGTGTCGAAGGTCGCCGCGCTCAAGGACGACCTCTCCTACGCGCTCGCGACGACCGAGATCCGCATCCTCGCCCCGATCCCCGGCAAGCAGGCGGTCGGCGTCGAGGTGCCGAACCTCTCGCCCAAGCTCGTCACGCTCGGCGACGTCTACGCCGACCTTCCCGGCACGGCGAGCCCGCTCGCTGTCTGGCTGGGCAAGGACATCTCCGGCAACGCGGTCTGGACCGACCTCGCGCGCATGCCGCACCTGCTGATCGCCGGCACGACCGGCTCGGGGAAGTCCGGCTGCATCAACACGATGCTCACGTCGATCCTGCTGCGCGCGACGCCGGACGACGTGCGCATGATCCTGATCGACCCGAAGCGGATCGAGCTCGGCTACTACGAGTCGATTCCGCACCTGTTGACGCCGGTCGTCTCGAGCCCCAAGGAGGCGAGCGCGGTGCTCGCCAACGTCGCCGCCGAGATGGAGCGCCGCTACGTGCGCCTCTCGCTCGTGCGCGCCCGCAACCTGGCCGAGGCGAACCGCGCCCTCCGCGCCCGCGGCGAGAAGCCGCTGCCCTACCTGCTCGTCGTCATCGACGAGCTGGCCGACCTGATGATGATCAGCCCGCAGGCCGTCGAGGACTGCGTGATCCGGCTGGCGCAGAAGTCGCGCGCCGTCGGCATCCATCTCGTGCTCGCGACGCAGCGCCCGTCCGTGGACGTGATCACCGGGATGATCAAGGCGAACGTGCCGAGCCGGATCGCGTTCGCCGTCTCGAGCCAGACCGACTCCCGCGTGATCCTCGACACCGCCGGAGCCGAGAGCCTGCTCGGCCAGGGCGACATGCTCTTCAAACCGCTCGGCACCTCGCGGCTGCAGCGCGTCCAGGGCGCGTACGTCTCGGAGGAAGAGGTCACGCTCGTCGTCGAGCAGTGCCGCCATCAGCGCGCGCAGGAGCTCGACGAGACGCTGCTCGAGCTGCCCGAGGGCGCCGTCGACGCGGACGGCCACGACGGGGACTTCGACCCCGACGAGGACCCGCTGCTCGACAAGGCGATCGAGATCGTCGTGCAGACGCAGACGGCGTCCGTGTCGCTGATCCAGCGGCGCCTACGGGTCGGCTACACGCGCGCAGGACGACTGATCGACATGCTCGAGCGGCGCGGAATCATCTCTGGCTACGAGGGCTCGAAGCCGCGGCATGTGCTCGTTGACGAGGCCCAGCTCGAGCGCTTCGTCTCCGCCGCGTCGTAAAGACTTTCCTTCCGCCCCAACTTAGTGATGTAATCAACCGTCCAAGCTTGGTGGTAGTGGTTGTAACTTCTAAGGAGGGTAAGTGAAAGCACGCAAGTTCACGCCGCTCGTGGTGGCGGCGCTCGTTGCGGTCCTGACGCTGGCGCTCGGCGCCGGCACGGGATCCGCGAGGACTGACGTCCAGGCCGCGCCTGCGGCCACGTTCAAGGTCACGCTCGTGACCGACATCGGGGGTCTCGACGACCGGTCGTTCAACTTCCTCGCGAATAAGGGACTTCAGGACGCGAAGAAGAAGCTCGGCATCCAGGGGAACGTCTTCATCTCGAAGTCTGACCGCGACTACATCCCGAACCTCACGCGTGCTGCGCGCGACGGCAGCGGGCTCGTGATCGGGGTCGGCTTCCTCATGGCCGACGCTCTCGCGCAGGTCGCGAAGCGCTTCCCGAAGACGAAGTTCGCGATCGTCGACAATAGCGGCGTCGCGGCCGAGCTCAAGGGCAAGCCCACGAACGTCCGCGGCCTGCTCTTCAAGGAGCAGGAGGCTGGGTACCTCGTCGGCTATCTGGCCGCGCGCCAGGTCACCCTTAAGCCGGTCGGCGGCAATACGACGATCGCCGCAGTCGGCGGCCTGAAGATCCCGCCGGTCGACCGCTTCATCGCGGGCTACTACGCGGGCGCCAAGAAGGCCAACCCGAAGGTGAAGGTGATTCACAGCTACTCCCAGGACTTCGTCGATCAGGCGAAGTGCAAGGAGCAGGCTCTGACGCACATCGCCAACGGCGCAGGCGTCGTCTTCCAGGTCGCGGGCCAGTGCGGCCTCGGCGTCCTGTCGGCGGCCAAGGAGAAGAAGGTGTTCGGGATCGGCGTCGACGCCGACCAGGGCTACCTCGGGCCGCACGTGATGACAAGCGCGACGAAGAAGGTCGACGTCGCTGTCTCCACGACCATTGCGGCGGCGGTGAAGTCCGGTGCCTCGTTCCGCACCAACTTCAACGCCATCTTCACGGTGAAGACCGGCGGCGTCGGCTACGGGAAGATCTCCACCAAGATCTCCACGGCGCTCAAGGCCGAGGTCGAGAGCATCCGGAAGCAGATCGTCGCAGGGAAGATCAAGGTCACGCAGCAGTCTCCGCCCGCCACGGACTGAGACACGCTGCATCGGAAGGGGCGGGGTTTCGATCCCGCCCCTTCCGGTACCACCTTGCTATGAGCCGTCGTCTCTCTCTCGTCTGGACGCTGCTCCCCGCCGTCGTGCTTGTGCTCGCGCTCGCGGGCTGCGGCAGCGATAACGGCTCGGAGACGGGGACTACCACCGAGACGGCGGCCGCGACGACGACCACCGAGACGGCCGGGCCGGCGCTCAAGGTCGGGATCGTCACCGACATCGGCGGGCTGGACGACCGCTCGTTCAACTTCCTCGCGAACAAGGGCCTCGAGCAGGCCGAGTCCGAGCTGGGCGTCGAAGGCCGCGTCTTCATCTCGCGGTCGGACCGCGACTACGTCCCGAACCTGACCCGGTTCGCCCAGGGGGAGTACGACCTCGTGATCGCGGTTGGGTTCCTGATGGCCGACGCGGTCGCCGTGGTGGCGCGGGAGTTTCCGCAGGTGAGCTTCGCGATCATCGACTTCGCCCAGGAGGGCCTGAAAGGCAAGCCCGCGAACGTCCGCGGGCTTTTGTTCAAGGAGCAGGAGGCGGGTTACCTCGTCGGCTACCTCGCCGGGCTCGTGGCCGCGCAGGAGGCGGGCACGAAGCAGGTGATCGGCTCGGTCGGCGGGCTCAAGATCCCGCCGGTCGACCGCTACATCGCCGGCTACCAGGCCGGCGCGAAGGCGGCGAACCCGGAGATCACGACACTCAACGGCTACTCGCAGGATTTCGTCGACCAGGCGAAGTGCAAGGAGATCGCACTCGACCAGATCGCGCGCGGAGCGCGTGTCGTCTTCCAGGTCGCCGGCCAGTGCGGGCTCGGGGCCCTCTCCGCTGCCGGCGAGAAGAACGTGCGCGGAATCGGCGTCGACGCCGACCAGGGCTATCTCGGCAACCACGTTCTCACGAGTGCGTTGAAGAAGGTCGACGTCGCGGTCTTCCAGACGATCCAGTCCGTCCAGGACGGGTCGTTCTCCGGCGGCGCCGACACGGTCTTCGACGTCGCCTCGGGCGCCGTCGGGCTCGGCGAGATCGCCTCCGACGTCCCGGCCGACCTCGTCTCCCGGGTGAACGAGGTCCAGGACGACCTCGCCGCGGGCACGATCGCGAACATCCCCGAGACGGTCGGGTAGCGCGTCCCCGCGGACCCGGCTGCCCCGGCCCCCATAGAATCGCGCGGATGGACGAGCGGCCCGTTCTCGAGCTTCGCAAGATCACGAAGCGCTTCCCCGGCATCGTCGCCAATGACGCGGTGGACTTCGACCTGCGCAAGAGCGAAGTCCACGCGCTACTCGGGGAGAACGGGGCGGGCAAGTCGACCCTGATGAACGTCCTCTACGGCCTCTACCGGCCGGACGAGGGGGAGATCCTCGTCAACGGCAAGCCGATCGACATCGACTCGCCGAGAGCGGCGATCGAGCACGGGATCGGGATGGTGCACCAGCACTTCATGCTGATCCCGGTCATGACGGTGGCCGAGAACATCGTGCTCGCGACCGAGCCCGTCTACAACGGGGTCCTGCTCGACTACGCCGCCGCCGAGAAGCGGGTGCGCGAGATCTCGACCCGCTTCGGGCTCGCGGTCGAACCGCGGGCGGTCGTCCGGGACATCACGGTCGGCCAGCAGCAGCGCGTCGAGATCCTGAAAGCCCTCTACCGCGGGGCGGACATCCTGATTTTGGACGAGCCGACGGCGGTGCTCACGCCGCAGGAGGCGAAGGAGCTGTTCACGATCATCAGGAGCCTGACCGAGCAAGGAAAGTCGATCATCTTCATCACCCACAAGCTGAACGAGGTGACCGAGGTCGCGGACCGGATCACCGTGCTGCGGCGCGGCAAGAAGGTCGAGACACTTCCCGCCGCGGGCGCGACCGAGGAGGGGCTCGCCCGCCTGATGGTCGGCCGCGAGGTGCTCCTCCGGGTCGACAAGGGAACGGCCTCTCCCGCCGACCCGATCCTGACCGTCCAGGCCCTCAGGGTCGACGACGATCGCGGGCTCGAGAAGGTGAGCGGCGTCTCGTTCGAGGTGCGCGGCGGTGAGATCGTCGGCATCGCCGGGGTCGACGGCAACGGTCAGACCGAGCTGATCGACGCGATTGCGGGCCTGCGCAAGGTGAAGGACGGAAAGATCACGATGGGGGATGAGGAGGTCACGAACAAGAGTTGCCGGGATTGCCTCGACGCCGGGCTCGGCCACATTCCCGAGGACCGGCAGCGCCGCGGCCTCGTCCTCGACTTCACGCTCGCCGAGAACATCGCGCTACACGATTACGACCACCCGCCGACCTCTCGCTTCGGTTGGCTCTTCCCGAAGCAGATGATCGACCGGGCGCGGCGCCTCCTGCAGGAGTTCGACGTGCGCGGCGGCGGCCCGCTCACCCGGGCCGGCGGCCTGTCCGGCGGCAACCAGCAGAAGGTCGTCCTGGCCCGGGAGATCGACCGCAACCCGCGGGTGCTGATCGCGGCGCAGCCGACGCGGGGGCTCGACGTCGGCGCGATCGAGTTCGTTCACCGCCGGCTCGTCGAGGAGCGCGACGAGGGTCGCGGCATCCTGCTCGTCTCGCTCGAGCTGGAGGAGATCCTCTCGCTCTCCGACCGGATCCTCGTCATCTTCGAGGGGCAGATCGTCGGCGAGTTCCCCCCGGGCGTCTCCGAAGAGGAGCTCGGCGTCGCGATGACCGGCGGCGGGCGGAAAGCAGCGTGACCGAGTCCGAGAAGCCTGCGGAGGGGAGCGGCAAGGTGGACAGCCCGCGGAAGGGCGGTGACTACGCGCCCAGCGTCGCCGCGCGGCTTGCTCTCGCCCAGAAGCTCGGCGGCATTGGCGTGCCGCTGCTCACCGTCCTCGTCGCGTTCCTGATCGGCGGGGTCGTCGTCTTCGCCACGACGGGCAGCAATCCGCTCAGCACGTACAAGGCGATCTTCGAGGGCGCGGGGCTGAACTGGTTCATCGAGGTCGGCTCCTACGATCTGCGGCTGCCGTTCACCGAGACGCATGTGTGGTTCCCCTGGAACGTCGACGACATCGAGTCGAACGCGGCGTTCAACCTCCAGCAGACCCTGATCAACTTCGTCCCGCTGGCGCTGACGGGCCTCGCCGTCGGCTTCGCCTTCAGGTGCGGCCTCTTCAACATCGGCGGGCAGGGCCAATACCTCGCCGGTGGCGTCATGGCGGTGTGGGTCGGCTCGTCGCTGCCCGGGCTGCCCGGTTTCGTCCACATCCTCGCCTCGATCGCCGCCGGAGCTCTGGTCGGGGCGCTCTGGGCGGGGATCGCCGGCTTGCTCAAAGCCACGATCGGGACGCACGAGGTGATCTCGACGATCATGCTCAACTGGATCGCGATCTGGGTCGGCGTCTTCCTCTTCGGCCTCGGCGGGCCGTTGCAGAACGACACGCAGCCGTTCGTCCCGGTGTCGAACGACATCCTCGACGAGTCGAAGCTCGGGATCCTCTGGGGCGACCCGGTGCTCCAGGCGCTTCACGTCGGCTTCTTCGTCGCGCTGGCGGGGCTGATCGTCTACTGGATCTCGCTCAACCGCACCACCCTCGGCTACGAGGTGCGCGCGGTCGGCTACAACCCTGAGGCCGCCCGCTACGGCGGCATCTCGGTCGCGCGCAACTACTTCCTCGCGATGGCGATCTCCGGCCTCTTCGCCGGCCTCGCCGGGGCGCTCGACATCACCGGCTGGGCCTACCGGATCAACACGAACGACGTGCTGATCTCGTCGCAGATCGCATTCGTCGGAATCGCGGTCGCGCTGCTCGGCCGGAACAAGGCGATCGGGATCGGCTTCGCCGCGATGCTCTTCGCGTCGCTCGTGACCGGCACCTCGACGAGGAACCTCGATCCGGAGATCTTTCGCCCGGAGCTGGCCTCGAACCTGACGGTGCTGATCCAGGGGCTCGTCGTCCTCTTCGTCGGAGCCGACGTCCTGATCCTTTCGGTGTTCAGCCTCAGGCGCCGGCGGCGACGCGCCGCGGAGGCAGCCGAATGATCGAGCGCTCGCTCGCTCGCCTGCCGCGAGGCCCACGCGGGATCGCCTGGCTCGGCATCGCCACCGGCGTGCTCGCCTTCTGGGTCGCACTGCCACCGCTGAAAGTGCGCGAGCCGCTCGTGCCGGCCGCGATCGGTCTCGTCGCGGTCGCACTCGGCATCTGGGCCGTGGCGCGGGCAGTGAAGAGGCTCGGCTGGGGGGCGATCGCGATCGGTGCGCTCGGGATCGGTCTCGGCGTGCTCGCCACGCGGTCGAGTGAGACCCATCTCGAGGAAGTCGTGGTCTGGTCGGCGCTGACGGCGGCGATGCTGCGCTACGCGACGCCGCTCGCCTTCGCGGCGATGGGCGGCATCTTCTCGGAGCGCAGCGGCGTCGTGAACATCGGCCTCGAAGGGATGATGCTCGCGGGAGCGTTCTTCGGCATCCTCGGCGCGGACAAGCTCGGCTCC
>JBKJSM010000049.1:0-57731 GCA_046594445.1 Gaiellaceae bacterium | reverse complement strand
AAGGTGCAAATATCGGCAGTCGCCACCCTCTTACTCGGCTTCGCAACCGCAGACGTAACGGTCACGCACACCGTCAACGCCGCAATCACCAGAGCCACAGTCACTTTCTTCACGTTTCCCTCCTTGGGATTCTATGGGTTCGTAGGGTCGAGCGTGCTTCGGGGAGAGTCGTCCTCCTTTCGCTGCCCGCGTTCACGAGGCCGCGGCTCCTTCGTGGAGCGGAGCGAGGCCTGCTGACCGCAGCAGATCGGTGTTGCCGATGACCAGAGCGAGTGCGCCGAGCATCTCGGCGCGATCGCCGAGCTCGGCCGGGCGGATTTGGACAGCGGCCGCCGCGCCCGGAAGCGCGTAGCGGTCGACGGACTCCCGGATCCCGTCGAGCAGCGGCTCGTCCGCGCCGCTGAGCTCGCCGCCGACGACCACGAGGTCGGGGTTGAGGTTGTTGCAGAGGTCGGCGATGACGCGCCCGACCGCTCGGCCGGCGTCGTTGACCACCCGGAGCGCGCCGAGATCACCGCCGCGCACTAGCTCGAGCATGCCCTGGACGGTCAGCTCGGCGCCGTGCATCGGCCTTAGCAACGCGAGGAGCGAGCCCGCGCCCGCGACCGTCTCGAGGCAGCCCCGGTTGCCGCACCGGCACACCGCGCCGTCCGGAAGGATTTGGACGTGCCCCATCTCGCCAGCCACGCCGGTGGCCCCGTGGTGGAGCCGGCCGCCGATGACCAGGCCGGCGCCGATTCCGGACGAGACCTTGACGTAGATGAGCAACTCGGCGTCGCGGCCGGCCCCGACGGTGTATTCCGCGAGCGCGCCCAGGTTGGCGTCGTTGTCGACCTCGACGTGGAGCTGCAGCCGGTGCGAGATCTCGACGCCGGCGTTGACGCCACTCCAGTCGGGGAGGATCACGGACGACCCCACCGTGCCGGTGCGGCGGTCGATCGGGCCCGGCAGCCCCATGCCTGCGCCCACGAGCTGGTCGCGGGAGATTCCGACTTCCTTGAGCACCTCGCCGGCAAGACGGACGGCCGCATCGAGCGCCGATCCGGCCTCCAGGTCGACGTCGAGCTCGAGCGAGCGCTCGGCCAGGACGGTGGACGCGAGATCAGCGATGGCCACTCGGAGATGCGTGTGACCGAAGTCGATGCCGAGCGCGACGCCCGAGGAGGGATCGAGACGAAGGCGCGCCGGCGGCCGGCCACGGCCGTGGCCCGCCTCGACGTCCGCCTGCTCGACGATGAGGCCGCTCGCCTGGAGATCGGCCACGAGCGAGGTCACCGTCGTGCGCGAAAGCCCCGTCAGGCGAACGAGCTGGCTCCTTGTGGCGGTGCCGCTCCGCCGCAGCGCATCGACGATGCGAACGCGGTTGAGCTCCCGCAGCGTCGCAAGCGAGCCCCCGCCGACCGAGACGCTGCCATCACTGGGTGGGTCGGACGTGGTGGTCGGAGCAGCGTCGGTTGGAAGAGACGACATCCATAGCGAGCATCCCGCAGTCGGAGGAATTTGTCAAGATTCCGCCATAATCAGCGCACCTTCCTGGTCACTTTGCGACGGAAAGCGTCCCGCTTGCCGTCAGACGGCGCGCGCGCAGCGGAACCCGAGCGACGTGCTCGGAACGTCGGGCGAGAACCGGCGACGGGAGGTGGTACGCGCAGCGACCGCCTCGTTGAAGATCCCACCCCCGCGAGTGACGCGCTGCTCGCCAACTGACGGCCCCCGCGGATTTGTCGCGGGTGAGGCGGCGTAGTAAGCCGCGTCGTATCGATCTGCGACCCACTCCCAAACGTTTCCCGCCATGTTCAGCGCGCCGTACGGGCTCACGCCGCCGGCGAACGCGTCGACCGGCGCCGTGTCGAGGTAGCCGTCGTCCTGGGCAGGGTCGGTCCACGGAAGCGGACAGTTCCCGTCGCAATAGTTGAGCCGGTTCGGATCGAGCGCGTCGCCCCACGGGTAGGCGCGCCCGTCCGTCCCGCGGGCCGCTTTCTCCCATTCCGCCTCCGTCGGCAGCCGCGCGTCGCGCCACTCGCAGTAACCGTTCGCGTCCTCCCAGGTGACGCCGACGACAGGGTGGTTCGCGTACCGCTCGTCCTCGAAGTAACCCGGGCGCGTCTCCGACCCGGTCGTGGAGGGTGGACTGCAGGAGCCATCGGCGACGCACGCCGCGTAGTCGGCGTTCGAGACCTCGTGCCGGTCGATCGCAAAGGCGTCGAGTCGGACGGTGTGGACGGGCGACTCGCCATCGCCGCCTTCCGCGCTCCCCATTTCGAACGGGCCGGCGGGGATGAGCACCATGCCGGCGTGGACGTCGACGCGCGTTCCCCACCACACCAGCGAACCGGCCGCCACGACGGCGACGGCCGCGAACGCCGCCCGGCTACGCCGGCTCGCAGGAGCGAGCCGGCGCAGTTGACGTGCCAGATCCGACACCTAGCCGGAGAGGCCGTGTCCGAGCGGGAAGAGCGGCGTCTTGCCGTCGCCGCTGTTGATCGGCTCCTGGGAGACGGCGCTCGGCCAGGTGACCGGCAGCGTGCCGGTGAACGGGAACCCTCCGAAGAGGACGTCCGTGATGCCCGCGCCCTCGGTTCCCGGAAGCCAGGCCGCGACGAATGCCTCCGTCGCCGGGAGCACGCTGCTGATGATCACCGGTCGCCCGGAGACGAGGATCCCGATGCACTTCGTCACCCTCGCGCAGATGTCGTTGACGTGCGCCGTGTTGTCGTTGCCGAGTGCGAGAGTGGTGCTGTCTCCGTTGCCCTCCGCATACGGCGTCTCTCCGCCGACCCAGATCCCGATGTCGCCGGAGTAGTTGCCCTTCGTCCTCGTACCGACGTTCTGGAGCGTGATGCTCGTGCCCGCCGTCGCCGCCTGGAGCGCTTGCCAGAAGGTAGTCCCAGTCGTCGGCGCGCCGCTGCCGCCTTGCCAGCTGATCGACCAGCCGCCCATCTGATAGCCGAGGTTGTCGGCGGTCTTGCCGCCGACAACGATCTTGTAGCTGCCCGTCTTCGAGAGCGGCAGCGTGCCGTCGTTCTCGAGCAGGACGAGCGACTTCCGAACGGCCTCCTGCGCAACCGCGCGGTGCGCCGCCGAGCCGACCTGCGACGTGTAGCTGCGATCCGTGAGCGGCTTGTTGAACAGGTCGAGCTGGAACTTCAGATTCAGCGAACGGCCAACTGCATCGTTAATCCGGGCGGTGCTGATCCGCCCCGCGTTGACCTCGTTCACGATCGCCGAGATCGTGCCCTTGTAGTCATCGGGAACCATGATCATGTCGATCCCGGCGTTGACCGACTTCCGCACGCGCTCCTGGTAGTCCGCGCCGACCACCTGCTTGACGCCGGCCCAGTCGCTCACGACGAGGCCTGTGTAGCCGAGCTCGCCCTTGAGCACATCGTTGACGAGGTAGCTGTGCTCGTGGAGCTTGAGGCCGTTCCAGCTGCTGTAGGAAACCATGACCGAACCGACGCCGGCCGCGATCGCGTCCCGGTATGGCGCGAGATGGATGTCACGCAGCTGCTGCTCGGTGATCCTCGCGTCACCCTGGTCGTCTCCTCCCTCGGTGCCTCCGTCGGCCACGTAGTGCTTGGCCGTCGCGACGATCGAGTTTGCGTTGATCCCGGCGCCCTGAAATCCCTGCACCGCGGCCCGGCCGAGCGGCCCCGCGATTGTCGGCACCTCGCCGAACCCCTCGTACGTCCGCCCCCAGCGGTCGTCCCGCGGGACGCAGACGCACGGCGCGAACGTCCAGTCGATGCCGGTGCCGAGGACTTCCTGGCGCGTGACGTCGGCCGCCCGTTGAACGAGCGACGCGTCACGCGTCGCCCCCAACCCGATGTTGTGCGGGAAGATGACCGCTCCGGCGACGTTGTTGTGGCCGTGGACTGCGTCGACGCCGTAGATGAGCGGGATCCCGAGCCGGCTCGTGAGCGCGTAGCTCTGGTAGTCGTCGTACATGTTCGCCCACTGGGTTGCGGTGCCTCCGGCGCCCGTCGGCCCGCCGCCCCCGCCACTCAGCAGCGAGCCGATCGAATAGGTCGCGATGTCGCTCTTCGTGCCCATGTAACTGTTCGCGACCTGGGTCATCTGGCCGGCCTTCTCGTTGAGCGTCAGCTTCGAGAGACAGTCGGCCGTCGAGGTGCAAGCGGCGGCCGCCGCGGTGCTCGCTGAGCCGAGCTGAAGGAGCGCTGCTACACCTGCGAGGACGAGCAGCCGGGCCGGCCGCCCGTGAAACCAACGCGGTGTAGCCGTCTCATCTAGTGGCATCGTCGCCTTCCCTTCTGACGGATTTCGCTGAAATGGCACCTGCGTCAGCTCTGGGAACGTGCGGGAAACCCCCAAGCTTGCGCCGGACTGTGACGGAACTCATGCTCGAAGTCAAGCTCGAACCGACCGAAGTCGGCATAACTGAGGAGTGCGATACAAAAGAGACGTCATGGCGAGCGCGGACCAGGTCCTCACCCCGGAAGCGACGGCTTTCCTCACCGAGCTGCAGCGCCGCTTCGGCCCCCGCCGCGAGGAGCTGCTCGCGGCGCGGCAGGAGCGGGCGGAGCGCCTGCGGGCCGGCGAGCTGCCCGACTTCCTCCCCGAGACGAAGAGCGTGCGCGAGGGCGACTGGCGGATCGCGCCCGAGCCTCCCGAGTTGCAGGACCGCCGCGTCGAGATCACAGGCCCGGTCGACCGGAAGATGGTGATCAACGCGCTCAATTCGGGCGCAAAGATGTTCATGGCCGACTTCGAGGACTCGAACTCGCCCACGTGGGCGAACTGCATCGAGGGTCAGGTCAACCTGACCGATGCGCTCGACCGGACGATCACGCTCGATACCGGCGAGAAGCAGTACTCGCTCAACGACGAGATCGCGACGCTGCTCGTCCGCCCGCGCGGCTGGCACCTCGAGGAGCGCCACTTCGAGGTCGACGGTGCGCCGATCTCAGCGAGCCTCTTCGACTTCGGCCTCTACTTTTTCCGCAACCGCGCGCGCGGCGGCACCTGGTTCTACCTCCCGAAGCTCGAGTCCCACCTCGAGGCGCGACTCTGGAACGACGTCTTCGTTTGGGCGCAGGATCGCCTTGGCGTCCCCCAGGGCACGATCAAGGCGACCGTCCTGATCGAGACGATCCTGGCGGCGTTCGAGATGGACGAGATCCTCTACGAGTTGCGGGAGCACTCGGCCGGACTGAACGCGGGCCGCTGGGATTACATCTTCAGCGTGATCAAGAAGCTCGGCGACCGCCCCGAATTCGTGCTCCCCGACCGCTCCGCGGTGACAATGGCGGTGCCGTTCATGCGGGCCTACACCGAGCTGCTCGTGAAGACCTGTCACGCGCGCGGCGCGCACGCGATGGGCGGGATGGCGGCGTTCATCCCCTCGCGGCGCGACGCTGCGGTCAACGAGGTCGCGCTCGCCAAGGTGCGGGAAGACAAAGAGCGCGAGGCCGGCCAGGGGTTCGACGGCACCTGGGTCGCACATCCAGACCTCGTCCCGGTCGCGATGGAGATCTTCGACCGCGTCCTCGAGGATCGCCCGAACCAGGTCGAGCGGCAGCGCGACGACGTCTCCTCGTCCGCAGCCGACCTGCTCGACATCGCGTCCACGCCTGGGGAGATCACGCCGGAGGGACTGCACAACAACGTCTCGGTCGGGATCCAGTACCTCGCCGCGTGGCTGCAGGGCTCGGGCGCGGTCGCGATCTTCAATCTGATGGAGGACGCCGCCACCTCCGAGATCTCGCGCTCGCAGGTCTGGCAGTGGCTCCGGCACGGCAAGGTTCAGCGCGCCGACGTCGAGCGGGCGATCGAGGAGGAGGTCGGCAAGCTCGACGGCGACTACGCAGAGGCGCAGCGCCTGTTCGAGCAGGTGGCGCTCGGCGAAGACTTCGTCGAGTTCCTGACGCTTCCCGCGTACGAGCGGCTCGACTAGGAGCAGTCATCTGCCGCGCAAGCTGAGCATCCGCAGAAGCGGACGCTCAGCGCGCAAGATCCCTGAAGGGCCGCTTCGCGGCCGGCGCGCCCGTGTCGAGAAAGCGTTCGTGGGTCTTCGAGCTTGCCCAAACAGGCCGAACGGCCCATTGCGTAGCCCGAGGGTAGACCGACAACCTAGGAGAAATGAGCGACGGACACATCCTGATCTGGTGCGTGGCGCTGATCGCGCTCGAGGTGCAGCACCTCAAGTGGATCGTCTGGGAGCACTGGGACTGCCGCCGCTGCGGCGTCAAGCACAGCAAGTGCGGCCACGGCGCCAAGCTCGTCCGCTACTTCTAGTCGCCGGCCACGAAGAACTGCCAGTCGCCGTCCGCGGTGATCGCGGTGCGGTAGCCGAGGTAGCCGCCCTCGCCGGGAGCGGTCTTTGCCGAATCGATCTGCTCCCGGGTGTAGAGACCTGCATCGACGAGCGCCTGCCACGCTTCGTCGGTCGGTGCCTCGCTGTAGGCGGTCGGCCACGCATAGGACCCGGTCTCGTTGCGTGTGTACGGCATCGCCAGGATCGCAGCGAGCGCACGCATCGGCAACGGCTGCTCCACGTTTGCCTCCTCGACCTGGCGCCAATACTCCGCCGCCGAGTCGCCGCCCCCGTAGCTGAACGTGAAGCCGTCGCCCTGCTCCAGCGCGATCTCCTCGAGCGTCTCGTAGTCACAGGCGACTGCGGCCTCGAAGATTCGCTTGCGGACCTCGGCGACCGCCGGTGGCAGGTCCTGCTCGGGAAGCGTCTGCCGCAGCCCCGCGGTCGAGCAGGCCACCTCGGGCTCGTCGACGACCGTCTCCGTCTGCGCCACTGTCTCCGTAACGGTGACGGGCTGTGGCGATGCGGTTTGGCGCGCGTCGTCGCCACCACAGCCGGCGAGTGCGAGCACGAGGATGCCGGCGAGTAGGAGCCTCACTCGACCAGCGTACTCAAAGGTGCAGCGAGCCCTGCGCGAGCGCCTCGCCGGAGGAATCCTCGGCGCGGACGAGCACGACGCGGACGAATGAGCCCCCGCCCGACAGCTCGGCCGGCTCGACGAAGGCGCCGAAGGGCTGCACGAGCTCGCCGTCGACGGTGAGCTCGCCGCGGAGCACGCAGCCGATGCCCGGCCCCGCGGCCGGCCCCTCCCCCAGCTCGCAGCGCATCGCGTAATCCGCCCACGGATCGAGCTCGACGTGGGCGGACAACTTGGCGTCGTCGACGGACCACTCGGTCAGCTCCCAGCGGAGCACGGTCGCGCCTTCGTCCCCGGCGGAGATCGTCGCCTCCTCGACGCCGAAGGCCGCCCGGCCGGCGTGGAGCCCCGCGATCTCGCCGGAGGCGACGTAGACGATCCTCCCGCCCGCGGCGAGGTGGAGCTCCTCCTTCGGGGCGAGCAAATCCTCGTACAGGGAGAGCGACGTCAAGGCAGGGAGGATAGTCGGCGACACTGGCTACGACGACCTACGTCACGCCGGCGGTGCGCGGCGAGACGAACGAGAGGATTTCGACTCTACGGAACGACGAGGACGCGGCCGGGCTCGCCGGCGAGACTGGCCTGGAAGGCGTCGTCGGCGCGTTCGAGCGGGAACGAAGGGCCGACGAGGCTCGCTAGCTCGAGCTCCCCCGAGCGGACGAGCTCGACGAGCCGCGGCAGCGCGACGGCGGGGTCCTCGGAGCCGTAGATCGTGCCCGCGAGCGTCTTCTCCCGGTTCGAGAACTCGAACGGGTCGAGCTCTAGCTTCTCGCCGCCGGCCGGCAGACCGACGACGACGGCCGTGCCGCCGCCGCGCGTCCAGCGCAGGGCCAGCTTCGTCGTCGCGGGCGCGCCGACCGCATCGAACGCGTAGTCGACTCCCTCAGGATCGAGCTCCTGCATCGCCTGCCGGAGGTCGTCGGGCGCGCACGCGCGGGTAGCGCCGAGCGCGAGCGCCTGCTCGCGGCGCCCCTCGACGGGATCGACGACGAGGATCTCGATCGCGCCTGCGATCCGCGCTCCCTGGACGACGAACTGACCGACGCCGCCCGCGCCGATGACGAGCGCGCTGAAGCCGGGCTCGGGCCGCGCGGCGTTCAGGACTGCGCCCACCCCGGTGAGCGCGGCGCAGCCGAGCAGGGCGGCGTGCTCGAGCGGCACGTCGTCCGCGAGCGGCATCGCGGCACCCGCTGCGACGACGACGCGCTCCGCGAGGGCACCCGTCGCCGTGCCCCGGTAGACGGTCTCGCCGTCGAGGGTGAGGCCGGTGCGTCCGTCGAGCAGCGTGCCGCGGCCGATCGCGGACGAAAGCGGCCCGCAGGCCGCCGGCCGACCCCGCCTGCACGATCCGCACTCACCACACCCCGGCGCCCAGGAGAGAACAACGCGATCGCCTTCGCGAACGCCTGCGACGTCGCCGCCCACCGCCTCGACGGTGCCGGCGCCCTCGTGCCCGAGCACGATCGGCGTCGGCCTGTCCCACTCGCCCTTGTAGGAGTGCAGGTCAGTTCCGCAGACGCCGACGGCGGTCATCCGGACGACCACCTCGTCGGCCCGCGGCTCTTCGACGTCGAGCTCCTCGACCTCGAGCCGGCCGGGCTTGCGCATGACGGAGGCGCGCGTCTTCATCGCATCAGCATCCCGCCGTTGACGTCGAGCGTCGCGCCCGTGACGAATCCGGCCGCATCGGACGCCAGGTAGGCCACCGCGGCGGCGACCTCCTCCGGGCGCCCCAGCCGCCCGACCGGGATGGTCTTCATCATCGCAGCGAGCCGCTCGGGGTCGACGGTCGCGACCATCGGCCCGTCGATCGCCGCGGGCGCGACGGCGTTCACGGTCACGCCGGAGCCCGCCAGCTCGGTCGCGGCGTGGCGCGTCAGCGCGATGATCGCCGCCTTCGAAGTCGCGTAGTGGACGCCCGTCACCGCGCGGCTGTTCTGGCCGGCGACCGACGCGAGGTTGACGATCCGCCCCGAGCCGCGGTCGCGCATGTGCGCGCCGAGCACGCGGATGCCGAGGTAGGTGCCGCGCAGGTTCGTCGCCAGCACGTCGTCCCACTCGTCGACGTCGATCTCCCAGAAGGAGCGGATCTCTGTCCGCGCGGCGTTGTTGACGAGCACGTCCACTTCGCCTGCGCTCTCGAGCAGCAGTTCCCAGGACTCGAGGCTGCGGACGTCGTGCTCGACGGCGACGCCGCCGATCGAAGCGGCGATCTCCTCGGCGCCGGCCACGTCGAGATCCGCGAGCACGACGGAGTCCCCGTCGGCGGCTAGGCGCCGGGCGATCGCCTCGCCGAGCCCACGCGCGGCGCCTGTGACGACAGCGATCCTCGCCACCTACTCGACCCCGACGTGGATTCGGTGCTTCGAGTCGCCGAGCCGCCCGCCGGCGCGGCCGGTGCGGACCGCGAGCGCCTCGGCCAGGATCGAGAGCGCCGTCTCCGCGTTCGAGTCGGCGCCGATGTCGAGCCCGGTCGGCCCCGCGATCCGCGCGAGCGCCTCCTCGGCGACGCCGGCCTCGCGGAGCCGCTCGCGCCTGCGCTCCTGGTTGCGCCGTCCGCCGATCAGCCCGACGTAGAAGGCGTCGGTCGCAAGCGCCAGTTCGAGCGCGGGCAGGTCGAACTTGTCGTCGTGGGTCAGGATGACGATCGCCGTAGCGTGGTCCGGCCGCACCTGCGCGAACGTCTCCTCCGGCCAGGCGACGATCAGCTCGTCGGCGCTCGGGATCCGCTCGCGGGTGGCGAATTTTGCGCGCGCGTCGGCGACGACCGTCCTCCAACCGAGCAGCTTGGCGGCGGCGCTGAGCGACTCGGCGATGTCGACCGCGCCGTAGACGAGCAGGCGCGGCGGCGGCCCGTACACCTCGCAGAACACCTTCAGGCCGTCGAGCTCGAGCATCCGGCTGCGCGCGCCCCGGATCAGGTCGTCCGCGCGGTCGGCGAGGCGGGCGGGCGCGTCGCCGAGCGTCTCTCCGCCCTCGACGACGAGCAGCTTTGCGCCGAGCGGATCGCCCTCGACGACGGTGAAGAGGACGCCGTGGCCGCCGTCGCGCTGGAGCTCAAGCAGCCGCCGGATCAAGGCAGGCGCTCGACGAAGACGTCGATCTCGCCGCCGCAGGGCAGGCCGACGCTCCAGGCGACGTCGTCGGAGATCCCGTAGGAGAGCAGCTTCGGCTCACCCGTCTCGAGCACCTCGCGGGCCTGCTCGAAGACGTCACCCTCGACGCAGCCGCCCGAGACGGAGCCGCAGAGCTTGCCGCTCTCCGAGACCGCGAGGCTCGAGCCGATGGGCCGCGGGGCCGTCCGCCGGGTCGCGACGACGGTCGCGACGACGACGCGCTCGCCCTCGTCCTGCCACCGCTCGATCTCGCTGAGGATCTCCTGCATAGCGATAGCCTGCCTACTCCATGGGTGACCAGGCAACAGTGAGCCTGCTCCGCTGGCTGCGACGGCAGCTGCGCGAGCCGACGCCCTGGCGGGAGCGGCTCGAGGCGGCGGTCGCGAACAACGACCCGGAGGAGGCACGCCGCCTGCTGGCGCAGATGGACTTCAGCGAGCCACAACGACGCCACGTCGCCCGCCTGCTAGACCGCTGGGCCGAGGAGCCCCGACCATGACTGTCGCTCGCCTTCGGCTCGCTCCCGCGGGGGAAACCATGTTTCCCCCGCGAGCCCCCTTCTTTGGTCATGTGGGGGAACTTCCAAGTTCCCCCACGCCCCCTAAAGCTCACGGGGCAATCGCCCCGTGAGCGTCGCGAGCAACACCGCGCTCGTGCGCCGGATCATGGAGGCGTTCGCGAACAAGGAGGGCTTCGCGCTTCGCGAGTGCTTCGCCGAAAACGCAACCTGGCACGTGCCCGGCGGCGGCGTGATGTCGGGGACCTATCGCGGCCGGTCGGAGATCTTCCGCTTCCTCGCCCGCCTGCCGAAGCTGACCGGGGGGACATACCGCTCCACCTTCATCGACGCGCTCGCGAGCGAGGAGCGCGGCGCCGGCCTCTACCGCGCGATCGGGGAGCGCGAGGGCCGAACGATCGACATCGAGCAGCTGCTGCTCTTCACGATCCGCGACGGCCTCGTCACCGAGGTGCTCGCCCTGCCGAGCGATCCGGAGGCCTTCGACTCGTTCTGGGCGATCAGCTAGCTCTCGGAGTCCTCCGGAGCCACGGCGTCGCGGAACTCGACCTCGAGCCGCTGGATCCGCGAGCCTTCGATCTCGACGACGCGCAGTGTGAGCCCGTCGATTGTGATCTCGTCTCCCACCTCGGGGGCGCGGCCGAGCTGGCCGAAGACGATTCCCGCCATCGTGTGGTAGTCGCCACCCTCGATCGCGGTGCCGAACTGCTCGTTGAAGTCGTCGATCGGGAAGGTGCCGTCGATGCGGATATGGGTGTCGTCGATCCGTTCGACCGACTCGTCCGGGAGATCGAACTCGTCCTCGATCTCGCCGACGATCTCCTCCAGCAAATCCTCCAGCGTGACGATCCCCTGCATGGCGCCATACTCGTCGACGACGACGGCCATGTGCTGGTTCTGCTTGCGGAACTCGGCGAGCAGCGCCGCGAGGTCCTTCGTCTCGGGCACGATGTAGACGGGCCGCAGGAGCTCCTCGAGCTCGACGTTCGCCATCCCGCGGGCGTGCAGCGCCGAGAAGAGGTCGCGCACGTGGAGGATGCCCGCGATCTCGTCGAGCGAGTCGCGATAGACGGGGTAGCGCGTGTAGGGCGAGTCCACGAGCGCCGCGAGAGCCTCCTCGGTGGGGAGCGCGATCGAGATCGCCGTCACCTCGGGCCGTGGCACCATCACCTCGTGGACTTCCTTGTCCGCGAAGTCGAAGACCTTGTAGAGCATCTCTTCCTCGGTCGTCGCGATCACGCCCGCGTCTTCGGCGCCCGCGACGATGTGGCGGATGTCCTCTTCCGTGTGGGCGAGCTCGCCCGCCGGCGCCGGCGTCACGCCGAACAGGCGCGTGACCGCGTTCGCGGAAATGTTGAGCAGCCAGTTGAAGGGCCTGACGACCCCCTGGAGGACCTCGAGCGGGAGCGCGAGCAGCTTCGCAATCGTCTCCGCCCTCTGCAGCGCCAGCGCCTTCGGCACAAGCTCCCCGAGCGCGACGCTGAGGTAGGTGAGGATGAAGAACGCGAGCGCGTAGGCGATCCCGTGCGAGACGACGGGATCGAAGTAGCTGGAGAGGAGCGGCTGGCCGACGGCGCCGAGCGCGATGCCGAACACGGTGATCCCGATCTGCACGGTGCTGATGAACTTGACCGGATGATCCATCAGGTCGAGCGCTGCGCGCGCGCGGCGGCTACCGGCAATCGCCTCCGGCTCCAGGCGCGTCCGCCGGGCTGTGACGAGCGCGTACTCAGCCGCAACGAAGACGGCGTTCCCCAGCACCAGCACCAAGATCGCGAGGATCCGGAGGGCGTCGCTCATGCCTCACCTCGCGGTGAGGCGCTCGTACTAGAGGGCTCGTCGTCCAAGCTGGCGCGCAGTATAGGCCACGAATCCGACGTCCTCGCGCCGCTCGGCGCGCTCCTCCAGCACGAGCCGCTCGAGGTGCGAGAGCGTCTCGGCGACCGCGAAACGGCGTGAGGACGGCTTCAGCTCGGCCCCGAACAGGTCGAGCGACACCTCGTAGCCGGTCCGCGGCGTCTCGGTGAGCACCGCCTCGGTGAACGCGAGCCGCTCGCGATGGTGCTCGATCAGCTCCTGCGCCCGGCCGACCGGGTCGGCGATCGGGTCGCCGTGGCCGGGCAGCGCGATCTCCGGCGCGAGCTCGATCGTCCGCTCGAGCGCGGAGATGTAGTCGCCGAGCGGATCCGGACGGCTCTCGGGCCAGAGCCCGACCGTGGGTGAGATCCGCGGCAGCAGATGGTCGGCCGAGACGAGCACGTTGTCCTTCAGTAGGCAGAGCTGTCCGTCCGCATGCCCGGGCGCGGCGACGAGCTCCCAGCCGTCGAGCCGGTCGCCCTCGTCGACGAGCTCCGGGTCGGGCTGGTAGCGGATGAAGGGCCGGTACACGTTGCCGGAGCCGATCAGCTCCTCGGTGATCTCGCTCGGCACGCCGTGGATCAGGAACCAGTCGGCGATCCGCTCCGGCCAGTCGTCGTTCCCCCAGACGAGCTCGCACTGCGAGTAGTCGAGCCCACCCTGATGAACCGGTGCGCCCGTCAGCTCGGCGACGTCGGCGGCTGCGCCGACGTGGTCGGGGTGGAAGTGCGTGACGAAGATGCGCACGACCTCGGCGCCGGCGAGCGCCTCCGTCCAGACCTCCTTCGCGTCCGGCAGGCCGATGCCGGTGTCCACGAGTGTCCAGCCGTCGTCGCCCGGCAGCAGGTACGAGTGCACGTGCCCCGGGCGGGTGGGCAGCGGCGTCGTGATCCGGCGGATGCCCAGAGGCAGATCCATCCGGCTATCCAACATGTTCCGGCACAGGTTCGGAGTCTGCGGGAGCAGATTCGCTTCGCTTCCGGGCAAAAACGGACCTGCCCTACGCAAAGAACTTCACGTACGTCACACCATCCAACTCGTCGGAGTAGTAACGGCTCATCCGGTAGTCCTCGCTGAAGCCTCGAGCAAGGTAGAAGGCGCGCCCGCGCTCGTTGGTGACCGGCGTGTCGACGTAGATACCACGGCAGCCTTGCTCACGGGCGATGCGCTCCGCTGCTTCGACGAGGCGCGCGCCCACACCTTGCCGCAGTCGCTCGGGCCGTACAGCCAGCCCTTGAAGTTGCGCCAGGCCGTTCCAGGAGTGCACTTCGACCGCTACGAAACCAGCGAGGGATCCGTCGACAGCAGCCACCAACGTCGCGCCGTTCTCGGAGGCGGCAAGGGTGGCTGCGGCATCGAGCTGGCCGGTGACGTACTGCTCGGCCCAACCGTGGGCGCGCAAGAGGGCGGCGATGGCCTTCTGGTCAAGATCGTCATAGGGTCGGAGATCGACGGACACAGTGCGAAGGTAACGCGCGGAGGAGCTCGACCCGGACATAGCTCTACGCGCAGCGCGCCGATCTCCCTCGCACGGAGGTCGACCTGCGCCGCGACCGCATGCCCTCTCTGGCCGCGAGCACGGCACCGGCGACCGGCGCTCCCGTTCGCTCTCGCCGCGCGCGAAGCCGGGTTGAGCTGACGCTGAGCGTCTGAGAGCCGACTTCCGCAATACACTTGTGCCGCGATGCCCGAAGAGATCACCTGCCTGATCGTCGACGACCACGAGGTCGTGCGCGAGGGACTGCGCCTGTCCCTGTCCCGCGCGCCCCACGTGCGCGTGATCGGCGAGGCCTCCGACGGCGCCGGAGCCGTCGCGCTCGTCGAGCGCCGCCGCCCCCAGGTCGTGATCATGGACGTCCGCATGCCCGGCATGGACGGGCTCGAGGCGACGAAGCTGATCAAGGAAAAGGTGCCCGAGACGGCGGTGCTGATCTTCACCGCCTACAGCGAGCGCTCCCTGCTCAGCCGCGGGCTCGAGTCCGGCGCGAAGGGCTACATCCTCAAGGAGGCGCCGCACGCGACGCTGCTCCGCGCGATCGAGAAGATCGCCGGCGGCGAGAGCTTCGTCGACCCCGCGCTGATGCCGACCTTCCTCACCGGCAAGGAGCAGAACGACATGCTCACCTCGCGCGAGCGCGAGATCCTCCAGCTCCTCGCCGACGGGATGTCCAACGCTGACGTCGCCGCCAAGCTGTTCATCAGCCAGGAGACGGTCAAGAGCCACGTGCGGCACATCCTCGCCAAGCTCGAAGCCGACACGCGCACGCACGCGGTTGCGATCGCTCTCCGCGACGCGATCATCGATTGACGCCGCAGGTTCCCAATGACGAGCGGGAGCGCCTCGTCGAGCGGATCATCACCGCCGAGCAGGACGAGCGCCGCCGGCTTGCCCTCTTCCTCCACGACGGCCCCGTGCAGAACCTCGCCGGCATCGCGCTGATGCTCGACGCCGCCGTGAACGCGATCGACGACGGCCGTCCCGAGTCTGCGCGCGAGATCATGGCCTCTGCGCTCCTGCGCCACCGCGAGACGATCCGCTCGCTGCGCGACCTCTCGTTCAACATCGAGCCGGTCGTCCTGCGCGACCAGGGCTTCACGCCCGCGGTGCTGGAGCTCGCGAACCAGCTCGGGATGGAGCACAAGGTGAAGATCGAGGTCGACGTCCAGCGCGCCGACCTGCTCGGCGAGAAGGAGCAGGTGGGGCTCTACCAGATCGTGCGGGAGTCGCTGAACCAGGCCGTGCACCGCGGCCCGCCGACGATCATCTCGGTCGTGATCAAGGAGACGCCCGCGGGAGAGATCGAGACGATCGTCGCGGACAACGGCAAGGGCGAGAGGCGTAAGGCGGCCCTCGACGCGATCGACGAGCGGGCCTCGACCCTGAACGGCCGCTTCACGGTCGAGCAGGGGGCGGACGGCGGCACCGCGATCCGCGTCGTTTTGCCCGCCTACGCAAGCGACGCCTAGGACAGCGCCGTCTCGGCCGCGATCCGCCCGTAGACGAGGGCGGCAGCGAGGCCGCTGCCGTACCCGCCCGTGAAAATCCCGCCGGCGTCGGCGCCGGCCGCGTAGAGATCGGGAACCGGCGCGCCGCTCACGTCGAGCACGCGTGCCCTGTCGTCGACGCGGAGCCCACCGATCGTGTGCGTGACCGCGGCCAGCACCCGGACGGCGAGGAACGGCGGCTCGACGAGCTTCGGGGAGGTGGGGACCGCAAACGGGAGCTCCCCGGCCGGGCGAACCTCTCCCCCGGCGGCACGCGCCTCGTCCACCAGCTCCCCAACCGTCTTGTCGCGCGCGCGCTCCCGCAGCGCACGCGCGTCGACCACATACCAGGCGGCGCCGCCCGGGAAGCGCTGGACCAGATCGCTCTCGTGCCACGCGGGCTCGCCCAGGTCGCGTCCCGAGTCGTCGAGCACGAGGGCGTGATGCGCATACAGCTGCGCCGACCGGACGAAGTCTCCCTCGTCCACGGCGGCGGGGAGCGCGCGCCCGTAGAACTCGTCCATGCCGGCGGAGAGGTCGGCGCCGCGTCTGAGCCCGTACGCGAGTCCGTCACCCTCGCTCCAGGGGCTCGCCCGGAGCAGGAGGCCGCGTTCGGAGGCGAGGCGCACCGCGAAGCCGCCGGTGGCGAGGATCTGTGCTGTCTCGAAGGGCTGCTCGAGCCGGACGTCGCCTGCTGCCCGCACGAGCGCCTCGCTCAGGGTGCGCGGGTCGTAGCGGCGCCCGACGGTGCGCGGGTTGCCCGTCTCGCCCGCGAGGGGCGCGATTCCGAGTGACTCGAGCCAGTCGAGCGCGCCGTCTAGCTCGTCGACGATCCGGCGCTGCAACGCCGGATCTCCGCCGCGACACTCCTCGTGGAACTCGTCGAGGGTGCGGTGCCGCCAGATGACGCCGCTCGAGAGCAGCATCGATCCTCCGGCCCGGTCGCCCTTCTCCAGCACGACCGTCGTCGCGCCGAGCTCGCGCGCCCTGGCGGCCGCGACGAGGCCGGCCATGCCGGCGCCGGCGATCGTCAGGGGACTCAGGTCAGTGAGAAAGACGGCTTGTGCTCGACGTACTCGAGCTTGACCCGGTCGGGGCCCCAGACGAAGAGCGCGACCGTGTTCGGCGCGTCTACAAGGTCGTCGATCTCGACGCCGAGCTGCTCCGCGGCCGCCTGATGCTCCGCGACCGAGTCGACCAGCACGCCGATGTGGTTCAGGAGCGGCCGCTCCGAACCACCCGGGTCGCCTTGCCTTAGCTCGAGAAAGGCACCGCCGACCTCGACCCGCCCGTCACCGGCTGGCGCGAATCCGAGCTCCTGCCAGCCTCGCGCCGCCGCCGAGGGGTCGGCAGACAGGAGCGCGACGTGATCCAGGTCGAGCTCCGAATCGGTCTCTGCCTCGATCAGCGCCACCTCGAGCCCCTCGCCGAGATCGACGACCGGCTCCCTCCCGTTGAGTGCGCTGACGCGCAACCCGATCCGCTCGAGCGGCGCGCGCGCGCGCGGGCCGTCCGCGTCGAAGAGCGTCAACTTTCCGCGCCGCGCGTCGGCGCCGAGCAGCGTGAACCGCTCCGTCTGCTCGATCACGCGCAGCCCGAGCCGCGCGACGGCGATCTCCCCCATCCGGCCGCGGTCAGCGACCCAGAGCGCGACGTGATCAAGGGTGAGGGGCCTCACTCAGCGAGGATAGCTATGCGCCCTAGTTCTTCTTGCGGTAGACCGCGCTACGCAGGATCGAGCGGGGGGTTCTGGACATTGTGCTCGGTCGCGTAGGCATCGACGAGCGCGTCGATCACCTCGGCGCCTTGCTCGTACGCGTAGTTGATCTTCACGAACGGCTCCCACTTGTCGGGCAGCGCATCCTCCGGGAAGATCGCCTCCACCGGGCACTCCGGCTCGCAGGCGCCGCAGTCGATGCACTCCTCCGGATCGATCACGAGCATGCGCCCGAACTCGTGGATGCAGTCGACCGGGCAGACGTCGACGCAAGACCTGTCCTTGATGTCGATGCAGGGCTCGGCGATGATGTAGGTCACAGAACGGCGAGTCTAGCGACCTCGGTCAGCCGGACGGCGCGGTCAACTCGGCGACGATTTCGGGTACGCGCTCGACCAGCGCGGACTTCACGATCACCTGGTCGAACCCCGCTGTGTGGGCCAATTGGAGCCCCGCCTTGTCGGTGTGATTCGTGAACCCGAGGATGGGCACGTCGGGCCAGGATTCGACGACCTCCGCCGGATCGACACGAGCGATATCGGCGATCACCATGTCGGGCGACTCGACGCTGTCGGTCGTCACGAGCCGATGCCCGGGCAGCAACGCCTCGAGCTTACCCCGAAAGAAGAGGTCGACCCCCGCGAGCAGGATCATCGCCACACTGAATCTATAGCGCAAGATCGGAATCTGCGAAAGCAAATTCCGATCGCGCGAAGACCCCTGAAGGGTCGCTTCGCTCCCGAAGTCGCTAATAGTGCGGGTGTGAGCCTCGACGAGGGACTGGCGCTGATCCGCGCCGGCGAACACTTCGCGGCGCACGAGCTGCTCGAGGACGAGTGGCGCGCCGCATCGACCCCGGAGCGCGATTTTCTCCAGGGTCTCGTCCACGTCGCCGTCGCCTGGTACCAGGCGGAACGCGGCAACGCCTACGGGTGCGGGCGCCAGCTGGAGAAGGCGTCGCGCAGGCTCAGTCCCTACGCGCCCGAGCATCGCGGCGTCGACGTGGACGCGCTCCTGCGTTCGGTCGGCGAAGCGCAGGCTATTGCAGCGGCGGGCTCGCTCGAGCTGCCGCCCCCGCGGCTCTGAGCCTTAGCCGTCGAGGCCGAACGCGCGAAACAGCCGGTTGAGCCAAACGCGCAGTCGCCAGAATTCGCCTGCGAAGAGCAAGGCCCCGAGCGAGACCATGATCAGTCCGCTCACGAACCGAATCACGAGGTAGTGGTCGCGCACGCGGCGGAAGGCCCCCATCGCGGGCGCGAAGAGTGCGGCGACGAGCAGGAACGGAAGCGCGAGGCCGAGCGCGTAGACGGCGAGCAGCAACGAGCCCTCCCATACCGTGGCGGAGTCGCCGGCAAGCAGAAGAATCGCGCCGAGCACCGGGCCGATGCAGGGCGCCGCGCAGACCGCGAACGCGCCGCCGAGCAGAAAGCCGGAGCCGCGCCGGTGCGCACGGCGGACGAGCCCCGCACCGACGAGTCGCTGCGGCCAGGGAAGCAAACCCATGAAAACGAGGCCAAAGACAATCAGGACGAACCCCGCGACCTGCTCGAGCAGGAACTGGTCCCGCGCGATCGAGAGCCCGACCGCCGCCGCCCCCGCGCCGAGCAGGACGAAGACCGCCACGAGGCCGGTGACGAACGGGAGACTCGAGACGACGACCCGGCGAGCTGCCCCCGGCTCCCCCAGGCGCTCTGCCTCGACCGACGACACGGCGGAGAGGTACCCGGGGACGAGCGGGAGCACGCACGGCGCGAGGAACGAGACGAAGCCGGCGCCGAATGCGACCGCAAGCGCGGTTCCGTTCACTCGAAGCGGGCGAGCTCGGCGTCGAGGCGCCGCTCCAGGGCTGGGTCGAGGGAGCCGCCCTCGCCATCCCCGTCGTCGCGCCTGCGGCTCCAGCGCCAGGCGAGCGCACCGACCACGACGAGTCCTAGCGCGAGTCCGCCAATCGGCAGCAGCCAGGCGATCCAGTCGAAGCCCTTGCGTGGCGGCACGGCGAGAACGGCGGGGCCAAACTGCTCGACCAGCTGCGCCTTGATCTCGCTCTTCGTATCCCCGGCCGCGATGCGCGTCCGAATGTACGCCTTCATCCGGCGAGCGACCGGGGCGTCCGAAGTGTCCAGCGTCGCCTCGCAGACGGGGCAGACGAGCTCCGACTCCAGCTCGGACGGCGTCGGGCGCTCCTCGCTCGCAAGAGCCGGCGCAGCCAGCGCGAGTGCCCCGACGACGATCGCGACGAGCTTCACGCCGGGACGAGCGCGCGCTCGATGCCGGCGTCGAGCTCGGCCGCTTCCCTCACAGGCCCGGCGATCCGGTAGACGACGCGTCCCTCGGCGTCGAGGAAGAAGGTCTCCGGAAACCCGGTGACGCCGTACCGGCCCAACGTGGACCCCTTGCCGTCGTAGACGTTCGGATACGTGACACGGTACCGACGCAGGAAGCGGCGCGCGTCGCCACGGAAGTCTTTCGCGTTGACGCCGATGAACACGACGCCGCGGCCCTTCCACCGCTGCCACGAGCGCTGCAGCAGCGGCGTCTCGTCCTTACAAGGGATGCACCAGGACGCCCAAAAGTTGAGCACGACGACCTTGCCGCGGGTGGAATCGAGCGAGAGCTCGCCGGCCCCAGGCAGGCGAGGCAACGTGAAGGCGGGTGCCTGCGGACGGCCTCCGGACGCGAGGCTGCCGGTCACCTCGTCGCCGCTTCCGACGACGACCTTCCACACGAGCAGGCCCAGCAGCGCGACGACGACGGCGACTGCCGCGGCCTGTGCGCCGAGGCGCAGCCTCCGGGTCATCGAACGATGTAGACCGGTGTGCCGATCTCGACCTGCTTGAACAGCCACTCGACCTCGGGGATCCGCATGCGGATGCAGCCGTGGGAAACCGAGTAGCCGATCGAGGCGGGATCGGGCGTGCCGTGGATGCCGACGGCGGGCGACGAGATCCCCATCCAGCGCGTGCCGAGCGGGTTGCCGGGCCCGGGCGGGATCGGCTCTGCGTCCTTCGCCCAGTCCGAGGCCGGCGGGTACCACCAGGGGTTGCTCCACTTGACGATGATCTCGAACCGCCCGAGCGGCGTCGGATACCGCGACTGTCCGGTCGCGACGCCGAACGTCCGTCGGAGCTTCATGCCGTCGAAGAGCTGCAGCCGGTTGATCCCGCGGCGGATCACGATCACCTCGCCGAACGCCTTGCGCGTCTTGGCGGGGACGACGGACTCGAGCCGAACCTCGAGAGGCGCGCGGATATGCGTCTTCAGCGAGCGAAACAGGTCGAGGACCGCAATCGCCTGCTGGATCCGCTGCCCGGGCCGCTCCTCGGTCACGAACGGCCTCGAGTTCCGCAGGAGGAGCTTCGAGTCGACGGGATCGCGCTCGAAGCGCTTCGCGAGGGCACGGACGTAGCGCTCGAGCGCCGGTTGCGGCGCGGCGACCTTGAGCGGCACGTTCGCGCCGGGAGAAGCCATACGCGCGCGCTTGATCGCATCGCCGACGAATGCGGAGGCGCCGAGCAGCTTCGGCGTCGTCCGGAAGCTGCGCTTCCCGAGCTTGATCGTCAGGGGCCGCGCGAAGTACGCCTTGACCTCCGCCGTCGCCTCGGCGGGCGAGAGGCCGCCGACGAGCACCTCGCCGCCGACGGTGACACCGGCCGCGATCGTCGTCGGCCGAGGCACGGTCGTCGTCGTCGTGGTGGTCGTGGTGGTGGTCGTCGCCGGGGGCGGTGCCGTTGTCGTGCCGCCGTTCGTCGTCGCGCCTATCCGCGGGACGACCGCCGACGGCGTCGCGGCCAGCAACGCCGCGGAGAGCACTCCGGCGGCTGCACACGAAACAAATAGGGCAACTGCGAGTCCTCTGCGCCTCACGCGTCCAGTGTAGCCACGGCCAGAAAGAGTCGAGGGTCGTTCGTGATCACTGCGTCGACCCCGGCCGCCTCGAGCCGCGCCAGCTCAAGCGGGTCGTCCACCGTCCAAGCCCAGACCGCCGCCCCGACCGCGTGCGCACGCTCGACCGCCGCCGCGGAAACGAGCGCATGCTGGAGCATCAGCGCGGCAGATCCCGTGCGCTCGACGAGCGCCGGGACGCGAGCGACGAACGCCCGGCGCAGGGCGATGAGCCCCAGCCTGATCGCCGGCCGGAAGGCGGGCCGGCGAGCGACGCCGTAGCGATCCTCGGGGTACGTGAGCCCGATCCGGATATGCGGCGTGCGGGCCGTGACCGCACGGAGGCTCTCGATGTGGAACGAGCTGACGACGGTCCGCCTCGCCAGTCCGTGGCGATCGAGTGCGTCCGCGAGCTCGTCCAGGCGCGTGGTCAGCTTCAGGTCGACGTGCACGCCCACGTCGCGCCGCTCGGCCAGGAAGGCGAGTGCCTCGTCGAGCGTCGGCAGCTCGGGAGCGAGCTCCCGCAGCTCCGCGAGCGAGCGGTCACGCACGGTCCCCGTCGCCGCGCCGTGACTGACCTCAGCGAGGTCGTTCGAGTGCGCGAGGACGAGCGGGCCGTCGACGAGGTCGAGCACGTCGAACTCGATCGCGTCCACCCCGCACGCGATCGCCGCCTCGAACGAGCGCAGCGTGTTCTCCGGGGCGAGCGTCGCCGCCCCGCGGTGACCGACGCGGATCAGTGGCCCGTCTTGGCGAAGGAGCCTCACGGAGCGGTGGGCAGGAAGTCCTCGTCGAGCTCGCCGCCGCGCGACGCGTACTCGATGATCATCCGGTCGGTCACCCACTCGACCGGCGCGCGGTCGTCCGTCCACGGCCGCTGCGCGTTCTTCGTCACGGGGCGGAGCTGGCGCACGAGCAGCGACACGAGCGGGCGCAACTCGGCCGGCAGCTCGTTCAGGTTCACCCGCGCGACCGGGCGCGGATCGTCGAAGGCGAGCAGGATCTTGTTGAAGCGCAGCGCCGGCCAGACGGAGACCGACTCGAACTCGCGCGTCAACGTCCCGGAGATCCCGTTGAGCAGGCTCTCGTCGCCCGGCACCGACGCGACGTTCAGCGCGAGGATGCCCCCCGGCGCCAGTCGCTCGCGGGCGAGGCGGAAGAACTCGCGCGTCGCCAGGTAGAACGGCACGTAGGGCTGTCGGTACGCATCGACGATGATCAGGTCGTAGCGCTTGTCGATGCGGCGGAGGAACGGGCGCGCATCGGCGTCGTGGACGGTCAGGCGCGGGTTGTCGTCCATGCCGAAGAAGCGGCGGCCGACGCGGCTGACCGCGGGATCGAGCTCGACGCCGTCCACGTACGCGTCGGGATAGAACTCGCCGAGCGCCCGCGCCGTCGTCCCGCCCGCGTTGCCGAGGATCGCCACCGAGCGGAGCGGCCGGCCGAGCAGCGGCGGCAGCGCCAGGAACGCATCCCAGACGCCGCCGGTCAGCACGGTGTCGCGACGCCAGACGGAGTGCACGGCCACGCCCTCGTTCAGCCGCAGGAGCCGGTGCCCGTCGTCGCGCTCGATCACCTGGATGAACTGGTAGAGCGAGTCCTCCTCGTGCGCGAGGCCGCTCTCCGCCTTGATCGCGCCCGGCGGAACGGCGACGAGCGCGCCGATCAGCGCGGCGAGCAGGAGCGCCTTCCGGCCGAGCAGGAAGGACGCGGAGAGCGCGAGCAGCGCGGCAGTGCCGAGCAGCGTCCGCTGCGTCCCCGCGAGCGGGATCGCGACCAGCGCGGGCACGAACGTGCCGAGCAGCGAGCCGGCGGTCGAGAGCGCGTAGAAGCGGCCGGCGACCGCCCCGGCGCTCTCGACGTCCGTGATCGCGAGCCGGATCGCGAACGGCGAGACCATCCCGAGCAGGACGACGGCGGGCGCGAAGAGGAGCAGCACAGCGAAGAACGAGCCGATCACCGCGCCAGACGAGGCGTTGTCGAGGTTGCCCACGGCGGCGTCGAGGAACGGACGCGCCACGAACGGGGTGATCGCGACCCAGACCGCGGCGGCGAGCACGATCGCGCCCAGGAGCCGCCGTTCCGGGCGGCGGTCGGCGAGACGGCCGCCGAGCCAGTAGCCGACCGCGAGCCCCGCCAGCACGATCCCGATCAGATTCGCCCAGACGATCGTCGAGGAGCCGAAGTACGGCGCGAGCAAGCGCGACGCCGCGATCTCGGTCGCAAGCGAGCCGGTGCCGGCGCCGAAGACGAGCGCCGACAGGCCTGCGTGTGGGTGTCTCACGGCTGCGCGTCTACCCGTTTGATCACTACGACGGCGAAGTCGTCGGTGAGCTCGCCCTCGGTCCACTCGCGGCAAGCGGCGAGAGCGGCCTCGGCGATCGTGTGAGGCGGCAACGAGCGGCGCTCCGAGAGCAGCGCGTCGAACCGCTCGACGCCGAACTGCTCGCCGCCCCGGCGCGCCTCGACGACGCCGTCGGTGTAGGCGACGACGATCGCGCCGGGCGGAAACAACGCGGTCACGGTCTCGTACGTCTGGGGCGCGTCGATGCCGAGCGCGAGCCCGCGGGCGGAGATCGCCTCGACGGTGCCGTCCGGGAGGATGAGCCGGGGCGGCGGGTGACCGGCGCTCGCGACCGCGACCTCTCCTTCGGCGGCGTCGATTACGAGCTCGACCATCGTGATGAAGCGGCCCGGCGCGATCTCGGAGGAGACGACGTCGTTCGCCGCGGCGAGGAACGTCCCCGGCTCCAGGTGCTCGCGTGCGAGCGAGCGGAAGACGTATTTCGCCATCGCCATGTCCGCCGTCGCGTCGACTCCGTGGCCGGTGACGTCGCCGAGGACGACGGCGAGGCGGCCGTCCCGGAGCGTCAGGTAGTCGTAGACGTCACCGCCGACCTCGACGCGCGCGGCGGACTCGTAGACGTCTCCCAGCTCGAGGCCCGGCAACTCGGGCGCCGCCCGGGGCAGCAGCGAGCGCTGCATCGTGTCCGCGAAGGCCTTCTGCTGGCCGTAGAGGCGGGCGTTGTCGATCGCGAGCGCCGCCTGGCCGGCGATCGAGAGCGCCGTTTCCGCGATCTCGCCGGCGACCGGACGCCCCGGGTGGAGCGAGACGATCGTCAACGTCGCCAGCAGCTCCGCCGGCGTCGCGATCGGGACGACGGCGGCGCTCGAGCCCTTGCGCAGGAACGGTGCCAGCAACGCAAGCGCGCCGCCGAACGACTCCGCGCGCTCGGCGTCGAGGATGAGCGGTTCGTTCCGCTCGAGCAGGTCGAGCAGGTCTCGTCGCGGCAGCTGTTGCGGCCGCGAGAGCAGCGCGCGTGCGGCCGCGTCGACGTGCTCGTCGTTGACGTGGATCGCGCGCGCGGTCAGCTCCACCCCGCGCTCGTCGGGCATCCGGATTACGGCCGCGTCGACCCCGAGCAGCGTCACGATCGACTCGGCCAGCACGTCGAGCGTCGTCTCGAGCGACAGGCTCTGCGCGAACGAGCGCGAGATCTCGTAAAGGGCGTGGAGCCGCTTCGCCGCCTCGCGCTCCGACGCGAGCGCCTCCTCGCGCTCGCTGCTCAGCTCCTGCGCGCGCTCGTGTAGCCGTGCGTTCTGGACGAGCACGGCGAGCTGAGCAGCCAGGGCGACGAGCAGGGCGCTCTCGTTCGCGCTCAATGGCCGGGGCAGTCGCGGGTAGACCGCGAGCACCCCGATCGGCTCGTCGCCGACGACGAGGGGCAGCGCGAGCGCGGAGTCGATTCCGGACTCGGCGAGCTCCGCGCGGGCGCTGTCCAGCCGCTCGTCGAATGACGCGTCATCTACCTCGACGATGCCGCCGCCGTGTCGCGACGCGAGCGACGCGGCGAGCAATGCCTGGGCGATCGCTTCGTGCGGCCCCTCGATACCTCGGCTCGCCGCAACCACCGTCCGGCCCTCCTCGCGGAGATAGACGGCGACGCGGTCGGCGCCGAGCAGCTCCGCGACGCGCTCGATTGCGGTGTCCAGCGTGTGCGACAGGGACAGGCGCGCAACTGCCTCGCCGACGACCGAGAGCAGCGCGCGACTCCGCTCGAGCTCGTAGCCGACCTCACGGGCGCGCTCCGAGGCTCGGAGCGCGTGGGCGGCGCGAACCGCGAAGCTGGCGAGCTGGGCGAGGCCGGGCTCCTCGAGCCCGCGGCCTGGGGGAAAGCGCAGCTGCAAAGCGCCGAACGGGGGCTGACCGAGCTGGAGCGTCAGGAGCTGGGCGCCGAGCTCGTCGTCGCGGACCGCGACGGTCCGGTGCCCGTCGACGACTGAGCGCGCGTCGCGCTCGAGCGCCTCGTCGGCGGCGAGGCCGTGCGAGCCGTCCGGCTCGAGCACGTCGGCGCGCATCCGCCAGACGAGCGCGCCGTCAGCGCCCGACGCGACCGCCGCGACGCGCGCGATCCGCGCGGCGGCTCCCTGCTCGTCGGACACCGCCGCCAGGGCATCCCCGGCGATCTCGAGCGCCCCCGCGCCCTCGCGCCCGGGGGCGCGCGCGTTTTCGCAGAGCTGAACCGCGAGGCCGGCGAGCTCCCCGGCGAGGAGCGGGATCTGGGCTGCGCCACTGTCGAACTCCGAGCCTGTGCGCGCAAGCTCGAGCACTCCCTCATCGAGCGGGATCGTCAGAAAGACGGCGTCCTCGAACTGGTCGCGCACGAGGGCACCGGCCGCCTCGGTGGACTCCGCCCGCAGTCCTTCCAGCTCGGCTGCCAACGCACTCGAGGAGGCCCAGACCGCCCGTGCGACGAGCGTCCCCTGGCGGTCGCGGAGCCAGAGAGCGGCGAGCTCGGCTCCACTGCCGTGCGCGGCCGCTTCGACCAGGTCGGAGAGCGTGGGATCGAGCGGCGCCCCGTCCGCAAGCGACCGGCCGGCCCGCGCCAGCACGTGCAGCGCCGCGGCGGCGTCGACGAGATGGACGATCATCGGCGCATCGTGGCGGAATCGAGCACTACAGGCCGAAGAGCCGCTCGACCTCACGCCAGATCGTGAGCGTCAGCAGCACGCTCACGGCGACCAGGCCGGCGAGCACGAGCCAGAAGCGGAGACCGGCCCGCCGCCGCGCGCGGGAATGCTCGACGCGGGCGCGCCGCCGCGCTCGCTCCTGGAGATATGCGCGGTCCACCGCGACCGGATCGAACGGCGGCGCATCAGTCCCCGCCGGTGGGCGCCTCGCAGGCTCGGCCATGCGGGAAAGTGTAGTCCTCGCCCACCGGAGCAAGGGTCTTAGCGTCGCGCGAGCCCGAACGAGCTCGAGTTCGGCTCGTCCCAGACGAGACCGTGGCACATCGGGCAGGTCGGCAGGATGCTCCGCACCGCAATCCCATAGCCGCACTCGGCGCAGCGGAACTCGCCCGTCGCGGCGGCTCCGGCCGCCAGGAAGGACGGCACGCCGCTCTCGACGCTCGCGTCTGTGCGGCTCGACTCGATCAGCGACATACGTGCACCCCGCGCTCGTTATGCCCATACTTCCCCCGTGGAAACGCCCGAGCCGATCTACGAAACCGCTGACGAGCGCGTCGAGGAGCCTGCCGCCGCGCCTCGCCGCGGCGGCGGACCGTCGCTCTGGGGCCTCGGCGAGCGAGCCACGTGGGTGACCGGCCTCGTCCTTGCGCTATCGGCGCTGACCGGCTGGTACTCGGGCTCCGGCGAGGGCGTGAACGTGAGCGTGATCGGCTGGCACACCGGCGTGCTCGGAAAGCTCGTGCTCGTGATCGGGATCCTCGCGATCCTGATCGTGGTGCTCCGCCAGTGGGGGTTCGACCTGCCAGCCGCCGTGCCCGAGAGCCTCGTTGTGATGGGGCTCGGGGCGCTCGCGACGATTTTCGTGCTCGTCCGGGCGATCTCAATCCCCGAGGAGTTCTTCTTCGCGCACCGCGGGGTCGGGCTCTGGATCAGCCTTCTCGGCGCTCTGGGGCTGATCGGCGCAGGATTGCTGCAAGCTTCCGAAGAGCTATAGCGACCGCCACGCCCAGCACGGCGCCCACCAACACGTCCAGCGGGTAGTGGACGCCGACGTAGACGCGCGAGAACGAGATCAGCGCAGCGAGCAGGTAGAGCGGAATCGCCAGGCGCGGGACGGCGAGAGCGAGCGTGGTGGCGCACGCGAAGCTGACAGACGCATGGCCGGACGGGAACGAGAACGTCGCCGGTAGGTCGACGAGCGGCTCCGGAGTCGGGTCGGCGAGCGGGGGCCGTTCGCGCTCGACCCACACCTTGAGCGCGCCGGAGACGCTCTCCGAGACGAGGATCGCGGCGCCGATCCGCGTCCACAACCAGGGCCGGCTCCAGGAGAAGCCAGAGATCGCGACGGCGATCGCGAGCCAGACGAATCCGAAGGAGCCCGCATAGGAGAGCGCCTCGAAGAGCGGGTCGAGCAGGCCGAGCCGGTGATCGACGACCCAGCTGCGAAGGTGTTGGTCGAGATCAGAGAGCACGGAACTCGATGTTGGGCCGCGGGCGGCCCTTTTAGGGGCTTTCGCGCGATGAGCATCCGCTCCTGCGGATGCTCATCTTGCGCCTATGAGACAGGAAGCAATTGCTTGGTCGACTCGATCAGCGAGCGGGGATCGAATGGCTTCCCGATGAAGCCCTGCGCGCCGCGCGACGCGGCCTCGTCCGCCGAGCGCTCGTCCACCTTCCCGGAGAACATGATTACGGGGATCGCGCCGACGCCGGTGTGCTCTTGGATCCGGCGGAGCATCTCCCAGCCGTCCACCTGGGGCATCATCACGTCGAGGAGAATCAAGTCGGGCGATTGCTCGCCGAGCGCCGCGAGTCCCTCGTCGGCGCTTCCCGCCTCGCGGACGACGTAGCCCTCTGCCTCGAGGTTGACGCGGACGTACTCGCGCAACTTCTCGTCGTCGTCGACGATCAGCACGAGCGGGCCCGTGTCGGAGGCAGTCCCGGGCGAGGAGCCCGGACCGGAGCGATCGAGGAACTGGTCGAGGTCCGAGCGCCGGTAGCGGCGGTGACCGCCCGGCGTGTAGAAGGCCGAGACCTTGCCCACGTCGGACCACTTGCGCATGGTGCTCTGCGCGACCCCGAGGTACTTCGCGGCCTGGCCGAGCGTCAGCCAGTCGGGCTGGCCCGCGGCCATTCGTCTGCTCCCCTCGTACGCCATGCGGTGAAACTACCCAAACCTTCAGCAAACTCAAACCTGGTCGTCGTCAGCCTCCGACCGTCACCGTGACCGTCCGCGCGGCGGGCGGTAGCGGCTGCGGCTCGAGCGTCCGCACGTTCGTGCGGAGGCCGCCGGGCGACGGGCCGTCCTCGAGCGCACGCCCGATCGAGACGCCGAGCAGGAGCGCGGCCGCGAGGCCGACGAGCGCAAGCACGGGCCGCCAGAGCAGCGTGCGGCGCGGCGGCCTGGGGCGACGCTCGGGTCCGTTTGCGGTCACGGCTCGTAGTCCTGGGCGCCGCGGGCGTAAAGGTGAAACGCGGCCGCCTCGACCAGCGAGAGCGTTCGTACCCACCCGGGGGCGGGAGCTCGCTCGGCGACGACGCTGCGACTCCAGCGCTCGGCGTCGGCATAGGCGACGGCGAGCTCGCGAATCGTGAACGTGCCGCCCACCCGTCGGCGCAGCTCGGCTGCGACGGCGTCGACCTGCTCGAACAGGCGCTCCCGCGCCGGCGCCTCGCGCGCCGCCTCGAGCAGGCGCCGGTGCCCCTCCAGCCACTCCCGGCGCGCGCTCTCGACCTCTGCCTCCGTCACTCCCACAGCGGTGATCCTAGGATGCCGTACAGCATCGATGCTCCGGCCAGAGCGGCTCGACCTCGGTGAGAATCCGCTCTCCGAGCAGGTACCCCGGCTGCGCGAGCGCGTAGGCGGCGTGCGCGTGCAGGCACTTGATTCGCCGCGGGTTGGCGCTCCCGCCGATGCCGAGGCCGAGCGACGAGCCCCCGTCGCGGCCCACCTGCCCGGCGGCGAGCTCCGTCCGGATTCGCCGCTGCTCGACGGTCGCGCGCTCCAGGTCGGCCGCAAGCTCGGGATCGCGCTCGAGCTCCTCGCTCCAGCGCTCGACGCCTCCTGCCGCCTCCAGCCGCGCGATCGCAGCCACGAGCTGCGGACAGGTGAGGTAGTAGGTCGTCGGAAACGGGTCGCCGTCGACGGCGTACGGAGCCTGCTCGGTGACGGCCGGAGCGCCGTAAGGGCAGCGCGCCGCTACGCGACGGAACGCGCGCGGCGGGCGGCCAAGCTGTCGCTCGACGAGTGCATGGTCATCCATCCCGCCCGATGGTAGTCCCGGCCGGCCGCTGTTCCGACTGCTGGGCCCGCCGCCACTCCTGGATCCCCTTGACGATGAAGAGCCGCTCGCCCGGGCGCACGAGGCTCATCCTTCTCGCCTCGCGTGAGAGCGCCGCGACCGTCGACGAGTCGGCCAGGCGGGCCTGCAGGCGGCTCCGCTCCTCCCGCAGCGACTGGACCTCTGCGGCGCGCTCGTTCAGAGCCGACCGCGTCTCGAGGTAGCTCCCGAGCGGCTGGTAGTAGAGAAAGGCGACGAGCCCGGCGGTCGCGAGCACGCACCAGCGCAGGAGGATCGTCGTGCGCTGCCCGCGGCCACGCCGCTTGCGGCGCTTGCCGCGCGGCGCGGACGAGCTCGAGGGGCGCTGCGGGGAGCGGGTGCTGCGACGGGCCACGGGTGATCGAGTTCCGCGGCCGGGCGCCGCTTCCTGCCCGAGCCGCTTGACACCGTCCGGCGGGTCGCCCAGACTCGGACGCCTGCGGTTCGTATCCATCGAACTCCGCTAGGGGGACAACTTGAAGAGAAAGCTGCTGGTGCTCCTTGCCGCACTCATAGGCGCGGGCGCCGTCTACGCAGTACCCGCGAGCGCAAGTCACTCGTGGGGGAGCTATCACTGGGCCCGCACCTCCAATCCGTTCACGCTCCGGGTGATCGACGCAAACACCACCGCGTGGGACTCGTATCTGAACAAGGCGGTCGCCGACTGGTCGCAGTCGTCGGTGCTGAACCTCGCCAAGGAGACGGGGGCCGAGGAGAAGCGGTGCCGCGCGGTGAGCGGAAAGGTCAAGTCGTGCAACGGCGCCTACGGCCAGAATGGCTGGTTGGGTCTCGCGTCGATCACGGCAAGCGGGTCGCACATCACCTCCGGCACGGCGAAGATGAACGACACGTACTTCGCCATGAGCGCCTACAACGTGCCGGTCAAGAAGCAGCACGTGATGTGCCAGGAGATCGGCCACGACTTCGGACTCCATCACCAGGACGAGTCGGGCGCCGACCTGAACACGTGCATGGACTACGCGAACGCGCTCGACAATCCCAGCCCGAACGCGCACGACTACCAGCAGCTGGAGACGATCTACGCGCACCTCGACTCGAGCTCGACGATCGCGGCAGGGCTCGCGGCCGTCGCAGGCGCCAAGGCGGACAAGGTCGAGCGCATCGACCGGATCTCGACCTCCACGATCACCGAGGAGTTCAGCGACGGGACTCGCCGGATCACCCATGTGATCTGGGCGCTCGAGACGCGAGGGAACTCGCAGGAGCGCAGGTTCGACCCGAGTCACGAGAACTAGGAACCTCGGGCAGGGCGGGTCGTCGCGCGGCGCGGCGACCCGCCACGTCCTCAACGCTTAGGCGGTGTCGACCTTGATCACGTCGGTCGAGCCGGGGATGTTCACGGCGGTGCCGGCCGTCAGCACCACCCGGTCGCCCGGCTCGACGATCCCGGTGCTGCGCGCCGCCTCGAGCGATGTCGCCCAGAGCTCCTCGACGTCGGCGCACTCGGGCACGTGCACCGGCGTCACGCCCCATTCGAGCGCCATGTGCTGGAGCGAGTAGAGGTGGTGCGTCAGCCCGATGATCGGCCGCCTGGGCCGCAGCCGAGCGACCGCCGACGCGGTCCGGCCGGTGAACGTCGGCACCAGGATCGCGCTCGCCTCGAGCGCCTCCGCGATGTCGCACGCCGCGTTCGACATCGCCTGTCCGATCGTCGGCTGCTCCTCGGCGTGAGGGATCTCGTGGCGATAGCCGAGGCTGGGCTCGACAGCGAGCGCGATCCGGTCCATGTACGCGACCGCCTCGACTGGGAACTCCCCGATCGCGGTCTCGCCGGAGAGCATGATCGCGCTCGTGCCGTCGAGGATCGCGTTGGCGATGTCCGAGGCCTCCGCGCGCGTGGGCTCGGGCGCGTGGATCATCGACTCGAGCATCTGGGTCGCCGTGATCACGGGCTTTCCGCGCTCGAGCGCGCGCAGGATGATCCGCTTCTGCAGGAGCGGCACCTCGGCGGCGCCGATCTCGACGCCGAGGTCGCCGCGAGCGACCATCACCGCGTCGGCGTCGCGCAGGATGTCGTCGAGCACGGCGACCGCCTCCGCCTTCTCGATCTTCGCGATCACGTGCGCCGTGGATCCTGCGGCCTCGATCAGCGTCCTCAACGCCTGCACGTCCGACGCGGTGCGGACGAACGAGAGCGCGACGTAGTCGCAACCGAGCTCGAGCGCGAACTGGAGGTCGTCGATGTCCTTCTTCGTCAGCGAGGGGATCGGAAGCGGCACGCCGGGGAGGTTGACGCCCTTGTGCGACGTGATCGTCCCGCCGACGAGCACCTCGGCGACGGCGCGGCCGCGGTCGACCTTCAGCACGCGCAGGCGCACGGCGCCGTCGTCGATCAGGACGTCGAACCCCGGCTTGAGCACCGAGCCGAGCACCGCCGGCGCGACCGGGAGATCGCCGTCCTGGGCGACGTCCTCGCCGGCGATCGTCACCTGCGTGCCGCGAACCAGCTCGACCGGCTCGGGCAGATCCCCGATCCGCAGCTTCGGCCCCTGTAGATCCGCGATCAAGGCCACGGGACGGCCGGTCTCCGCCTGCGCCGCGCGGATCAGCCCGGCGGCCTCGCGATGGTCGTCGTGCGTGCCGTGCGAAAAGTTGAGCCGCGCGCCGTCGATCAGCTGCATCAGCGAGGCCAGCACGCCGGGCGCGGTCGATGCAGGCCCGATCGTGGCGACGATCTTCGTGCGGCGCGGGATGACGGCCATCGCCTCCAGCCTATCCTCGGCGCGAGCGGGGAAACGCGGCCCAACCGGGATACATGGCGGCGTCGCCGAGCTCCTCCTCGATCCGGACGAGTTGGTTGTACTTGGCAGTGCGGTCGGAGCGGGCGGGCGCGCCGGTCTTGATCTGCCCCGTCCCGAGCGCGACTGCGAGGTCGGAGATCGTCGCGTCCTCGGTCTCGCCCGAACGGTGCGACATGACCGCCGTGTAGCCGCTCGCGTGGGCGAGACGAACCGCTTCGACCGTCTCGGTCAACGTCCCGATCTGGTTCACCTTGACCAGAATCGAGTTGGCGACGCCGCTCTCGATTCCCCGCCGCAACCGCTCGGGATTGGTGACGAAGAGGTCGTCGCCGACGAGCTGCACGCGGTCGCCGGACTCGGCGGTCAGCTGAGCCCAGGCCTCCCAGTCGTCCTCGGCGAGGCCGTCCTCGACCGAGACGATCGGATAGCGCTCGCAGAGCTCGGCCCAGAAAGCGGGCATCTCGGCGCTCGTCTTCTCTCGGCCTTCGAAGCGGTAGACGCCGTCGGAGTAGACCTCGCTCGCGGCCGGATCCAGCGCGACCGCGATTGCGTCGCGGTGGCCCGCGCGCTCGGCGGCCTCGAGGATCGCCTCGATCGCCGCCTCGCTCGACTCGAGGTCGGGCGCGAAGCCGCCCTCGTCACCGACGCCGGTCGCGAGCCCGCGGTCCGAGAGCACCTGCTTCAGCGCGTGATAGACCTCGGCGCCGATGCGCAGGCCGCCGGCGAACGTATCGGCGCCGACGGGCACGACCATGAACTCCTGCAGGTCGATCGAATTGGCGGCGTGCGCCCCGCCGTTGATCACGTTCAGCATCGGCACGGGCAGCGTCGTCGCCGTCTCACCGCCCAGATAGCGGTAGAGCGGCTGCCCCGCCTCGGCCGCTGCCGCCTTGGCGACCGCCAGCGAGACGCCGAGGATCGCGTTCGCGCCGAGGCGGCTCTTGTTCTCGGTTCCGTCTAGCTCGATCAGCCGCCGGTCGAGAGCCGCCTGATCGTGCGCGTCGAGGCCGCGCACGGCGTTCGCGATTTCGCCGTCGACGTTCGAAACAGCCGTGTCGACGCCCTTCCCGCCCCATTCCGGCCCGCCGTCGCGCAGCTCGACCGCCTCGTGCACGCCGGTCGACGCCCCCGAGGGGACGGCGGCGCGCCCGAGGGCCCCGGACTCGAGCTCGACGTCCACCTCGACGGTCGGGTTGCCCCGCGAGTCGAGGATCCAGCGGCCGTTCACCCGTGCGATCGAGCTCATCGGCCGTACTTTGGCCGATGAGCGGGGAGGGGGCGTGGGGGAACCGGGAGGTTCCCCCACACGAAGCGAAAGAAGGGGGCTCGTGGGGGAAACCTGGTTTCCCCCACGGGAGCGAGCCGAAGGCGAGCGACGGTCATCCCATCTCCTCTTTGGCGAGCTCGTAATACCGATCCTGCGCGGCGAGCGGCAGCTCGCTCCAGCGCTCCCCCTCCGCGTCCGCCAGCTCCTCGGCGCGCCCGACCCTGGCGACGAAGCGGCCATTCGTGCCCCTCAGCGCTAGCTCAGGATCGACGTTCAGCCGGCGCGCCAGATTGACGACGGTGAAGAGCAGGTCGCCGACCTCGTGGGCCACGGCTCCGTCCGGCTCGGTCTCGGGGCTCGGCTCGCCCGTGCGGGCGATCTCCGCCTCGAGCTCGCCGAACTCCTCCCGCGCCTTCGCGAGCGGCCCGTCGAGATCGGGCCAGTCGAAGCCCACCGCGACCGCGCGCCGCTGCAGCTTCCGCGCCTGCAGGAGCGCAGGCAGCGAGGCGGGCACGTCGTGGAAGATCCCTGCACGTCCTTCTTGCTCGGTCTTCACGTGCTCCCAGCGCTCGCGCACACGCCCGGCCGTCTTCGCCTCGACGTCGCCGAACACATGCGGATGCCGGCGCACGAGCTTCGCGTGCACCGCCCGCGCGACCGCCTCGAGGTCGCCGTTGCCCTCCTCTTCGAGCAGGAGAGCGAGAAAGTAGACCTGAAAGAGCAGGTCGCCGAGCTCGTCGAGCAGCTTGGCGGGGTCGCCCGACCCCGCAGCGTCAGCGACCTCGTACGCCTCCTCGACCGTGTGCGGCACGATCGTGCGCGCGGTCTGCTCGCGGTCCCAGGGGCAGTCCCGGCGAAGGCGCCGCGTCAGCTCCTGAAGCTCGACAAGCGACTCGCCGAGTGGCACTTAGCCCCGTGGCACTTACTTGGCGTCTGTGGTCGTGCCGGTGGCGGCGGGCGGCGGGTTGAAGCCGACGGCGTACGAGACCTTGTCCTCGTAGTCCTTCTTCAGCTCGTTGACCCACTTGGTCATGGCCTCGTTCTTCTTCGTCTGCAGCAGCTGCTGGCGAATCGAGTCCTTGACCTCCTTGAGCGGGGTCACCTTCGCGGGCTTGACGTTGCCGAGCGCCTGAATGATGTGGAAGCCGAACTCGGTCTTGACCGGCTTCGAGATCTCGTTCTTCTTCAGGCCGAACGCCTCCTTGTCGAACGGGGCGACCGTCTGGCCCTTCGAGATCGTCAGCTTGCCGCCGTTCGCCTTCGAGCCCGTGTCCTCAGAGTTGGCCTTCGCCAGGGCGGCGAAGTCGGCGCCGCCCGCGAGCTGTCGGGCCAGGTCGTCGGCCTTCGCCTTCTTCTTCACGAGGATGTGGCGCACCTCCCGGCTCTCCGGCTGGCTGTACTGCGCCTTGTTCTTGGCGTAGTACTCCTCGACCTGCTTGTCGGTCACCCTCACGTCGCGGGCCACGCGCTCGAAGATCTTCTCGGAGACGACCTGGGCGCGGATGTCGTTCCGGACCTGCTTGTCGGAGAGGCCCTGATCCCGCAGCTGCTTCTTGTACTTCTTCTTGTCGCCGCCGAAGTACTGCTTCTGGATCTGCTCGAGCCGGGCGTCGACCTGCTTCTCGGTGATCTTGACGTCGAGCGCCTCCGCCTCCTGCTCGAACTGCTCGCGCTGAACCAGGAACTGCACGGCCTGGTTCTTCAGCGTCTGGAACTCCTGCGAGCCGGCTTTCGGGAAGTCGCGCTTCTGGTTCTTGTAGCTCGTCTTCGCCTGGTTGAGCAGGCCGTCGTAGTCGGCCTTCGCGATCTTGTCGCCGTCGACCACGGCGACGGCGTCCGACGGCACGTCGTCACCGCCGCCGCCGCAACCGGCGAGGACGAGTGAAACGAGCGTGCAGAGGAGGAGAAGCGAGCGAGAGATCTTCATCAGTGAGACAGCTCCAGGTAGTAGCGGGGGCGCCGTTCAGGCAGCCTGACGGGCTACCACGATAGCATCGACCAAGCCGATCGCCCCCTCGAGGGCCTCCGTGCGCTGCGAGACTTCGCGCTTCGCGCTGGTGTAGACGGCGGTGTCCGACACGTCCCGCAGCGCCCGCAGCTCGGCCGAGCCGAGCACCAGCGGCCCCACCGTCGCGCGGCCGCCGCGGTAGATCAGGTAGTCAGCGCCGAGTCGCGCCAGCTTCAGCTTCGCCTCCTGGATCGCGAACAGGTGCTCGACGGGCTCGGGCACCGGGCCGTAGCGGTCTTCGAGCGCCGCGTGCAGCTCGCGCAGCTCGTCCTCCGACTCCGCGAGCGCGAGCCGGCGGTGGATGTCGATCTTGAGCGCTTCCGAGGAGACGTAGCTCGCCGGCACGTACGCGTCGACCCGCGCGTCCACCCGCACCGGCCGGGTGGCCAGCCGCCGCTGCCCCTGCATCTCGGCGACCGCCTCCGCCAGCATCTCGACGTAGAGCTCGAAGCCGAGCGCCGCGACGTGCCCGGACTGCTCCGCCCCGAGCAGATCGCCGGCGCCGCGGATCTCGAGATCGCGCATCGCGATCTGGAAGCCCGCGCCGAGCTCCGTGTGGTCGGCGAGGGTCGAGAGCCGGGCGCGCGCCTCGGGCGAGAGCTCCTGCGCATCGGGGTAGAACAGGTAGGCGTGCGCCGTCACGTCGGAGCGGCCGACGCGGCCGCGGATCTGGTAGAGCTGCGAGAGTCCGAGCGCGTCGGCGCGCTCGACGATCAGCGTGTTCGCCTGCGGGATGTCGATCCCCGACTCGATGATCGTCGTCGAGACGAGCACGTCGGCGTCGCCGCGTAGGAACGCGTGCATCTGCTCCTCCAGCTCGCGCTCCTTCATCTGTCCGTGCGCGACAATGAAGCGGAGGTTCGGACACATTTGCCGGAGCTTCTCGGCGGCTTCCTCGATCGTCTCGACTCTGTTATGCAGGTAAAACGCCTGCCCGTCACGGGCGATCTCGCGCTCGAGCGCCGCCCTGATCAGCTCTTCGTCGTACTCGCCGACGGTCGTCCGGATCGGGCGGCGTCCCTCCGGCGGCGTCTCGATGATCGAGATGTCGCGCAGGCCGGAGAGCGACATGTGCAACGTGCGCGGGATCGGCGTCGCGGACAGGGCGAGCACGTCGACCTCGAGACGGAGGCTCCGCAGTAGCTCCTTCTGCGCGACGCCGAAGCGCTGCTCCTCGTCGAGGATGACGAGCCCAAGGTCCTTCGCGATCACGTCGCGCGAGAGCACGCGGTGCGTGCCGATCAGCACCTCCACCTTGCCGTCCGCGAAGTCCTTCAGCACCTGCTTGGCCTCGGCCGGCTTGCGGAAGCGGGAGATCATCTCGACGCGGACCGGGAAGTCGCGGTAGCGGGCCTTGAAGGTGTTCCAGTGCTGCTCGGCGAGAATCGTCGTCGGACAGAGGAAGAGCGTCTGCTTGCCGTTCACGGCCGCCGCGAACGCGGCCCGCACGGCAACCTCTGTCTTGCCGAAGCCGACGTCGCCACAGACGAGGCGGTCCATCGGCCGCGGTGCTTCGAGATCCTCCTTCACCGCCTCGATCGCCCGCGCCTGATCCTCGGTCTCGCGGTAGGGGAACTCGGCCTCCAGCCGCTCGAGCCATTCGTGGTCGAGGTCGTACGACGTTCCCGGCGCTTGCTGTCTCTGCGCGTAGAGGGCGATCAGCTCGGTCGCCAGCTCGCGCACCGACTCGCGGGCGCGCGACTTCAGGTTCTGCCAGGCCTTGCCGCCGAGCTTGGAGAGCGCGGGCGCGCTCGCATCGGCGCCGACGTACTTCGAGATCTTGCCGAGCTGCTCGTGCGGGACGTAGAGGCGATCCTCGCCCCGGAACGCGAGCAGGAGGTAGTCCCGCGTGACGCCCGCGACTTCCTTCGTCTCGAAGCCGAGCAGCTTGCCGACGCCGTGATCCTCGTGGACGATGAAGTCGCCGCTGCGCAGGTCGGCGAAGGATGCGAGCGCCCGCCCGAGCCGGCGGTCGGCGCGCGGCGGTCGCTTGCGGAAGACCTGCGTGTCGGGCAGCAGCACGAGGCCGAGCTCCCGCCAGACGAACCCGCGCCGAGCAGGAGCGACCGCGAAGAGGAGCGCCGGCTCGGCCGGCAGGTCTTCGCCGTCCGGCAGCACACGCGCGTCGGCGCGCTTGGCCAGGTTCTGCGTGCGCAGCGCCTCGCCGGCATGCGGGAAGGCGACGACCACCCGGTTGCCGCCGTTGACGAAGCCGTTCAGCTCCTGCTCGGCCTCCGAGAGGCCCCGCGCCGCAATCGCCGGGCGCTGTGCCTCGAACGAGAACGGCTGCGACTGCGGGAACGGGTCCAGCTCGGACGTGCCGGCGAGGGAGATCGCGTCCAGCGACTCTTCCGCCCAGACCCGCCGCACCTCGTCGGGCTGCCAGACGAAGTCCGGGACCCGGTCGAGCACCAGGACGAGGTCGGTGGGGATCTCGGGCGTCCTGCGTTCCTCGTCCTCGTCGAAGAGCGTCGGCTCGCTCAGGTCGGCGCGCCGTTCGGCGGCGGGGTAGATCACGGCGTTCTCGACCGCGTGCAGCGCGCGCTGGGTGAACGGCGAGAACGCGCGCACCTGCTCGATCTCGTCGCCGTAGAGCTCGACCCGTAGCGGCTCTCGGCCCGTGGTCGGGAAGACGTCGACGATGCCGCCGCGCACGGCGAACTGGCCTCGCTCCTCGGCGCGCTCGACCCGCTCGTAGCCGGCAAGGGCGAGCGACTCGGCGAGACCGTCGAGGCCGGGCTCGGCTCCGGTCTCGAGCCGCACGGGCTCGGGCCGCTGCCGCGCCGGCGGCATGCCTTCCGCGAGCGCGGTCGCCGACGCGCAGACGAGGCCTCCCTGCGCGAGCACCTCGAGCGCGCGCGCCCGCTCGCCGACGAGGTGCGGCGGCGGCTCGAGGCCCGAGCCCCAGCGCACGCCTCGCCCGGGGAGCAGCGCGACGCGTTCCGCGCCGATGAACCAGCCGGCCGCCTCCGCGGCGTCGCGCGCGTCCGCGTCTTCGGCCAGGAGGACGACGACCCCGCGTTCGAGCTGCTCGTGCAGAGTCGCCAGGAGCAGCGGCAGCACCGGCTCGGAGACGCGCGCGCGAGACGGCAGGGCGGCCGCGAACGCCTGCAGGCGCTCGAGCGCGAGCAGCTCCCTGACGAACGCGTGGAGTACGGGACGGTCCATGACGACAGGCGGAAACCGGGTTTCCGCTGAGGTTCAGTCTACGATGCGCCGATGGGCGACCGCGGAGCCGAGTCGATGACCGCCGAGCAGCACGCGGAGCTGGCGGCCGAGCTCGCCCAGCTGCAAGGCCCGAAGCGCGCGGAGATGGTGGAGGCGATCGCGACGGCGCGCGGGTTCGGCGACCTGTCCGAGAACTTCGCCTATCACGACGCGAAGAACGAGCAGGGCCTGCTCGAGCGCAAGATCGCCATCCTCCGCCACCGGGTCGAGAACGCGGTCATCGTCGAGCACGCCGCGGACGGGGTCGTCGGCGTCGGGTCGGTCGTCGAGGTCGAGGACGAGCAGGGAGGCCGCTTCGAAGTCGAGATCTCGAGCGTCGGCGGCGTCTCCACCGACTCGCCGCTCGGCGGCGCGCTCGTCGGCGCGAAGGTCGGCGACACGGTGAAGGTGCAAGCGCCCAAGGGTGCCTGGAAAGCCCGCGTCGTCTCCGTCCGCTCCGCCTAGCTAGTTGAAGCGGCGCTGCGCCTCTTCGAGGCCCTCGCGCGCGAGCGTCTCGACGGCGTCGGCGGCGCGCCCGATCAGCGTCTCGGCGTCGTCGTCCGGGTCGAACCGTGAGAGCACGTAGTCGGCCACCGGTCTCCGGTCGCCGCGGCCGGGGCGGCCGACGCCCACGCGGACGCGCAGGAAGTCATCGGAGCCGAGCGACTGCTTGACCGAGCGGAGGCCGTTGTGGCCCCCGAGCCCGCCCCCGAGCCGCACCTGCAGGCGCGCGACCCCCAGGTCGACGTCGTCGTGGGCGACCACGATCTGCTCGGCCGGCGTCTTGAAGAAGCGCGCAGCGCCGGCGAGCGAGTCGCCCGAGAGGTTCATGTAGGTCTCGGGCTTCAGCAGCCCCAGCCTGAGCCCGTCCAGGCGCACCTCGGCCAGCTGCCCGGAGAACTTGGAGCGGAAGGATCCGTCGTGCCGGCGCGCCAGCTCGTCGACGACCATCCAGCCGGCGTTGTGCCGGTCGTGCGCGTGGTCTCGGCCAGGGTTGCCGAGGCCGACGACGAGCAGGTCGAGCGTCGAGGCGGCTTCGCCCCGACGAAAGAGGCGCATCAGTGGGTCGCGCGGTGGCGTTGCCGCGCAGCTGGCGTTTGCGGAGCGAGCGTGGCAAGGACGCAAGGAGCGTGCGTGCCGGTGGCACGTGCGCGACTGAGGACGCCGCCATGGGACGTCTCCGCGGGCGCCAGACGCCCGGCGGACGTCGCCGCGCGACCCACTTAGCTCTCTGAGTCGGAGCTGGGCTCGGCCGGGGCGTCGCCCTCGGGTGCAGCGTCGCCCTCCGGAGCCTCGCCCTCGGCGGCAGCCTCCGGCGCTTCCTCGACACCGTCGCCCAGGCCCTCGGCCGCGGCCTCGTCCTCCGCCGCCTCGAGCTCCTCTGCGCGCATCGGCGCGGAGACGGTGGCGAGCACGGTACCGTGCGGATCGTCGAGGAAGGTGACGCCTTCGCGCTTCTGCACGTCCTCGAGCCGGAGCGTGTCGCCCATCTCCATGCCGCTGACGTCGACCTCGATCGACTCCGGGACCTCCATTGGCAGCGCCTCGACGTTGAGCACGTTCGACGGCGCGGACAGCACGCCGCCTTCTTTGACGCCGGGGGCGTCCTCGGTGCCGACCAGGTGAACGGTGACGGTTGCGTGAATCGGCTGGTCGAGCCGTACTTCCTGCAGGTCGACGTGGCGGAGATGGCCGCGGATCGGGTCGCGCTGGTACTCCTTGAGGATCGCCGAGTGCGTGGCGGTCTTGCCCTCGACGACGACGTCGAGCACCGCGTGCAGGCCCGACGCGCCGGTCAGCGCGACCCGGAGGTCGCGCTCCTTGATCGCGATCGCGACCGCGCTCGTCTTGCCATAGAGGACGCCCGGAATGAAGCCCTGCTTGCGCAGACGCCGCGACTCGGGTGTCCCCACCTGCTCGCGCTCCTGTACCTCGAGACGAAATCTGTCGCCGGCCACGGCGGCGAATGGTAGCGGTAACCCCGCTACTTGATGCGCAGATCGACGCCCAGCAGCAAGAGGGGCCAGAGCAGGACTGCCAGCACCGCCGAAAGCACGTGCTTGACGGTGTCAAGGTTGTCGAGGTAGTCCTTCGAGTTGGCGACGAAGACACCGATCGCGACGTAGATCAGGCCGAGAAGCTTGCGTGGAAGCAGCATTAGAAGAGTTGATTCTCCCCACCGAAGATCGCCGAAACCGAGTCGTCGGAGAAGACGTTCATGATCGTCTCCGCCAGAAGCCCCGAGACCGTCAGGACGGTCATGTTGGGCGGCCGGCGGGTCGGGTCGACCGGGACGGTGTCCGTGACGACGATCCCCTTGATGTCGGACTTGGCAAAGCGCTCGAGCGCGTCGCCGCAGAAGATGCCATGCGTCGCGAACACGAAGACGTCCTTGGCGCCGTTCTCCTTCAGGGCCGCGACGTTGGCGAGGAGCGTGCCGCCGGTCATGATCACGTCGTCGCCGACGATCACGATCTTGTCGCGCACGCGGCCGGTGATCTCCGTCACCTCGACGGCGTCGTGGGCCGGGCGCGTCTTGTGCATGATCGCGAAGTTCGCCTCGATCATCTCGGCGAAGCGAACGGCCAGCTTCGCGCGGCCCGCGTCAGGCGAGACCGAGACAACGCCGTCACCCGTGAGGCCCATGTCCCTGAAGTGGCGCGCGAAGAGCGGCAGCGCCGTCATGTGGTCGACGGGGATCGTGAAGAAGCCCTGGAGCTGGCCGGCGTGCAGGTCCATCGTCAGCACCCGGTCGGCTCCGGCGAGCTGCAGCATGTCGGCGACGAGCCGACCCGAGATCGGCTCGCGCGGCTTCGCCTTGCGGTCCTGCCGAGCATAGGGGTAGAGCGGGACGACGGCCGTGATCCGCTTCGCGGACGCGAGCCGCGCCGCCTGGATCATCATCAGCAGCTCCATCAGGTTGCGGTCGACCGGCTCGCAGCCCGTCTGGACGATGAAGATGTCGGCCCCGCGGATCGAATCGACGTAACGGCAGTAGGACTCGCCGTTGGCGAACGTCTCCAGCTCGACCTCGCCGAGCTCGAGGTCCAGCTGCTCCGCGATCCTGCCCGCGAGCTCGGGATGCGACCGCCCCGAGAACACCATCAGCCGCTTCTGCGGCGTCAAGGCGATGGCGTGGCCGACCTTCAACTCCGCTCGCGGCGGCGCGACATCGAGGCCGGGCAGCGTCTGCTCAACCGTGCCGCTTTCCACCGCGTCCCTCCTTGTTGATCTGCTTCGGGGGGAAGCCTGCAAGCGCGTTGTCCGGGACGTCGTCGGTGATCACGGCGCCGGCCGCCGTCCATGCATCGTCGCCGAGGGTGACCGGAGCCACGAGCATAGTGTCCACGCCGACGCGGACGTCATCGCCGATGGTGGTCTTGCCCTTCGGCTGACCCGCCTCGTGCGGGAAGTTCGCCGTGATCGTTCCTGCGCCGATGTTTGTCCGCTCCCCGATCTCAGCGTCGCCGATGTAGGAGAGGTGCGGCACCTTGGTGTCCTTTCCGATCTGCGACTTCTTGATCTCGACGAATGCACCGGCCTTCGAGCGCGGCCCGAGGACCGTCCCGGGGCGAAGGTAACAGAACGGCCCGACGATAGCCTCGGGGCCGATCTCGGCATCGAGCGCGACTGCATGCGGCCCGATCTGCGCACCCGCAGCGACGCTCGTGACGCCGCGGAGCACCGTGAATGGATGGACGACCGCGTCCGGCTCCAGCGTGACGTCCGGCTCGATCCAGGTCGAGGCGGGATCCAGGATCGAAACGCCCGCGAGCATATGCGCGGTGTTGATCCGGTCGCGGAGGGCCGCCGCAGCGGCCGCGAGCTCGACACGGGTGTTCACGCCCTCGGTCTCGTCCGGGTCGTCCGCGACGTGGGCGACGACCCGCTCGCCGCGCTCGACGAGATCGCGGACGGCGTCGGTGAGGTAGAGCTCGCCCTGGGCATTGTGCGGCTCCAACCGCTCGAGCGCGGGCCAGAGCAGCTCGGTCCGAAAGACGTAGATCGAGGAATTGCACTCCGCGAGCTCGAGCTCCTCCGGAGTCGCGTCGCCGGCCTCCACGATCGCGGCGACTGTTCCGTCCTCGGAGCGGACGACGCGGCCGTACGAGCGCGTGTCCCCCGGCTCGAAGGACAGGACGGTCGCCGCGGCCGCCTCCCGCTCGTGGGTCTCGAGGAGGGATGCCAAGAGCTCGGTCGTCAGCAGCGGCGTGTCACCCGAGAGCACGAGCAGGCTCGTCGCGCTTGCACCGACCACGGACCGGGCTGAGCGAACGGCGTCGCCGGTGCCGAGCGGCCGCTCCTGGACGGCGACCGGTACGTCGCCGAATGCGTCCCGGCTCTCGGGCGAGGCGATCACGACGAGCGGCGACGGCGCGAGCGGGCGGGCGGCCTCGAGCACCCAGTCGACCATCCGCCGGCCGAGGATCGGGTGCAGGTGCTTCGGGACGGCCGAGCGCATGCGCGTGCCGAGCCCGCCGGCCATCACCACGGCTGCGAATGAGGTATCGGTCACAGGCTGACTGTCACACGCTGACTGGGCACACGCTGACGGAGCACACGCTGACTGGGGCGCCAGGATTCGAACCTGGGATCACGGGACCAAAACCCGTTGCCTTACCGCTTGGCCACGCCCCACGGCTCGGGGACGCCATCCTACCGGCGGTCGCGGAGGAGGACGACGAGCGCGAAGACCGCGACCAGGACGAGCGCGACGATCGCGAACGCGGTCAGGACGAGCGCGAGCGCGGGCACGAGAACGACCGCGACCTGGGATACCGCCAGGATCCAGGAAGCCTCGCGCAGCTCCTCGCGCTGGGCCGTGCGGCCGCGCGTGACGTAGAGCGCGGCGGCGCCGATCGCGAGCAGCACAACGACCCACCAGTCGATCTCCCCGACGAGGACGAGCACTCCCTCCACGAGCGCGAGCAGGAGCGCGATCCGGAGCCGGTTCTCACGCAGCCGGCGGCCGAGGCGATTGCTGCCGTGCTCGATCGTCAGCGGCTGGTCCACGGGACCACCGTACCGTCAGCCGGTTACCCGTACCAGGTCGGAACCGTCAGCCAGGTGCGGGCGGCGTCGCGCAGAGCGCTCCGCGCCGCCTCGGCGTGGCGGCGGTGGTGGAAGAGCCCGTAGACGACCGGCCCGGCACCGCTCGCGTCTGCGCGGAAGGCGCCGCGCAGGCGGAGCTCTTCGGCGAGCGGCGAGGCGACGAGATCGTTCGGCGGGAGTGCGGCGAAGTCGCGCGGTCGGCCGAGGGCGGCGAGCGTGCGCTCGAGCTGCTCGCGCCGCAGCTCCCAGCCCTCCGCGCCCGCCCGTTCGTCGAAGCGGCGGTAGACGGAGGCGGTCGACTCCTTGATCGAGCCGTGGGGAAGGCCCAGCACGATCCAGTAGTCCTGGGGGAGGTCGAGGGGCTCGAGCTCCGAGCCGTCGCCGCGCCCGAGCTGCGGGCCGTCGGCGAGGAAGAAGGGCACGTCTGCGCCGAGCGTCGCCGCGAGCGCGCTCAGGTCGGCAACGGGTAGCGGCGTCTCCAGCGTCTCGTTCGCGAGGCGCAGCGCGGTCGCCGCGTCCGAGCTCCCCCCTCCCAGGCCCGCCGCGACCGGGATCCGCTTCGCGATCGTGACACGCCACCGTGGCCGCACTCCTGCGACGGCGGCGAGCGCCAGCAGCGCCTCGCGGACAAGGGTGTCGCCGGCGAATCCGGTGACCTCCAGGGAGGGTGCGGCGGCGATCGCGACCCGGTCGCCCAGGTCGACCCGCTGGAGAACGGTCGCGACCTCGTGCTTCCCGTCCGCCCGCACCGGGCCGACGACGAGCGCGAGGTTGATCTTCGCGGGAGCGGCCGCCCGCTTCATAGCGCCCGGGCGAGCGCGACGAACTCGGCCGGCTCGAGTGCTTCGGCGCGGGTCTGGGGCAGGCGGCCGATCGCCTCGAGCGCGGCAGCGGCTTCCTCGCGCGACGCGAGCCCGGCGAGCGCGATCGAGTTGGGGAGCGTCTTGCGCCGGTGCGCGAACGACCCCTCGACCACGGCCCTGATCCGCTCGAAGTCCCCGGGGAGCGGCTGGCGACGGAAGGCGACCAACGCCGACTCGACATTCGGCGGTGGACGGAAGACCGTTCGCGCCACGGGATGGAACCCCGTGCGACGCGTCGCGAGTTGGATCAGGACCGAGACGGCGCCGTAAGCCTTCGTCGACGGCTCGGCGAAGAACCTGTCGGCGACCTCGCGCTGCACCATCACGCACCACAGCTCGATGCCCGGCTGGCCGGCGAGGCTCTCGGCCACGATCGGAGTCGCGACGTTGTACGGGAGGTTCGCCACGAGCTTCGTGGGCGCCGGCTCGAGGGCAGCGAGGTCGAGTGCGAGCGCGTCGCTCCAGTGGAGATCCACATTCGCGCGCTCGCCGAGCTCGCGCAGATGAGGCTCCAGCGACCGGTCGAGCTCGACAGCGTGGACGTGAGCGGCACGGTCGGCCAGGTAGCGGGTGAGGACGCCGAGCCCAGGACCGACCTCGAGCGCGACGTCGTCAAGGCCGAGCTCGGCGAGCCTCCCGATCACGCCGAGGATGTTCTCATCGGCGAGGAAGTGCTGGCCGAGCCGCTTCTTGGGCGTGACGCTCACGGGAGGCGGAATGCGGCGGTCGCGTTCGCATCGATGCGCGACGCCAGCTCGTCGGCGTCCTCGCCGCGCGCGGCCGCAAGAGCGACCACGGTGTGAACGACGTGGGCAGGCTCGTTCGGCCGGCCGCGCACCGGCTGGGGCGCGAGATACGGCGTGTCCGTCTCCGCGAGGATGCGGTCGGCAGGCACGGCGGCCGCGGCAGCGCGCAGGTCGTCGGCCTTCGGATACGTGACGTTGCCGGCGAACGAGAAATACCAGCCGCGCTCCATGCCCGCGGCGAGGAGAGCCGACTCGGAGAAGCAGTGCATCACGACCGTGCCCTCGTGGCCCCGGAGCATCGCCTCGGTGTCGGCGTTCGCCTCGCGCGTGTGCACGACGACCGGCAGGCCGAGGTCACCGGCAAGAGCAAGCTGCGCCTCGAAGAGGAGGCGCTGCTCCGGCTTTGCCCCGGCGCCATAGTGGTAGTCGAGCCCGGCCTCTCCGACGGCAACTGCCTTCCGGTGAGCAAGCAGCTCGCGCAGCTCCTCGACGCGGCCCGCCTCCGGCGTCGCCGCCTGGTGCGGATCGATGCCGAGCGCTGCGAAGACGCCCGCGTGAGCGTCCGCGATCGCAAGAGCAGCGCGGCACGACTCGATACCTGTCCCGATCGTGATCACGCGCGTGACGCCCGCCTCGGCCGCACCTGTGACCGCTGCGCCCGGATCGTCGAGCGCATCGAGATGCGCGTGCACGTCGATCACGTTATGCCAGCGTAGGCGCGTCGATCCGAGGGAAGAGCGGCTCGGCCGCCTCGACCCCGGTCGCCGCGACGGTGCCGCCGTAGGCGACGTTCCCCCACGCGTGGTCGAGCGGCGGCTGCTTCAGCGCGTCGAGAATCCGGGTCGCGGTCTCCGGAATGTACGCCGCGAGCGCGACCGCGGCCACGCGCAGCCCGTCCGCGAGGTTGTAGAGCACGCGGTCGAGCTCCTCGGCCTTCTCGTCATCCTTGGCCAGGGCCCACGGCTTCGTCTCCTCGACGTAGCGGTTCAACCGGCGCACGTAGTCCCAGATCGTCTCGAGCCCGGCGTCGAGCTGGAACGCGTCGAGCGCGACCGGAACGTCGTCGTGGACCTTCGTGGCTGCGGACGCGAGCTCTCCCCGGTCGGTTGGGGCGAACCGAAGCTCGCCGTTGCGATAGCGGGCGATCATCGCCGTCGTGCGCGAGAGCAGGTTGCCGAGGTCGTTGCCGAGCTCCCGCTCGTAGCGGTCGTGGAAGCTCTCGAGCGTCACGTTGCCGTCCTGGCCGAACGGGACGACGCGTGCGACCCAGAAGCGGATCGGGTCGACGCCGTAGACGTCGATGAGGTCGAGCGGGTCGATCACGTTGCCGAGCGACTTCGAGATCTTCCGGTCGTCGATGTTCAGGTAGCCGTGGACGAACAGCGCCTTCGGCAGGGCGTAGCCGGCTGCGAGGAGGAGGGCGGGCCAGTAGACGCAGTGAAAGCGGAGGATGTCCTTGCCGAGCAGGTGGTGCACGTCCGACCACAGGTGGGTCAGATCCTCCCCAGGGCGCGCGTACTCGAGCGCGCTCCTGTAGTTGACGAGCGCATCTGCCCAGACGTAGGCCACCTGCTCCGGGTCCCACGGAATCGGGATCCCCCACGTCCGCCCGGCGCGGCTGATCGAGAAGTCGCGCAGCCCGCCGGCGATGAAGCCCTTCGCCTCGTTGGCGCGGAATGCGGGGCGCACGAAGTCGGGCCGTTGGGCGTAGAGCTCGAGCAGCCGGTCCTGGTAGGCGGAAAGCCGGAAGAACCAGTTCTTCTCCTCGATCCACTCCGGCACGGTGTCGTGCTCGGGGCACTTCCCGTCGACCAAGTCGTCCTCGGTCTTGAAGGCCTCACAGCCGACGCAGTACAGCCCGGCGTAGACGTCCTGGTAAATGTCGCCGTTGTCGTAGATCCGCTGCAAGAAGTCCTGGACGAATGCCTGGTGCCCCTCATCGGTCGTGCGGATGAAGTAGTCGATCGACGCGTTGACGCGGGCCGGGAGCTCTTGCCAGGCGACTACGATCTGGTCGACGTACTCCCTGGGAGACAGCCCCTGCTCGGCTGCGACGCGGGTCACCTTCTCCGCATGCTCGTCGACCCCCGTCAGGAAGAAGGTCTCCTCCCCCCGCTGCCGGTGATGGCGCACGAGAATGTCGGCCGCGATCGTCGTGTACGCGTGGCCGATGTGCGGCGTCGAGTTGACGTAGTAGATCGGTGTCGTCAGGTAGAAGCTCATCCCTGATGATGATAGGCGCAGACCTGCGCCGCACTGCCGCCGCGGCACCGGCCGCGAGCGCCAGTCCAGCGAGCGCGAGTGGAAGCCAGCCGCGGTCTGGGGCGGGCTGCGCGACGGGCGGGACGCTCGGCAGCCGGGCATCGCGGGATCGGACCGCCGCCATGTGCGAGCTGACCGGTGGCCTGGGCTTTGCGATTGCCGTGTGCGTAGGGCGTGGCGCGGAGCGATCGCTTGACACTGGCCGGGCGACCGGCGTGGGAGCAGACGCTCTGCTCACCTGCGGAACGTTCGTCCACGGCACTGCGAACACTGTCCTCGCCGCGGCACCGACGGGCGACGAGCGGGCCGGGGCCGGCGGCGTCGAAGAGCGGACGACGGCAGCGTCAACCGGAGTGGCGGTTGCTTCCGCAGGCGGCGGCACGGTCGCCGGCGCGTCAGCGACAGCGACGGGCGGCGGCTCCTCGGGCGGAGCAGCCGCCGGCGGCTCGGGCGCAGCTGCCGGCTCGGCGGGCACCGCCGGAGCGGCCGGCGCCTCGGCTGCGGGGGACGACGCTGCCGCGGCCGGCTCCGTGGGGGGAGCTGCCGAGACCGGCTCGGCGGGCGGAGCTGCTGGGGGAGCCGCCAGCGGCTGCGGCGCCTGGGTTGGCTGGGGTGGCTGGGGCAGCGCGGCCGGCTCGGGGGCCGGAACGGCGGGCGCCGGCGAAGCCGGCTCCTGGGCGGCCGGCGGCGGCGCGGCGGCCACGGGATCGACCGAAGGAGGCGGATCGGGCACGAGCGGCGAAGGCAGCGGCACCGGCGCTGGGACGAGCGCCGGCAGGAGGCCGAGCGGATCGACGTATCCGTTTGCATCGGCGGCGACGCGCACGCCCAGGTGAACGTGAGCCTGGGTTGTGACCGCGTCGACGCTCTCCCCGACCGTACCGACGACCGTACCCTCCTCGACCACGCTCCCGCGCAGAATGCTTGTCGCGCCCAACTGCAGGAGCGTGACCGCGTAGCCGTCGGCCGTCTGGATCGTCACGGCGCGGCCGCCGTTCGGAATGAAGCCGACGAAGGAGACTGTGCCGGCGGCGGGCGCGCGTACGGCGTCACCGACGCGGGCCGCGATGTCGACACCTCGGTGCTGACCGCCCGCGTAGGTGTTCGTCCCGAGCGAGAACGGCCGCAGCACGGAGCCCTCGACCGGCCACGTCCACGCACCCGCCGCCGGGACCGCCAGGAGCACCGCCAGAACCACCCCGGTAAAGACCAATCGCCGCATCGCGCACCTGCTTTCACTTGTCGGAAGAGCAACTCCCGACGACGCTAGCGGCGCGAATCAGCGGCTTTTCAACGATTCTGCATACAGGCTGTTACGGGAAAGTCGCGCGAGCCGGGCGACCACGTCGGCGGCCTGGCGGCGCGGAACGCCGGCTGCGACGAGCTCGACCACGGCAGCCAGCGCGTCGCTCTCGTCCGCCCGCACCGGCTCCGCCGCGGGGCCCACGACCAGCGTGATCTCGCCTTTCGGGGGCGACTGAAATCGCGTCGACAGCTCGGCCGAGGTGCCCCGCACGACCTCCTCGAACTTCTTTGTCAGCTCCCGGCAGACGGCGACCCGGCGCTCGGGGAAGGCGGCTGCGAGCGACCTCAGCGTCGCGGGCAGCCGTTGCGGCGACTCGAACGCGACCGCAGGGTGCTGCCAGCCCGCGAGCTCCCCCCACAGCGCGCCGAGGGCCTTCTCGCCCTTCGGGAGATAGCCCAGGAACTGGAAGCGCTCGCCCGTGAGCCCGCTTGCGACGAGCGCGGTCTCGACCGCCGACGCGCCCGGCAGGACTGTCACGGGAATCCCGGCTTCGAGCGCAGCGGAGATCAGCCGGGCGCCGGGGTCGTTGACGCCGGGAAGCCCCGCGTCGGAGACGAGCGCGATCCGCTCTCCCGCCTCGAGCCGCGGCAGCAGCTCTTCGATCCGCTGTGTCTCGTTGTGGCGGTGGTAGCTGAGCAGCCGCGCCGCGACCCCGTGACGGTCGAGCAACCCTTTCGTATGCCGCGTGTCCTCGCAGAGGACGACGTCGGCCTCTGCGAGCTCCCGCAGCACGCGGAGCGTCACGTCCTCGAGGTTGCCGATCGGCGTCGCGCAGACCGCGAGCGACATCAGCGCTCCCCGGCGAGCGCCTCGAGCGCGAGGAGCCCAGCGCCGATCAGGCCGGCGTCCGTGCCGAGCTCCGCCTCGACGATCCGGAAGCTCGTGCGCCCGGCTTCGATCGTCGTCTCGCGCCGTGCCGCCTCGAGCGCGGACGGGAAGAGGAAGCCGGCTGCCGCGATACCGAAGCCGCCGCCGATCACCACGAGCTCGGGCCCGAAGGCATTGACGAAGGAGCCGATCCCGACGCCGAGCAGATGCCCGATTCTGGCGAGCGCCTCGATCGCTCGCGCATCGCCGGCCTCGGCCCGCTCCACGAGGAGCTCGGCGGTCGCGCCCTGGCCCCAGAGCCCCTCCGCGGCGCGATCGGCCGCATTCCCGGACGCGACGATCTCGAGATGGCCGCGCCCGGTGCAGTTGCCCTGGCACGGCGCGCCGTCTGCGATGACGACCACATGGCCGAGCTCGGCCCAGCCGCGGTACAGCGCACCGTCGAGAACGAGCCCGCCGCCCACCCCGGTGCCGAGCGTGAGCATGACCATCGTGTCGGCGCCGCGGCCGGCTCCGAGCTGCCATTCGGCTAGCGCCGCCGCGTTGCCGTCGTTCAGGACGGCCGCAGGGACCCCGAAGCGCTCGCCCATCAACTCACCGAGCGCGATGTCCTCGAGCGGGATGTTGTTCGAGCCGAGCGCCTGGCCGGTCTTGCGGTCGATCACCGAAGGCATCCCGATTCCGAGCGCCTCGATGCCGTCCCCGACGAGCGCCTCGATCGCCGCGGCCACCCCTTCGACCAGGTCTGCCTGCGAGCCCGTCGGCGTGCGCACCTCGTGGCGCTCGTGAACGCGCCCGTCGTGGTCGATCGACCCGGCGAGGATCTTCGTGCCGCCGAGATCGACGCCGATGACGCGTTTAGCTGCCACGGACGGCGGCTACCATACCCGGCCGGATGGCGGACGGAGAGAAGCCCTACAAGGTCTACAAGGGCGGCCGCACGAAGGGGAAGGTGCCTGGGACGCCCCGTCCGGAGCGGCAAAAGCAGGGCGAACGCCGTCCGAAGCGGACGCGGCGGCCGCGCTGGGGCCGGCGGCTCGGACTGGCAGTGCTGCTGCTCGCCGTGCTGCTCGTCGTCTGGATCGTCGCGGCCTACTTCTCGTTCCGCGCGGGCGTCGTGGATGCGAACGCGCGCCTGCCGAAGGCGGTCGGAGCGAGCCTGGCGCCGCAAGAGGGCCCGCTGATGTCGAAGCCCTCACTGGTCCTACTGCTCGGCACCGACGGGGACCGCACGGCGGCCCGATCCGATGCCAGCCGCTCGGACTCGATCCTGCTCGTCCGCACCGATCCGAAGCGGCACCGGTTGGCGTACCTCTCGATTCCGCGCGACCTGCGCGTCGACATCCCCGGCTTCGGCGCGAACAAGATCAACGCCGCCTTCCAGCTCGGCGGGCCGGCGCTGACGATGAAGACGGTCCGCGCGCTCACAGGCCTGCAGCCGAATCACGTCGTCCTCGTCGACTTCGACGACTTCCGCACCGTGATCGACTCGCTCGGCGGCGTCGAGATTGACGTGCCGAAGCCGATCCTCTCCAACCGCTTCGACTGCCCCTACGCGACCGAAACGCGCTGCCAGCAGTGGCAGGGCTGGCGGTTCGAGAAGGGCAAGCAGACGATGGGCGGCCAGCGCGCCCTGATCTACTCGCGCGTGCGCGAAAATCGCCTCGATCCGGCCGAGAACGACCTCACGCGCGGCGAGCGCCAGCAGGCCGTCGTCGAGGCGATGACGGACGACCTCGTCGGCTTCGGCACCTTCGTCAGGCTCCCCTTCGTCGGCGGCGATCTCGTCAAGCCGCTGACGAGCGACCTTTCGGCCGGCCAGCTCCTGCAGCTCGGCTGGGTGAAGTTCCGGGCCAACTCGAGCCGCGCCCTCCACTGCCGTCTCGGTGGAGAGTCGTCGTCGATCGGAGGGGAGTCGCTGCTGATCGGGACGGAGGAGAACACGGCCGCGATCTCGATGTTCACAGGGCGCTCGGCCCCGCAGCCGCCGCCCCCGGGGACGACCTTCGGCGCCGGCTGCCTCGTCGGTCGCTCGACCGGTTAAGGTCGACGCGTGAGCATTCTCGGCTGGATCCTCTTCGGGCTGCTGGCGGGCCTCGTCGCCCGCGCGCTGCTCTCTTGGGCACAAGAAGGGCATCCGCGGGAGCGGATGCCCTTCGCGCGAAACCCCTGAAAGGGCCGCGTCGCGGCCCAGGCGTTCCCTCGGCAGCAGTTCTGCTCGAACTGAGCGAGTTCCGGCGGCGCGCTAGCCGCCGGCGTCGAGGCGTGCCGCGAGGGCGACCAGTGCGACGCGGTTCTCGGGCCAGGCGATCCGTCGCGCCGCCTCCTCCGGCGAGCACCAGCAGAAGCCATCGTGCTCGACGGGGTCGACGGCGGGATCCCAGCCGGCGGGGGCGGCAGCGCCGAACGCTTCCTCGACGAACTCGTGGCCGTCCCGTTCGAACGAGTAACGGCAGTCCAGGGCGAGGAGCGTCTGGTCGACGTCGAGGCCCGTCTCCTCGAGCACCTCGCGCCGCGCGGCCTCGCGCGTCGCCTCGAGGCTCTCGACCCGGCCGCCGGCGGGCACCCACCGGTGCGGCCCCCGCTCCTCGTTCCGTCGCAGCAACAGCACTTCCCAGCCGCCGCCCGTGCGCCGGTGGAGATAGGTGGCGACGGTCAGGACACGCATGGAGCGGCTAGTCGGCCGCCGCGGCCTTCTTGTCGCCGGAGCCCGAATCCTTCTTCTTCTCAGCCGGGGGCGAGTCGCTGCTGCTCCCGCCGCTGCTCTCGCCACTGCCGCCATCGCCGTCCTTGCCGCCCTCGGTCTTCTTGCGGCCACCGCGCCCGTAGTCGGTCGAGTAGAACCCCGAGCCCTTGAAGTGCACCGAGACCGGGTAGAGCACCTTCTCGACCGGGCTCTTGCCGCAGACTTCGCACTTCTCGCTCGGGGCGTCCGCGAAGCGCTGGAACACCTCGAACGTGTGCCCGTCGGGGCACCTGTACTCGTAGATCGGCATGGCGGCCAAGGCTAGCAGCGAGAATCGACGACAACGATGAGCGACACCGCCGAGGCAAACCGGATCGAAGCCCGCGAGAGAGCAGCTGCGCGCGCGTGGCTCGCGGCTCGCTGGTTCCCGCTCGGCGTCGGCGCGATCACCGTTGCGGCCGCCGCCTTCTTCGTCCAGCAGCTGCTCGCCTGGCCGCCGCACGAGGACGAGACGCTGCCGCTGTTCATCGGCCGCCACCCGCTCGGCGAGCTCTTCCAGGTCGTGCTCGAGGAGCGCGGCGGCGCACCGCTCCACTTCTTCCTCGCCTGGGTCGTCGCCCATCTGGGCTTCGGGCTCGCCGGGTTGCGGGCCGTCTCGGCCTTCTTCGCGGTCGCGAGCCTCCCGGTCGTCGCGCTCCTCTGCGCGCGCCTGGGCGGGCGGGTTCGAGCCCTCGTCGCGACCGCTGTCGCCGGAACGAGCTGGACGTTTCTCTTCCACGGGATCTACGGCCGGATGTACAGCCTGTTCCTCTTCACGAGCGCGCTCTCCTACCTGGCGCTTCTGCACGCGCTCGACCGCGGCGGCAGAAAGGCGTGGGCGCTCTGGGCGGTGGCCGTGCTCGCAGCCGTGGCGACACACCCCTACGGCGCGCTGGTGCTCGCCTCGCAGGCCGTGTTCGTCGTCGTCGCACGCCGCGACCGGATCAGCGCCGCGCTAAGAGCCTTCGGCGCGGTCGCCGTGCTCGGGATCCCCTTCTGGCTCACCGACCTCGTGCTCGCGGGACGCTTCGATGCAGGGATCGCCGGTGGCAGCAGGGTCAACCTGCTCGGCTACTCGTGGCAGGTGACGGGGGACTTCACGGCAGGCTTTCCGGTGCTCCCGGCGATACTCGTGGCCGCGGCCGCCGGCCTCGCCGTCCTGCCGAGAGACGCGCGCGTGCTCACCGCCTGCGCGGGCGCTGTCCCGCTACTCGCGCTGCTCGTCGCCCGCAGCTCCGGCGCTCCCGAGACACGGCACCTGATCTTCGTGCTGCCGTTCGTGGCGCTCGCCGCCGGAGCGGGCGTCGCGCGCCTCGGGCGCGTGTGGGCGCCCCTCGCGCTGGCGGCGCTCGTCGCGGCACAGCTCGCGTGGGCCTGGGACAAGACCCCGGAGCTTTTCGCGTGGGAGCCCGACGTTCGGCAGGAAGCCCGCGCCGACGCCGCCGCATACCTGGCCGCGACGACCGGACAAAACGACGTGCTGCTCGGCTATGACCCGCTCTTCCTTCAGGCCTGGGAGCTCGAACCAGACTTCCCGCTCGTCGTGCTGCCGCGCGCGGACGCCGATCTCGCGCTGCACAACCTGTTGGCGCTCGAGCGGCCGCTCGGCCACGGCGTCTGGATTTTCGACGCCAGCAAGACGACGAACGCCGAGCGCTCGCTCGACGTCCCGCGCGTCACTCCCCGCCCGGCGGAGCCGTTCGACGTGCGCACGTTCGGGCCGTTCCTGGTCATCCGCACGAAGCAGCCCGTCGGGACGCCCGAGCGCTACCTGCTGCGCGCCGGTCAGGCGATGCTCGTCGGGAAGCGGCTCTACCTGGGCGACGCGGACGTCAACCTGCCGACGATCGAGCGCGCCGCGCGGGCGCTGCGCGGCTACGGGGCCGCGCGCTCGCTCTCGACGAGCTCGCGGTAGCAGGGGGCCTCCTCGAAGGCGGCGAGCCCGGCCGGCGTGTCGCGCCGGCGCTCCTTGGGTCGCAGCTTGCGTGCCGCGGCGATCGCGGCCGAGGCCCCGACGGCCGCGCCGACAAGGAAGGAGCGCGTTCGCGAGCGGCGTGACTCCTCGTCCATGGGACGATGATACGGATGATCGTGACGCTCGGCGACCTGCTCCTGGACGTGATCGTCCGGCTTGGCCAGCCGCTCGCGGAGGGCGCGGACGCGGATGCAGTCACGCAGCTCGGCCCCGGCGGGCAGGCTGCGAACGTGGCGGCGTGGGTCTCGGAGCTCGGCGGGCCAGAGCTGGACGGCAGAGTGCGCTTCGTCGGCAAGCGAGCGAACGACGAGGCGGGCGGGATCGCGGCGCGGGCCCTTGAGCGCTACGGCGTCGAGGTCCGCGGCCCCGTCGTCGAGGGCAGGACCGGGACTGTCGTCGCGCTCGTCGCGGCCGACGGCGAGCGCACGATGGCCTCCGACCGCGGCGTCTCGCCGGAGCTGCGGGCGGACGAGCTCGACCCGGAGTGGTTCCGCGGGGCGAGGCTCCACTTGCCGGGGTACTCCCTGCTGCGCTCGCCGATCGACGAGGCGGCTCTGGAGGCCGCGCGCCTCGCGGAATTCGTGTCCGTCGACCTCTCCTCCTGGAGCGCGATTCGGGACTTCGGTCCGGCGCGCTTCCGCGCCCGCCTCGAAGCGCTCGGTCCGGACGTCGTCTTCGCGAACGAGGCCGAGGAGGAGATAATCGGCGGCCCGATTCCCGGACCGACCTGGATCGTCAAGCTGGGCTCGAGAGGCGCGCGGATCGGCGAGGACGAGCTTCCGGCCCGGGAGACCACCGTCCTCGACACGACCGGCGCCGGCGACGCGTTCGCCGCAGGCTGGCTGGTGGGAGGCTCTGGGTTGGCGCTCGAGGCGGCGGCGCGCTGCGTCGCGAAACTAGGCTCCATGCCGTGATCGACCTCATCCGCACCTCCAACGAGGTCGGGCAGGCGCTGGCCGAGCGCCGCCCGGTCGTCGCGCTCGAGACGACACTCGTCGCTCATGGCTTCCCGCCCGGAGAGGGCGTCGCCGTGGGCCTCGAGAGCGAGCGGCGCGTCCGCGACGCGGGCGCGGTACCGGCCACGATCGGCGTGCTCGACGGGATGTTGCGAATCGGGCTCTCGGAGGAGGAGCTCGGCCGCTTCGGCCCCGACGCGCGCAAGGTCGGGCCGCGCGACCTCGCCGCCGCGATCGTCCAGCAGGCCGTCGGCGCGACCACCGTGGGCGGGACGCTCGCGGCCTGCCGCGCCGTCGGAATCGGCTTCATGGGAACCGGCGGGCTCGGGGGCGTGCACCGCGGCTTCCCGACGCCGCCGGACGTCTCGGCCGACCTCGGCGAGCTCGTCCGCACCGAGGCGCTGATCGTCTCCTCGGGCGTCAAGTCGATCCTCGACGTGCCCGCGACCGCGGAGCTCCTGGAGACGCTCGGCGTTCCCGTGCTCGGCTACCAGACCGACGACCTGCCGCTCTTCTACGCGGCACACGGCGGGCCGCCGGTGTCCGCCCGCGTCGAGTCGCCCGAGGAGGCCGCGCGCGTCGCCCACGCCCACTGGCGGCTCGGCCGCCACACGTCGATCCTGCTTGGGCGCCCGGCGACCGACAGCCTCGACGACGTCGAGCCGCTGATCGAGCGAGCGCTCGCCGAGGCCGCCGCGCAGGGAGTGTCCGGCCAGGCCGTGACGCCGTTCGTGCTTTCGTATCTCCATCGTGAATCCGGCGGGCGCACGCTCGCCGCCAACCGCGAGCTGATCGCCGCCAACGCGGGCCTTGCAGGGGAGGTGGCTGTCGCCTATGCCGCTCTATGACGTAGTCAAGGACCTGACGCTCGCCGTCGAACGGGTCGAGCTGGAGCCGAGGGAGCTGCCGCTGAAGCACTTCACCCGCCGAACCACCGTCGTTCACCTCCACGGGGACGGGCACGAGGGCGTCGGCGAGGACGTCAGCTACGAGGAGGAGCTGCAGCTGGCGTTCTCGGGCGACGCGCTGCCCGACCTCGCGGGCGAGCACACGCTCGACTCGTTCTCGTCCCTCGTAGCCGGCCAGCCGGGTTACCGCGTCTGGGGGCTCGAGTCCGCGGCGCTCGATCTCGCCCTGCGGCAGGCCGGCCGCTCGCTCGCCGAGGCGGTCGGGCGGGAGCCGCAGCCCGTGCGCTTCGTCGTCTCGCAGAGCGCCGTCCGCGAGCTGCGCGAGCTCTATCCCAAGCTCCGCTTCAAGCTCGACGCGAGCGACTCCTGGACGGACGAGATCGTCGCGGAGCTCGCAGCGACGGGCGCCGTCGACGTCGTCGACCTGAAGGGGCTCTACGAAGGCGACTGGCTGGACGCCACACCGTCGGCGGCGCTCTACGGCCGCGTCGCCGAGGGCTTCCCGGACGCCTTGCTGGAAGACGCACGCCTGACCGACGAGACCCGACCGGTGCTCGAGCCGCACGCAGAACGGCTCACCTGGGACTTCCCGATCCACTCGGTCGCGGATGTGGAGGCGCTCGAGTTCCCGCCGGCCTGCCTGAACTCGAAGCCGTCGCGCTTCGGCAGCGTCCGCAGGCTGTTCGACTTCTACGACCACTGCGAGGCAAACGGGATCGCGATCTACGGCGGCGGCCAGTTCGAGCTCGGCCCGGGGCGCGGCCAGATCCAGTACCTCGCCTCGCTCTTCCACGCGGACGCGCCGAACGACGTCGCGCCGGCTGCGTACAACGACGGCGGCCCGAAACCGGGGCTGCCGCAGAGCCCGCTGCCGCCGGCCGAGCAGGTGCCCGGCTTCCGGTGACCTACAAGAAGCCGCTTACAAGCAAGGGCGCGCTGAAGCGCGGCGAGCGCGAGCGCGCGGTCGGGCTCGTAGCCGAGGACGAGGCTGCGAAGTGGCTTGCCGAGAACGACCCGAAGCCGCCGCCGCCGGAACCTAAAGCGGCGAAGAAGTCGAAGGCCGTCCACCGCTTCCGCCAGCGGCAGAGCCGCTAGGGAAGCCAGCCTTCCTGGTAGCGCGTCGTTACGCTCTCTGGCAGGTGGCCGTAGGCCACGGCCGCGTCATTCGTTTCCTCCGCGACGCCCGCGCCGTACCGCAGCGCGGCCTCGTCGACCGTGTAGGCGCCCCAGTCGTCGGTCCCCTCGATGCCTCCGCCTGGCGTGCGGCGGGTGTGGTTCTCGCGTGCGCCGACCGCGAAGACGACGCAGGGGCCGTCACCCGCCCCGACGATCGCGTGGTTCGTCCCGGACGGGCAGTGCAGGAAGTCCCACTGGCGCAACGGCCGCTCCTGGCCCTCGACGATCGCGAGCGCCTCGCCGGAGAGCACGAGGAAGTCCTCCTGGTCGGTCTCCCAGTGGTACATCGTCATCGGCTCGCCCGGCTCGAGCACGCTGATGCCGAGCCCGAGCTGCGGGAAGATCGGCGTTGCGCCTTCGAGCCGAGGCCACTTCCCCAACCCCTCGCAGCGGCGCCAGGCGGCCTCGCGCGCG
>JBKJSM010000080.1:0-12650 GCA_046594445.1 Gaiellaceae bacterium | reverse complement strand
GCGAGCTGGTGAACCGGAATCGGCAGCACGTAGTCGGCGAGGTCGAGATCGGCCTCCTCGTCGTAGTAGTCGCCGATCCCGGAACGGTGTGCGAGGAGATGCTCGATGGTGACGTCGTCGCCGATGAGCGGCAGGTCTGCCCCGAGCACCGACCGTGCCGGCGTCGAGAGATCGAGCAGACCCTCCTCGATCAAGCTCACGACCGTGAGCGCCGTCAGGCCTTTGGTGCCGCTGGCGATCGCGAAGAGGGTGTCGAGCTCGTTCGGGATCTCGCGGGCGCGGTGCGCGAGACCGTAGGCTTTCGCGAAGACGATTCGGTCGCCCTCGTCGATCCGGACAACGCCGTCCAACGCCGTCTCGGCAGCGAGCGCGTCGAGCTCCACCTCCAGGCCTGGCATGCGGCGGACGGTACCCGCCCGATCTTCAGGCGGCGCGCTCGTCGTCGGCGAGGACCTCGGCCAGCCAGCGGTGAGCCTCGCGCACGAGCACCGCGTTCGTCTCGAGCGTGTAATACGGCAGAGCGATCAGCGCCTGCGACAGCGCCCAGCCGCGACTCCGCGCCCAGGTCGCCTCGTCGACCGAGAGCTCGACCCGGAAGGTGTGGCGGGCGTCCGCGGACAGGGCCTTCCAGGCGACGGCGACGTCGCAGGCGGGGTCGCCGACTCCGAGACATCCAAAGTCGATGATGGCGCTGATCCGACCGGCTTCGACGAGGAGGTTTCGTGGGTCGAGGTCTCCGTGGATCCAGACGGGCGCGCGGCTCCACTCGGGGGCGCGGAGAGCTGTCTCCCACGCGGCGGTCGCCGCGTCGACATCGACCACCCCGCCCAGAGAGGCGATCGCCGCCCGGGTCTCGTGGTCTCGCAGCGCGAGCGGCACGCCACGGAAGGAGCTGTCCTTCCCCGGCGCCGGCCCGTCCGTGGGGTCGATTTGCTGCAGGGCGGCGATGAACGCGGCCAGGCCCTGCGTCGGGAACCGGCTCGACCGGAAGGCCGGCCCACTCCGAAAACTGCGCCGCGAGCAACCGCCGCACGAGAGCCGCGTCCGTGTCGACCTCGTCGGCGTGCATCTTCATGCCCTAGCCGGTTCGGCCCACTCTGACCTGAGCAGCGCGTACTCGATGTCGCCCTCCTCCTGGCCCTCGATGTAGTCGGGCCACGGCTGATGGAAGACCCGCACGAACTTCAGCCCTGCCTTCTCCATCACGCGGCGTGAACCGACGTTGACGACCATCGTCGTCGCGAACACGCGCTGAGTGCCGAGCTCGGCGAAGCCCTTCTGCACGAGCGCTTGCGAGCCTTCGGTGGCGTAGCCGTTTCCCCAGGCCGACTTGCGCAGCCGGTAGCCGAGCTCGACGTCGTCGGTGTCGTCGTCCGGCGGCGGCCGGAAATGGAACCAGCCCAGGAATGCCTCCGTCGACTTCTCGATCGCCGCCCAAAAGCCATAGCCGGCAAAGCGCTCGTAGTAGCCGAGGAAGGCGGGCAGGTGCTCGCCGGCGATCTCCTCGCGCGGCGTCGGTCGGCCGCCGTTGATGAAGCGCATCACGTCCGGGTCTCCGTCGAGCTCGACAAGGTTGTCGACATCGCCGTCGGTGAACCGCCGCAGCAGGAGGCGCTCGGTCTCCAGGAAGACGCTCATCGGGAAGTCTTACATCGTGACGACGATCTTTCCCCGGGCGTGCCCTTCACCCAGGTACCGGAACGCGTCTGCGGTCTCGCCCAGCTCGAAGCGTCGGTCGACCACCGGCGTTACCTTGCCAGCCTCGAGCAGTTCGCGCAGCACCTCCAGGTCAGCCCTGTTCAGCTTCGCGATGAAGACAGCGACCTTGCGGCTGCTGCCCACCGACGCCAGGCGCAGCTTGGCCATGTGCGTCAGAGGACCGAGCAGCCGGGTGCCCTTGGGCGCGCCGACGATGACGTGCCGCGCCCGGGGCGTCAGCACACGCTTGTACTCGGACCACGACCTCGTCCCTGCGACATCGAGCAGGAGGTCGTAGCGGCGGCCACTCCGGGTGAAGTCCTCCCGGGTGTAGTCGATGACGTGATCGGCTCCGAGCGAGCGCACGAGCTCGACGTTCCCCGTGCTGCAGACGCCCGTCACCTCCGCTCCGAGCGCCTTGGCGATCTGCACCGCGAACGTGCCTACGCCTCCCGACGCCCCGTTGATCAACACGTGCTGCCCCGGCTCCAGCCGGCCCTTGTCCCGAAGTCCCTGGAGTGCGGTGATCGCCGCCACGGGCACCGCGGCCGCCTCCTCGAACCTCAGGTTGGCCGGTTTCTTCACGACCGCGTCGCGAACGCACACGTACTCGGCGAGGGCGCCGCCCTTGCCGCCGTAGACCTCGTCGCCCGGCCGAACGTGCGTGACGTCGCGGCCGACCGCCTCCACGGTGCCCGCGAAGTCGGTTCCCGTCTTGTCGCTCTTCGGCCTGCGCAGTCCCGACCCGACGCGCGCGACCCAGGGCCGGCCCGCGACGCCGTACCAGTCCGCCGGGTTGATCGAGGACGCGTGGACTCGTACCAGCACGAGATCGTCAGCGAGCTCGGGCTTCTCGATCTGCTGTAGCTCGAGCACGTCGGCTGAGCCGTACGTGTTGTGAACGATCGCTCTCATTGCACTACGCCTCCATTGAGGGTCAGGACAACGTTCCCGGTCTTCTGCTGCGTCTCGACGTACCGAGTCGCCTCGACGACTTCCTCGAGCGGGTAGGTCCGGTCGATCACAGCCCGGAAGCGCCCGGCTTCGATCAGCTCCTTGAGCTGGAGAAGATCGTCCCGCCGATACCTGCCGATACCGATCCGCGCCTTCCGGCGCCCGACCCACTTCGTCCACAGGGCGACGATCGGCGTGTGCCACATGAAGCCGAGATCAGCCGTGACGTACACCCCGTCCGGCTTGAGCGCGCGGCGCGAGCGGCGATACGAGTGCTTGCCGACCGAGTCGAAGACGACGTCGTAGGTCTTACCGCTCCTCGTAAAGTCCTCCTGCAGGAAGTCGAAGACGTCGTTTGCACCGAGCGAGCGCACGAGCTCGACGTTACGCGTGTTGCACACCGCGTCGACATCGGCTCCGCGGGCGGCGGCGAGTTGCACGGCCGCGGTGCCGATCGAGCCGGAAGCGCCGTACACGAGCAGGCTGCGACCCTGCTGTAGATCGTCCGGCCGCAGGCAGGTCACCGCCATCGCCGCGCCGTCGCAGACCGCTGCGGCCTCCTCGAAGCTCATCCCGGCGGGCTTCTGCGCCACCACCCCGTCCTCGCGCACGCAGACGTACTCGGCGTTCGAGCCGCCCTTGATGCCGAAAACCTCGTCGCCGCTGACAAAGCGGGTCACCCCGCTGCCGACCGCCTCGACCACGCCGGCGAACTCGATGCCCGCGATCTTCCGCTTCGGCCGGAGCAGCCCGATGAAGGCCCGGGTGAAGAACGGGCTGGCTGCGCGAAGGCCGCAATCCGACCGCGTGACTGTCGAGGCATGAACCCGGACGAGCACCTCGTCGTCCTTGGGAGCGGGCTTCTCGACGTCGGCGATGCGCAGCACCTCGGGCGGCCCGTACCTGTCGTGGACGACGGCCCTCACGCCCCGGACCCCGTCGTCAGGACGACGTTGCCGAGCTTCTGATGGGTCTCGACGTACCGCGTCGCCTCGATCACCTGTTCCAGCGGGTACGTGCGGTCGACCACCGGGCGGTAGCTGCCGTCCTCGAGCAGCCGCTTGAGCAGGAGCACGTCCGCCTTCGTGAAGCGGGGCGGGAGCTTCACGAGCACCCGCTTGCCGCTTCTCCGGCGCACGAACACGCCCCGTGCGAGGTTGCCGAAGCCGTCGGTCGGCAGGAAGACGCCATCCCGAGTCAGCAACCCTCGGCAGCGTCCGAACGTCGTCTTGCCCACGGCGTCGAAGATCGCGTCGTACCGCTTGCCGCCCTGCGTGAAGTCCTCACGCTGATAGTCGACGATCTCGTCCGCCCCGAGCGAGCGCACGAGCTCGACGCCGTTGGCGCCGCAGACGGCCGTGACGTGGGCGCCGAAGTGCTTGCCGAGCTGCACGCCTGCCGTTCCCATCGAGCCGGAGGCCCCGTGGACGAGCAACCGACGGTCACGAAGCTCGGTCAGCCGGAGCGTGTTCAGCGTGAGGATCGCGCCGTCGCAGACCGCCGCCGCCTGCTCGAAGCTCAGGTTCGCCGGCTTGTGCGCGATCGGCCCTGTCTCCCGAAGGCAGACGAGCTCCGCGTGCGCCCGAAAGCCGCCGGTGGTGCCGAAGACTTCGTCGCCGACGGCGAACTCGGTCGCCGCCGAGCCGACCGCGACGACCTCTCCCGCGAACTCGCTGCCGAGGATGCGGTGCTTCGGCCGTCGCAGGCCGGTGAAGAAGCGGCTTACGAAGGGGTACGCCGCCCGCCACGCGCAGTCGGAGCGCGTCACCGTCGTCGCGTGAACCCGGACGAGAACCTCGTCGTCCTTCGGCACGGGCTGCTCGACCTCCTCGACACGGAGCACGTCCGGCGCGCCGTACCGGTCGTGGACGACCGCCCTCATGCCTTGACCTCCCAAGTTCGCGGCAGGCGATGGATCGGCCCGCCGCTGTCCCACGCCTGGCCCGCCCGGTAGAGCTCCGCAGGTCTGCCGCCGGCGGGGCCGGGACTGGCGCGGCGTCCCGTCGGAATCACCCAGCCCTCCTCGGTGACGACGCTGCGGCGGAAGTTCGCGGCGTCGAGCTGCACGCCCCAGACGGCCTCGTACACGGCCCGCAGCTCGGCCAGCGTGAACGTCGCTCCGACGAACGCGGTCGCGATGCCCGTGACCTCGAGCTCGACGCGGACGCGCTCGATCGCGTCGCGCACGATCCGGAGATGATCGAAGGCCAGCTCGATCCTCCCGTTGAGGACGTCGCCCACCGGAACGAGAGCGGCTACTGCGGCGTCCGTACCCGCGACGATCGCCCCCACGGCGCGAACCACGGCGAGGTACGCGACCGTGACGACGTTCATGCGCGGGTCGCGCTCGGGATCGCCGTAGGCGCCGAACTGGGCCAGCAGGCTGGCCGCGTCGACGCCGGTCTCCTCCCGAAGCTCCCGCTCCGCGGCCTCGGCCAGGGTCTCGGTCGGCCGCTTGAACCCGCCCGGGATCGCCCACATCCCCTTGAACGGCTCCTCTCCCCGCGACACGAGCAGGACGTGGAGCCGGCCCTCGGACATGGTCAGGATCACCACGTCGACCGTGACGGCGAACGCCGGGAACTGCGACGGGTCATACCTAGTTTTGGTCGACACGACTCTTACCTTAGGGATCGGTTTTGGTCTTGTCAACCAAAACCCTAGGATGCGCCAGATGCGCACGAGGCGCTCGCGGACGGGGCCTGGAACGCCGATACCGCGCTCCAGCCGTTTGCCGTCGAGGAGGATGGGCTCGTCAACTGGCTGGCGTACGCGGGGATGGAGCGACTCGAGTCGCACCGTGACGGCGAGATCCGCATGCAGTGGTGCCACGGCGCCCCGGGAATCGTTGCGACGATCGGCCACCTCCTCGACGAGGAGCTCGCGGTCGCCGGCGGCGAGCTGACGTGGCGCGCCGGGCCGCTGAAGAAGGGCGCAGGACTCTGTCACGGCACTGCAGGGAACGGTTACGCCTTCCTGGCGCTGCTCGCGCGCACGGGGGACGAGCGGTGGCTCGCCCGTGCGCGCGCGTTCGCGATGCATGCTGCGGCCCAGATGGAACGCAGCCGCTCCGAGGACGGGCGCGGCCGCTACACGCTCTGGACCGGCGACCTCGGCGTCGCGCTCTACCTCGCGGACTGCATCGACGGTCGCGGGGCGCTGCCGCTCCCCTAGGAGGGATTGGCGAAATGGCCGCGACGTGTAAGGATCCCTCCCTCACAGATGTCAACCTAACGGGGGAGGCGCTACGTGGCGGGGACCCGCAAGGTTCCAGGACCTGATGGACAGGAGCACGACGCTGAGGTGGTCGGCTTTCGGTCATCCGGCGAGCACTTCAACGAGTACTTGCTTGATGACGGCACCGTTTTGAGGGTCAAACTCGTTCTGACGGAGGTGATGAAGCTGAATGACTTGTTCGATGGGCAGGGAAACCCGGTCTACCTCTTTAACCACCAGCAGGTGACGTCGGTTGACTCACCTGACAACCAGAAGAGAGGCACATGATCAAGAAAGGCACACACTCAACCTGGACGACCAGCAGTAGCCAAACGTCTACGAACCAGACGCAGGCCAGCACCACGAAGGAGCCAAAGAGCTAGTAGGTGGGGAGCACGAGCGCCGACGACGTCAGTCTTCCCCGTCCCAGTACTCGAGGATTGGCCCGGGACGGCTCAGGAGAATCCGCTCGCCGGCGACGCTCCGGGCGCCGACCTTGCCGCTGTCCGGGTACTCGATCACGTCCGGACGGATCAGGGTCGAGAGCATCAGGACGCGGATCGGCGAATCGGAGCGATTGATGATCTGATGCGCCCCGTCCTTGCCCCGGGGAAAGGCGGCGACGTCACCCTCGGTCAGCTCCTGCTCGCCGTCGGGCGAGCGCAGCGTCGGCGTTCCGCGGAGGACGATGACCCACTCCTCGTTCGCGTGATGGACGTGGTAGGGCCAGAGGCGATCGCCGGGCTCGAGCTCGTACATGCTGCCGCCGATCAGCTCGGCGCCGACGTGCGCGCCGACCCACGCGTCCTTCGAGCGCCACCCCTCTCGCTCCTCGACGCGATCCCAGTCGTCTCCGTTGAGGTTGAAGACCTTCACATGGTGAGCTTAAACCGGCGACCGCTCGTCCACGCGGTGGCCAGTATTAGGATCGAGAAATGACCACCGCACCGATCGTCCTCGTTCCCGGGTTCTGGCTCGGCGCGTGGGCGTGGGACGAGGTCGCCGCCGCGTTGCGCGCCGACGGCCACGACGTCACCGCGGTGACGCTGCCCGGTCTCGAGTCGGCCGACGCCGACCGGTCAGCGATCACCATGGCGGATCACGTCAACGCGATCTGCGACGCGGTCGGGGCGGCGGGAGGCCCCGTCGTGCTCGCCGTGCACAGCGGTGCCGGCGTTCCCGGCTACGGCGCAAGCGACCGCATCCCCGAGCAGATCGCGGCGATGGTCTACGTGGACACTGGCCCGGCCACGGCTGCGCTCGACGCCGGCTTCGACGGTGTCGAGCTGCCGATGCCCTCGCTCGAGAAGCTTGCGGAGGAGGAGAACCTCGACGGGCTGACGGACGAGCACCTCGAAGCGTTCCGGGAGCGGGCCGTGCCCGAGCCTGGCGCCGCGCTGCGCGAGGGGGCGGAGCTGACCAGCGACGCGCGCCTCGACGTGCCGAGCACGGTCATCTGCACGGGATACACGTCCGAGCAGTACCGCGAGGCGGTCTCGGAGGGCCAGACCTGGCTTGGCGGGCTCGCCGAGCTGCGGAACGTCACCTGGGTCGACTTGCCGACGAGCCACTGGCCCATGTGGTCGCGTCCGCAGGAGCTCGCCGGGATCATCGGCGACGTCGCGAAGGCTCACGGCTCCTAGCACGTTCCTGGCTCCGGCTCTCCCGTTTCTTCGCACTCCAGGCAAATCCAGTCACCGGAGTGCTCCTCGCGCGCACTGAGTGCGGCCGGGACCATCGTGACGCCACACGCTCGGCAGATCGGCGGCCTGTCGTCATCCTCGTCTGTCATTCGCTTAGCATGCCGACGTGCGGGAGTTACACACGGGCCTGTGGCACTGGGAAGCGGCGCACCCGGACTGGAAGCCGGGGGAGGAGTGGGGCGAGATGGTTTCGTCGTACGCGATCGACGACGGCGAGCGGCTGCTGCTGTTCGACCCGCTGGCCGTGCCGGACGAGATCGAGGCGCTCGCGGCCGAGCGCAAGGCGGCGATCGTGCTGACGACCCCGTGGCACGCGCGTGACGCCCAGAGCCTGGCTGCGCGGCTCGGCGCCACGCTGTACGTGCCGCCGCCGGACGAGGGCGACCCGAACCCGGTCGAGGGACAGGTGTTCAGGGCCGGCGACCGGTTGCCGGTCGGAGTCCAGGCGCTTCCGGGGATGGAGCCGAACGACCTCGTGCTCTGGGTCGAGGGCCGCAAGGCGCTCGTCGTCGGCGACACGCTGATCGACCGCGGCAACGGCCTCGAGTTCCCGGTCGAGTGGGCGGACAAGGGCGTGCCGCCCGAGCGGATCCTCGAGTCGCTTCGTCCATTGCTCGAGCTGCCGGTCGAGCTCGTGCTCGCGACGCACGGAGGGCCTTTCGATCGCGCCGCCCTCGAACGCGCACTCTCCTGAGCGAAGCCCTGACGATCAGTCGGGCCGTCGCAAGGCGGTTTCTGGCGATCCGACACTTCCTCGCCCCACCCCGGGCGCTGCCCGCCGAGCCGGCGAGCGTGATGACCGTGATCGAGCGGATCGCCTCGCTGCAGTTCGACCCGCTCGAGGTCGCCGGCCGCAATCACGACCTCGTCCTGCTCGCGCGGATCGGCGGGTACCGGCGGGAGTGGACGGACGGACTGCTGTACGAAGAGCGCACCCTCTTCGAGGCCTACAACAAGGGCCTGTCGATCCTGCCGGCGTCGGAGCTGCCGTACCACCGGATCACCTGGGACCGCTCGCGCGTCCGTCACGAAGGGGCGGCGTTCGTCGAGCATGCTCCGCTCGTCGAGGAGTTGCTGGAGAGGATCCGGACGGAGGGGCCGCTCGGGCCTGGCGACGTCGGGCCGCGCGAGGCGATCGATTGGTACTGGCGCCCGACGAATCAGGTACGGGCGATCCTCGAGGCCCTCGCCGAGGCGGGGATCCTCGGTCTTGCTCGGCGCGACGGCAATCGGCGCGTCTACGACCTCGCCGAGCGGCTCTTTCCGGAGCAGCTCCTCGCCGAGAGACATCCGCCGCGCGATCAGTTCCGGCACAAGCTCCTGTCGCGTTACCGCGCGCACGGACTGCTCGGCACGACCGGGTCGGCGGAGTTGTGGTTCGGCACGTCGCCGAGGGTCCGCGCGTCCTGCGGGCTCGAGGGCGGCGTGTCGTTCGGCGCAATCGGGCGTCGGGAGCTCCTGGCCGAGCTCGTCGAAGCAGGCGACCTACTGCCCGTCGAGATCGAGGGAATCCGCGGCAGTCGGTTCGTGGTGAGTGGTGAGCTCCCGATCTTGAACGAGGCGGAGGAGGAGGTCGGCCGTGGCGCCGATCCCGGTGGAGCCGCTCCCGGCGTCGTGTTCCTCGCACCACTCGACCCGCTCGTCTGGGATCGGGACTTCCTCCGCCGCTGCTACGACTTCGACTACGTCTGGGAGGTCTACGCCCCGGCCTCCAAGCGGCGCTGGGGCTACTACGTCCTGCCGATCCTCTTCGGCGACCGGCTCGTGGGGCGGATCGAGCCGCGGATCGAGCGCAAGGCGGACGAGCTGCGGATCCTCGGCGTGTGGTGGGAGGACGGCTTCGACCCGCTCGGCACGCCCGGGTTCATGGATGCGTTTCGCGCGGCCGTCGAGGCGCACCGGGCCTTCGGAGGGGTCGCGCGGGTCACCTGGACCCGCGTGGCGCGGCACCGGGCGCTCGTCCGAGCCGTCCGATCGGTCGCATGACGAGGTTCGTCGTGGACGCCGGCGCAGTCCTTCGCCTGGCGAGCGAAGCGATCGAGGTCTCAGCTGAGCACGAGCTCCTGGCGCCGACGCTTCTTCGCTCACAAACGCTGTCGGCTCTCCACGAGGCCGTTCAGCGGGGCGAGATCCCGGCCGGTGTCGCGCGCGAGCGCCTCGCCCGTATCGGGCGGATGCGCATCAGGCTGCTCGGGGACGCCGTGCTTCGGCGCCGGGCCTGGGAGGTTGCGGATCAGCTCGGCTGGGCGTCGACCTACGACGCCGAGTACGTCGCGCTCACGCAGCTGCAGGCAGACGCGTTCATAACGTTGGACGCGAAATTGGCGCGCAGCGTCGAAGGCGTCGTCCCGACGGCGTCGATCGACGCGCTCGTCCAGACACAGGAGGCACGCATCCCATGATCGACGTACAACGAGTCGACTACATCCGCGTCCCGGTGACGGACATGGAGGAGGCGAACCACTTCTACGGTGAGCTGCTTGGCCTCGAGCGGAACCCCAACTCACCGGGCGACGACTGGGTCGAGTACGAGGCCGGCAACGTGACGCTCGCGGTGATGACGCCGCACACCCACGAGTACGAGTTCGCACCGCTGCCACCCGGGATGCTTGCTCTCGGTGTCCCCGACGTCGCCGACGCGAAGGCGAAGCTGGAGGCGGCCGGCGTGCAGGTCGACGAGATGTGGGACTCCGGCGCCGAACGGCAACCGGTCGCCGGCCGAGTACGGGCGTGCCTCGCCTTTCCTCTCGCGGAGCAGTCAGACGACGTCGGGACTGCCGTCGCCGGCCTGCTCGGCGGTGATCCCGTACGTGTCCATGAGGAACTCGGCGCTGTCGGGCAGCGGGGTGTAGACCGGCACTCCGAGCCGCTCGACCAGGCTCTGCGCGTCGCGCTCGTGCCACGGCGCGGTGAGCACGATCGCCGTCTCGCGGCCCGCCGCGAGCTCCTCGAGCTCGCTCGGCACCGCCAGCGGATCGAAGAGCAGCAGCCGCTCCCCGTCGTCGATCGCGTACGACGACACGTTCTCGCTCCACGGCTCGGTCGGCCGCCACTCGGGATGCGGTGTCTCCCAGTGCCACAGACCCGGACGCAACTCGCGCACGGCACGATGCTACTAGCACGTTCATGGTGAAGTCTCCGCGTGTCGCTGAACTTCGATAGCGCTCAGGCCAAGGTCGCGCGGGCGCTTGAGGAGTGTCATCCTCGTCTCCCCAAGATGAGGAGGCAGCGATGGGCAAGGATGAGAACGAGGTAAACCCCGGCAACCCGCGATGCCCGGTCTGCGGGGCGGTTGACTGGTTCTCCGACACGCGCTGGGACTACGTGCTGCACTACGCGCGGAAGGGCACGACCGAACCGATAGAAGACGAGCGCGGAATCCCCTACGCGATGCCCGTCGAGGGCGACGTTTGCCGCGTTTGCCGATTCATAAGGCTTCGCAACACGCGCGGCACCCTGGAAATCACTATCCGCACGTAGAAACGGTGCGCCGCCCGTCCAGTCCGAGATGTCCGAGCGCACGTCGCGTCTTGTCCCACGACGCCACCTCACCGCGTGGCCCCGCCAATTTCGTAAAACCCTCCTAGTGGGCGCGCAGCAGGACACGTCAGCCGTTTAGGCCCTGGGACTCGGCGTGCGCCGTCGCTGCGGCGCACGCCGAGCTCACCCGAGTTCCTTAGCTGAAGATCGCGTTGCTGATCCCGGGCAGATAGCAGCTGCTGACCTGGAGCTGCGGCAGGATCACGCGGACTTTCACCCGCGCCGGGACGGTCGCGCGGAACGACACGGACGAGATCACCGTCGGGGCGACCCCCGTCGAGTTCGCGCGTAGGAGCACCCGCTTGACGTTGACCCAGCGCCGGAGAGTGCCGTTGTAGCGCTGGAACGTGCCGTACTTGCCGGCGAAGCTCTGGGCGGCGAACACGCGCAGCGAGTAGCGCTGGGCTGCCACCTTGCCGAGACGCAGACGCGGCCGCACCTTGACGGTCACCGGCTGACTGGACGTGTTCTTCACCTTCACCGTGTAGACGGTGTTCTTGAGCGGCGTCACAACGGCGCTGTACGCGCCACCGGTCGTCGTCTGCACGGTGGTCACCTTGGTTGCCGCGGTCTGGCCGCAGGCCGTCGCGAGCACGTCGACGTTTTCACCGACCTTCTGATTCGACAGGGTTCCCGTCAACGTGACCTTGCCGCCGTAGACGAGAGTCTGCGGCTTCGCGGTGAGCGTGACCGCTTCGGCGGGCGCCTGGCCGGTCACGGTGACCGTTCCCCGGAAGGTGTTTCCCTTCACGTTGGGATCGGAGTACGTGAAGGTTCCCGGCGCAGCGAACGTGCATGTGCCCGACTGCGCCGGCTGGAGCACCAGCGGGTTCGGCGTGCAGGTCACCCCCGTCGTGGATTTGAACGTGACCTGGTGGGCCACCGTGTCGCTGTTTGTGAACTGAACGGTGTCACCGACGGCGATCGTCACCGCGCTCGGCACGTAACCGTTCTTTGTGATCGAGACTGTCACCGTCTTCGCGCCGGCGGCGCCGACGAACACGAGCGCCATCACCGCTCCGGCGGTCATCAAGAATTTGCGGATCATCTGTGCTCCCTCGGATAGATGTACGCCCTGATGGGATGTACACCCTGGTAGATGCGGGAACAGACAGTTCTTGCGCGGTTTCCAGAAACACTTACAAGTCGGGCGCAACGCAACTAACGGCGTGGGCGGACCGCGTCGCCTGGGCCAGCGTCCGGAAATGTCCCCTGAGCGAGATGGCGCGATGCTGTGAATACTGGGATCCATGGAGACGGTTATGTGGACGGACCGCAGAGTGAGGATGTCGTATGAGTAGTGAACCGGGGTATCAACCTGAGCAGGTCGTGACGAGAGCGGACGAGGTTCTGGCGACGCTCGGGGAGCCAATGGAATCGCAGGTCAAGAAGGTGATCGATCACATCGATGATCACTGCCGGGCCTGGATCGAACGCAGCCCGTTTGTAGTGATTTCGACCGCCTCTGCGGCGGGCGCGATGGATGTCTCGCCGAGGGGGGATCCGCCGGGGTTCGTTCGCGTCCTCGATCCGAAGACC
>JBKJSM010000119.1:0-3384 GCA_046594445.1 Gaiellaceae bacterium | reverse complement strand
TTGACGAACCGGTCGCCGAGCATCGGCCACTCGCCTTCCTTGACCTCGAACGTCAGGATCGTCTTCTGCGCGAGCACGAGCGCGCGCTCGTAGCTCGGTGCGCCCCCGACGAGAATCGACTCGCCGTCGCGCAGGCGGACGACGACGCGGCGCTGGTCGAGCGGGGGTGTGGCGGCGTTGTAGACACCGACGAGAGTCGGGCTGACCGGGGGCTCCAGAAGTGCGTGCATGGTGGCGTCTCCTCCAGCGTTGGCGGCTGCGGAGCGACGCCACTCCGACGAGCGCACTTTCCCACAAAAGCGCGTACGCGCCGTCCCCCGGAAGCGTGATTCGTCGCAGAGCGGGTAACAGGATCCCATGCCTGTCGAGATCGACCGCCGTCAGCTCGAGCGCCTGATCGGCGAGCACGCGCAGCTCGTCGAGGTGCTGCCGCGCGACGAGTACGAGGAGATGCATCTCCCGGGTGCGCGCAACATGCCGCTGAAGGAGCTACCCGCGCTCGCGGCCGACCTCGACCGTGAGCAGCCCGTGGTCGTCTACTGCTGGGACTCCGCCTGAGACATGAGCCCGCGGGCCGCGTGGCGGCTCGAGACGCTCGGCTTCCCGGCGGTGTACGACTACGTGGGCGGGAAGCTCGACTGGCTTGCATCCGGAGGCGAGGTAATCCGCCCCGAAGGTGCGCCGCCGACCGCAGCAGACATTGCGCGACGCGACTTACCGACCTGCTCGCTCGACGACGACGTCAAGACCGTCGCGGCGGGTGTCGCGGCAACGGACTGGGGGATCTGCGCCGTCACGAACGCCGAGGGCGTGCTCCTCGGCCTGCTCGGCCGCGCGGGCCTTCGAGCCTCGGGGCGCGTCGAGACAGCGATGCGAGAGGGGCCGAGCACGATCCGGCCGGACCTCGCGCTCGACGTGCTCGCACAGCGGATGCGCGAGCACGACCTGACCGTGCAGCTTCTGACGACGTCCGACGGCCGCCTGCTCGGCGCCGTCCGGCGCGAGGACGTCGAGGCGGACTCCGACTAGTCGGAGAGGACGTCGACCGAAGCGATCGAGCCCGGACGCAGAAAGCGACCGTCGATCTCCGGCCAGTCGCCGGCCGTCTCCGCGGCTGCGAGCTGGGCGACGATCTCGGCCGCGGCCTGCATCGCTTCCTCGCGGTCCTCGAACGTGGCGAGCTCGATCTCCTCGCCGCCGAGGAGGCGGAGGACGAGCCGGCGCGTCTCGGCCGATGCTTTCTTCCTGGTGGTGAGCGAGATCGCCGGGATCGGCTTCAGGGCTACCGCTGCCCCCGAGAACGCATTCCCGGACCGCCCGACCGTCACGGGGCTCAGTGGAGGCTCTTCCCCGATCAGGCCGAGACCCGCGGCCGGCCCGCTCGCAAACTGGTGCATCCGAACTCCTTTGCCCTCGCCGGCCGCCGCAAGGGGCCGGGCTCTACGCGCCACAGTGACTCTCCTATCGGCGCGCGGTTCGCAGCTCGGTTCCCTCGTGCGAGGGAACCGAAAGGATTTCGTAAAGGCCGTTTGGCCCGAACGACGTCTGCGGTAGAGAGTGATTGTGGCCCTTGCGACTCGCGGCAACCTCGTCTGGCTCGGAATGATCCTGGCGGGGATGGCGCTCGGCGCCTTCGTGCTCACCTCGTGGCCCGACACGTCGACGCGCCTGATCCGCCTGCCCTACGGGGAGTCGATGCCGAAGACGCCGCGCATGGCGGCGAAGGCCCCGGCCGTGAAGATCGCGCGGCCTGCGCCCGCTGCACCGAAGGCGGAGCTGACGGCTGCCGCGCCGGCGCCCCAGCCAGCGACACAGCCGGTCCGGGCGCCGGTGGCCGTCGCGCCCGCAAACGAGGCGCCTGTCGACGTCGTGTCCGGGGAGACGCCTACCGAGCTCGGCGCCGAGCCGCTGCCCGGCATGGGACAGTCGAAGCCGGTCGAGAAGCAGTCCGCCCCGGCGCCCACGCAGGCTGCACCGGCCGCCCAGGGCAAGCCGGCTCCGGCGCCCGAGGAGCCGCCGGCGATCGAAATCACTGTCGGATCGCCACCACTGTCCGGCCAAGAGTGAGCTCGCGCGCGGCGAGCGCGCTCATGACGAGCCCCGCGACGCCGCCGGCGGTGAAGGCGAGCTGCGTGCCGCCGACCTGCGTCAGCCAGCCGGCGAGCAGCCCACCGACCGGCGCGAGCCCGGCGAACGCCCAGAGATAGAGGCTGACCACCCGCCCGCGCAGGTGGTCGGGCGCGCGCAGCTGCAGGATCGCGTTCGCGTTCGACGTCCAGAGGGTGAACGAGACGCCCGTGACGAAGAGCAGGATCGCGCACGCCCACGCGGACTCGAGCGGCGCGAGCGCGATCAGCGAGAGGCTGAAGCCTGCCGTCCCGAGCACGAGCACCTTCCAGCTCGCCCGTCCGATCGCGGCGGAGAGCAGCGCTCCGACGAGCGCGCCGCCTCCGAACGTGGCCGAGAGGACGCCGAACACCTCGGGCCCGGTCTTCAGCGTCTCGGACGCGAGCAGCGGCAGGATCACGTGGAAGTTGAACCCCACCGTGCTCACGACGGTGACCATCATCAGGACGAGCCGTACCTCGGGAGCGCGGAGCGCCCACGAGAGTCCCTCGCGGATACCGCGCATCATCGTCGGCGGCTCGCCGATGCGCGTGACCGGAACGAGTTCCTCTTTCCGCATCCGGAGCAGGCTCGCGAGGACGGCGAGGAAAGTGACCGTGTTGATCGCGAAGCAGACGCCGGTGCCGAAGGCTGCGATCAGCACGCCGGCGACGGCGGGGCCGACGACGCGCGACGCGTTGAAGAGGCTCGCGTTCAGCGCGACCGCGTTCGAGAGCTCGGCGCGCCCGACCATCTGGAACGTGAGCGCGTGGCGGCCGGGCGCGTCGAAGACGAGCGCGATGCTGGAGAGCGCCGCGAGCAGGTAGACGACCCAGAGAGTCGCCGTACCCGTCAGGACGAGCACGGCCAGGATCGCTGAGAAGAACATCGACGTCGCCTGCGTCGCGATCACGAGCTTGCGGTTGTCGATCCGGTCGGCAACGACCCCGGCGACGAGGCCGAAGAGGGTGAAGGGAATGAAGCGGAAGAAGGCGAGCGCGCCGACGGCGATCGGCGAGCTCGTCAGCTCGACCACGAGCCAGGCGAGCGCGACATTCTGCATCCAGGTGCCGCTGACCGAGATCACCTGGCCGACGAAGAAGAGCCGGTAGTTCCGGTGGCGCTTCAGACTCGCGAACGTGCGTGCGTTCAGCCGCAGCAGCGCGGCGGTCAGAGCGGTCTCCCCAGCAGCAGACCCAGCGGCTCGATCGCAGCCTCGATCGCCGCGACCTCGTCGTCGTCGAGCCCGCGCAGGCGCTCGGCGAGCCAGGTCGTGCG